>NZ_VFMM01000001.1:2725423-3050846 GCF_006715085.1 Kribbella jejuensis | reverse complement strand
TCTGGACGAAGGCGGACAGCGGCTGGCCGGCGCGGGCGGGGTCCACCTCGGCGCGGTAGCCCGTGATGACGCCTGCCTCTTCGAGTCGGCGTACCCGGTCGGCGACGGCCGGTGGGGACAGGTTGACGCGCTTGCCGAGCTGGTTGAAGGAGAGGCGGCCGTCGGACTGCAGCGCGGCCAGGATCTGCCAGTCGGTGGAGTCGAGTTCACGCTCATGAAAGGTCATATCGCCAGAACACCTTTCAGATCGCTCCTCGGCAAGCCCTCAGACCTTTGGTTCTGCCTTCATTGGATCGTGGCGGCTTTCTAGCGTTGTTGGCATGCTGATCCCCGTCGTTCTCGCAGCCGCCTTGATGAACGCCGCGATTGTCGCCGCCAGCGCAGTCAGCGCGATCCTGATCGCCGACGACCTCGGCCCGGCGCTGGCCGGCTTACCCAACACCGCGGGCGTACTAGGCACCGCCGCAGGCGCAGTACTGGTCGGACGCTGGACGTCCCGCGCCAGCAGAGCCCAGGCGCTCAAGATGGGGTACGGCGTTGGCGTAGCCGGCGGGGCGCTCACCGTCCTCGCCGCTGTCGGCGCACCGGTCGCTTTGCTTTTCGCAGGCATGTTCCTACTAGGCGCGGGCAACGCAGCCAGCCTCCTCTCCCGCTACGCCGCCGCTGACGTCGCACCTGCAGCTAAACGGTCGCAGGCAATGAGCACAGTCGTTTGGGCCAGCACACTCGGCGCCGCCGGCGGACCGTTCCTCATGGCGCCCTCCCAGTCGGCCGCATCCAGCGTTGGCCTCCCGGCGATTGCAGGTCCGTTCCTGCTGGCCTTGGCCGCAGTGTTCTCCGCACTGATCGCCTCGACGTACATCCGCCGTACCAAAGCCACCGACGCACCCCAGGGGCCCACAGCAACCAGCAGGCGGCCCGTGCTCTTGGCTGCGGGCGTCATGATCGTCGGCCAACTGGTGATGGTCTCGGTGATGACAGCCGTCCCGGTCCATACCCATCTGCACCACGACGGCCTAGGCGTTCTCGGCGTGATGCTGTCTGCCCACACGCTGGGGATGTTCGCCCTGTCGCCGCTGACCGGTTGGCTGATCGACCGCTTCGGTTCGCGAGTCGTGATGCTCGCCGGACTGACCGGCCTCCTCGCGGCCGCCGTACTGGTCACCCGCGCCGGCCTCGTCTTCACCCCGGCCCTCTTCCTCCTCGGCTACGCCTGGAACCTCTGCTACCTCAGCGGCAGCGCCCAACTCGGCGCGACCGCGCTCGAGAGCCGCGTCGAGTCCGCGATCTGGGGCGTTTCCGCCCTCGCCACCGCAACCTCACCGTGGCTGTTCACGCTCGGCGGCTTCCCGATCCTGGCCGCGGTAGCACTCGTCCTCGCCGTACCGTTGGTGGTGCTCGTACTCCGCCAGCGCGAACGGATCGTCATCACCTGCTGACGTAGAGTCACCGAATAAGCCTGTGGATATGGTCAAGTCGGCGTCCGGACGCTGGTACTCTTTTGGTTGTGGCCCGGTCCATCGACCGGGCTCATTGCTTGGCGTCGGCGGCAATTGCCGGCGTGCAGCACACCGCATCGCCCTCCTGCCACGGAGAGACCGTGGCCGCCAAGTCCGAAGGAGGTGGAGTTCGCGCATGCGTCGTTACGAAGTCATGGTGATCCTCGACCCGGAGCTCGATGAGCGCACCGTGGAGCCGTCCATCGACCAGTACCTGAACATCGTCCGCAAGGAAGGTGGCACGGTCGAGAAGCTCGACATCTGGGGCCGTCGGAAGCTTGCCTATGACGTGAAGAAGAAGTCCGAAGGCATCTATGCCGTCGTCGACCTGACCGCCGAGCCGGCGGTCGTGAAGGAGCTCGACCGTCAGCTCACGCTGAACGAGTCGATCCTGCGCACCAAGGTCATCCGGCCGGACCAGCACTGACCCTGGGGTCGTCAGCAGCCATCGGTACTGTCGGCTCCAGCCGATACCAATAGCTGTAGACGCAGCCACACCCGATAGCAGGAGGAACGGCAATGGCAGGCGAACCACCCATCACCCTGATCGGAAACCTCACGGGTGATCCCGAACTGCGCTTCACGCCCTCTGGTGCCGCGGTGGCGAATTTCACCATCGCTTCCACCCCGCGGACGCTGGACCGGCAGAGCAACGAGTGGAAGGACGGGGAGACCCTCTTCATCTCGTGTTCGGTGTGGCGGCAGGTCGCCGAGAACGTTGCCGAGTCACTCACCCGCGGTTCCCGGGTCGTCGTGCACGGGCGCCTGAAGGCGCGCAGCTACGACGACCGCGACGGGAACAAGCGCACCGTCTTCGAGTGTGACGTCGAGGAGATCGGCGCCAGCATGCGGTACGCGACGCTGAAGATCTCCAAGACCTCGCGCTCCGACGGCGGTGGCGGCGGTGGCTTCGGTGGTGGCGGCAACCAGGGTGGCGGCAACCAGGGTGGCGGTGGTTACCAGGGTGGCGGCAACCAAGGCGGCGGCTACGGCGGCGGCCAAGGTGGCGGCAACCAGCAGAACGACCCCTGGGCCACCCCGCAGGGCGGCGGTCAGTCCGCCCAGCAGAACGACCCCTGGGCCAGCCAGGGCGGCGGCTCGATGGAGGAGCCTCCGTTCTGATCGGCCCGCAATTCATCATCAGTCAGTGACCATTCCGGCAACTCTGCCGGGCTCTGGAAGTAGGAAGAGAGCACCACAATGGCCAAGATCGTTCGGAAGCCGAAGAAGAAGATCTGCGGCTTCTGCAAGGACAAGGCGACGTACGTCGATTACAAGGACACCGCGCTGCTGCGGAAGTTCATCTCGGACCGCGGCAAGATCCGCGCCCGCCGGGTGACCGGGAACTGCGTGCAGCACCAGCGCGACGTGGCCACCGCTATCAAGAACGCTCGTGAGGTGGCTCTGCTGCCGTACACGAGCACGGCTCGCTGAGGGAGGCGCGGACCATGAAGCTCATCCTGTCTCAGGAGGTCGAGGGCCTCGGGGCTCCCGGCGACATCGTCGAGGTCAAGGACGGCTACGGCCGGAACTACCTCGTCCCGCGCGGCCTGGCGATCGGCTGGACCCGCGGTGCGGAGAAGCAGATCGTCACGATCAAGCGGGCGCGTGACGCCCGGGCGATCCAGGGCAAGGAGCACGCGAGCGAGGTCAAGAATCAGCTCGAGCAGCTCGCCGTCAAGCTGGACGTCAAGGCCGGCGACACCGGCCGGCTGTTCGGTTCGGTGACCCCGGCCGACATCGCCGCCGCCATCAAGGCCGCCGGCGGCCCCCTGGTCGAGAAGCGCGCGATCGCGATCGCGTCCCCGATCAAGACCACCGGCAAGCACCAGGTCTCAGTCCAGCTCCACCCCGAGGTAGCCGCCACGGTCCGCCTCGAGGTAGCAGCCAACTGATCCCACCCCCCAAACGGCCCGCGCTCCCCACCAGGGACCGCGGGCCTTCGCCGTATCACCCCGCCTGCAGCCCAGCCGACCCCGGCCCAGCCCGAGCCCAGCCGGGTCAGCCAGGCGCAGCGCCAGTCAGCCGGAGTCAGCCGGAGTCAGTTCGAGTGCAGCCCGGGGCAATGCGGGTCAGCCCGGAGTGGAGCTCCGGTCAGCCCGGGTCAGCCCGAGTGGAGCTGCGGTCGGGCGCGGGTCAGCTCCGGTGAGCCGCGGTCACCCGGGTCGGCATGAGTGCAGCGGTGTCAGCGCGAGTGCAGCCAGAGTGGCCGGAGTGCAGTCCGGTGCAGCGCGGGTCAGCTCGAGCGGAGCTCCGGTCGGATTGGGTCAGCGCCGGTCAGCTGCGGTCACCCGGGGTCAGTCCGAGTGCAGCCTGGGGCAGCCCATCAGCCTGGGGCGGCTCGGGAGGAGACGACCGGGGTCAGCCGGGGTATTGGACGGGGGCGGGCCATTTGACTGGTTGGGGTTCTGAGGCTTGGCCGAACTTGTCTGGTGGGTCGACGGTGGGCCAGGCGGTTGGCTGTGGTTCGCTGTCCTCCGCGAGCGCCTGTGCCGACGGAGCCAGCAGCACACCAACTGCTGCCAGCGCCGCCAACACCCGCCCCATCCCGCGCCGGCCAATCACACCAACTCCGAGCCACCCACTCACACCAGTTCCGAGCCGTCCGCTCGCGGCTGCTCCGGGCCGTGTGGTCATGTTGACTGCGCGGTGGGGGGTCATTTGCGGTCCAGGGCGTAGAGGACTGAGTTGTAGACGATGATGGCGTGGGTGCCTGCGATGCCCCAGGGGCGGGTGACGGCGGTGAGCGGGTACTGCTTCCAGTTCGACGAGATGGCGACGGTTTTGCTTTCCAGGGTGCCGTAGATGAAGCCGCCGGCCAGTGAGAGCGGCCTGAAGCCGGGGAGCATGTGGATCTTCCGGCTGGACATGTTGATCAGGCACTCACCCCAGGCGGCGGACTTGCGGGTCGGGTCCGGGACCCAGTCCCAGTCGTCGGTCCCGCCCTCCTGCTGGGTCTGGCACACCGCGACCAGCTTGCCGCTGGCCGACGAGTGCACCACCGGGATGACCTGAGTCGGGTCCTTCGCGAGGGTCCAAAGCACCAAGACATAGTCGGGGCTGGCGGCAACGACCTGCTTGACCTCCCCGGCCCCGCCCGGCTTCTCCAGCGTCAGCTCCGCCATCGGCTTGTCCGGCTGCGCCCAGTAGATCGGCGTGTCGTACCGCGAGACCAGCACGCGGTCGCCCTCGGCGAGCAGGATGGTCGACAGCCGCGGGATCTCCGGGATCGCCTTGAGTACGCCGCCCGAGATCACCATCGCGCCCGCCTGGTCTCCCAGCATGATCAACGGCGACTTGCCGAAGAACTGTACGGTGGCGCCGTCGGGCAGCTCGATCTCCTTGGCCATCGCGCCGTCGCCCTCCCAGTAGTACAGCGTGTCCTGGGTGGTGATCGCGAGTACGACCTTGGAGTCGATCGTGGTGTAGACCGGGCTGTCCGCGTCCTTCGGAACCTTGTCCTGCCAGAGCACCTTGCCCCCGGCATCGAATACGACGACCTTCTTGTTCGACGAGTCCGGGTCCTGCACGAGGATCGCGACCTCGGTGCCGTCCGGCCGGATCGCCGGCGTACTGTCCTTGGCGATGTCGACGGTCCAGTCCGCGTGCGCGGTGTACCCCGGCGGCTGCGTCTTCGGAGGGAAGTCGTCGCTTTGGACCTTGGGCTCCGGGAGCGACGGCAGCTTCGGTGACACGGTCGCCACCGGCCGGTGGTCGCCCAGCTTGCTGAAGACCGTCAGGTAGAGGATGGTCCCGCCGAGCAGTACGACGGCCACGACCATCGCCAGCACGATCGGCCAGATCGGCTTCTTCTTCCCGGCGTTGGTGTCGACCGCGTCGACCTGACCGTCCGGGTGCACGATCAGCGGCCAGGAGGCGCCGTCGGCCTCGACCGCGGTCACCTTCATCGGGCGGCCGAGCTGTGCGGCCTGCTCGGCGACCAGTTGGAGGGCGGCGGCCCGCGGATCCATGTTGTTGAGCGGGTGACTGCGGCCTGCGATCTTCACTTCGGCGTTGTGGTCGTCGTAGAGCCGAATCGTGACCTTGGGCCAGGAAGGGATCTTCTCAGCCACAGTGTCCTCTCATTCCCGCCACAGCTATCCCTCGCTCGTTCGGTTCCGGCGTCCTCGTTCTAGCATGTCCCCCGCACGAGGCATGCCAGGGATTCCGGGCAGGCAAACCACGCGGGCCCGGCGGCTCGACTGACCCCGACAAGGGGGTAGAAACATCCTCGCCTGTGGATGGGTCACGAAAGTACACCCGGAAAGCGAGAGAATACGGTGGGCGACAGCCTGTGACAGACCGCGAGAGGAGGGGCCATGACGCAGAACCCGTGGACACGAGATCAGTCTCCGGGTCCGCAGCAGCCGTCGGTCGGCCCCGGACCTCGGCCGGACCTCACCCCGCGGGGGCCGTCCGCCCCGCAGCACGGGGTGCCGGCGCCCGCGGAGGATCAGCGGCTGCCCAAGTTCGCGATTCCGGCGGCGGACACGTTGTGGTGGGTCGGGGTGCACGGTGGTGCCGGCGAGACCACGATGTCCACGCTGCTTCCGGGGACCCGGGCGGCCAACCATCGTTGGCCGATCCCACCACCGCCGGTGCCGACGCCGGTGATCCTGGTCGCCCGGACCCACGGGTCCGGTCTGCGCGCCGCGCAGCGAGCCGCGATCGAGTGGGCCTCGGGAGTCGTGCAGGGGGTCGCCGTGCTCGGCCTGGTGCTGATCGCGGACGCCCCGGGCCGGTTGCCGCGGGTTCTCGACGACTTCGCCGACATCGTCGGGGGAGGTGTCCCGCGGGTCTGGGACATTCCGTGGATCGAGGAGTGGCGCCGAGGGGAGGCTCCCACGCCTGACAACACTCCGGACGAGGTTTTCGAAGTACTTGAATCCATCTACGCACTTCGCGCGTCAAACCCAGCGGACTACCCCGCCCCGTACTGAAAGGCGTTACCACCATGATGTTGCTCCACCACCTCGCCACCGAGCTGCCGAATGTGCTGCCGGTCGAGGCCCCTCTGCCCGACCCGGTCAAGAACGGCCTGGACACGGTCGTCAGCTGGGTCAAGTACATCGCGTACATCGTCTGCGGTCTGGGCATCATCATCGCCGGCGGCATGATGGCGATCGGCCAGCGTCGCGGTGAGGGTGGCGAGCACGCCGCTCGGCTGGGCTGGGTGCTGGCCGCCTGCATCGTGATCGGTGCGGCGACGGCGCTCGTCGACGCGCTGAAGTGACGGTCTCCCGACCCGTACCGACCGCCCTGGGAGGCTGATCGTAGGTGGGACTGTTCAGCAGGGACCCCGACTCCGACGAGGACACCGACGGAACCGCGCTGCTCCAGCAGCGCGGTTTCGTTGCCGGCGCGATCGTCGTCGTGGCCTTGATCCTCTGTCTCGTGGTGTTCCTGGTGCTGCGCGGCGGATCGGGTTCGCCCTCGGCCACGCCGAGCCGGACCCCGAGTACGGACGCGCCCACTGGACAACCCACCGACGTACCCACCGACGAGCCGAGTGGACCGCCCGCCACCCCGGACCCGACCGCGACGTCGACGACCCCGCGGGTGACGCCGCCGCCGGCCAACAACACCGTCGGCGGCTGCCACGTCGCCAAGCCCTCGCAGGCGATCCCGCGGTACTACGCACCGACGGCGGTGACGTGGCAGTTCGAGGGGAACATGCTGATCCCGCTGCAGGTGGCCGGCGGTCCCGCGGCGACCAGGCCGAACGGCGTCAAGTACTGCTTCGCGCACTCGCCGACCGGTGCCGTGCTCGCGGCGATGGTCCTGCTCGGCCAGGTGCAGAACCGGTCGATCGCGCTCGACGTACTCAACGAGCGCGTGGTTCCCGGGCCCGGCCAGCTCAAAGCGATCGCTCAGACGAAGGCCGACCTGGCCACGCCGGCGGACACCACCGACGTGCAGTTCGTCGGTTTCAAGGTGGTCTCCTATCCCTCGGACGGCTCGCAGGCGATCATCCAGATCGCGTCCCAGCTGGGTGACCAGGGCGTCGGCGCCCTGCTCGTCACCATGCAGTGGTACAAGGGCGACTGGCGTGCGGTGCTGCAGGACGACGGAAGCTTCAACGGAACGGTCGAGCCGGACATCCTGTCCTCGCTCAACGGCTACGTAAGGTTCAGTGGTTCCTCATGATCGCGCTCGGATGCTCGTGGTGGCCGGGGGACTGGAAGGACTGTGTCGCGAAGTACGTGGGCGAGGCGGTCCGCTGGTTCGTCGGCACGCTCTTCGACAAGCTGTTCGAGGCTGTCCGCGACATCGTCCTCACGGCCGTCGCGAACGTGATCAAGGCGGTCGGCTTCCTCTGGATCTACCTCGCGACCCCGAACGTCGACGCGAACGGCCCGGCCAGCTGGGTCCAGGCCCACACGTACTTCATCGTCGTCGCGGTCGGCGGGATCGCGGTGATGGTGGGTGCCATGCAGATGGCGTTCACGCACCGCGGCGAGCCGCTGCGCGACATCCTGAAGTCACTGCTCACGCTGCTCGTCGTGTCGGGGGGCGGCGCCACCTTCGCGGCCACCTTGATCACGGCGTCCGACAGTTTCTCGAAGTGGATCATCGACTCGGCCCTGCTGCCGAGCAACGGCGACTGCCACGGCGACAAGGTCCCCGAGAGCGCCAAGCACGTCTGCTCGGATGCGGCGGTCTCCAAGCTCACCGAGGTACTGGTCAATCCGCTCAAGGGCCCGTCGGAGACCTTCGGCTTCATCCTGGTCATCTTCGTCGGAATCCTGATGGTGATCACGGCGATCATCCAGTTGGCGCTGATGATCGTGCGCTACGGGATGCTCGTGCTGCTGGTCGGCATGCTGCCGCTGACCGCGGCCGCGACGAACACCGAGATGGGGATGATGTGGTTCAAGCGCGCACTGAGCTGGCTGGTCGGATTCATCATCTACAAACCCGTCGCGGCGCTGATCTACGCCGTCGCCATCCTCCTGATCGGCGGCGCGCCGAAGGTGGAGGGCGCCGCGCCGGGTACCTCGGAAACGCTCAGCATGGCGATGGGCATCACGCTCATGATCGTCGCGATCGTCGCGTTGCCGGCCATCCTGCGGTTCGTCTCACCGAAGACGTCCTGACATGATCGCGCTCGGCTGGATCGACATACTCAAAAAGGCGTTCCAGGCCGTCCTCGACGGCGCCGGAACCTTGATCGAGGGTCTGATCAAATTGGTCTTCGAACCGATTCTGACGGCGATCGCGAAGGCGGTCGGGCTCATCATGAGCACGATCGGAACCTTCTGGATCTACGTCAAGACACCGACCATCGGGAACACCACGACCGGGGAACCGGCCAGCGGCGCGGTCAGCTGGGTCTGGACGCACACCTCGTTCATCAGCCTTTCGATCGCCGCCATCGGTCTGATCGTCGGCTGCATGCAGATGGCCTGGACCCAGCGCGGCGAGTCCGCCCGGGAGTTGCTCAAGGCACTGATCACGCTCGCCGTCGCCAGCGCGTTCGTGATCGCGGTGGCCCAGGTGCTGATCGACTGGGGCGACCAGTTCTCGAACTGCATCGTCACCACGGCGCTCGCGCACGGCCAGCAGGGTTGGGTCTGCGCCGAGTTCGGCAAGATACCGCAAGGCCAAGGACAGGACTTCGGTACGGCGATGATCGCCCTGCTCGGGTTCGCCACGGTCGCGTCCGCGGGCGTGGGTAGTCCGCTCGGCATCGGGCTGCTGATCTGTATCGGGCTGCTGTGCATCATCGCCGGCGTGATCCAGATCGTGCTGATGATCGTCCGGACCGCGATGCTGATCCTGCTGCTCGGGGTGCTGCCGATCGCGGCGGCCGCGACCAACACCGAGATGGGCAAGGAATGGTTCAAGAAGATCCTGGCCTGGATCTTCGCCTTCATCCTGTACAAACCGGTGGCGGCGATCGTCTACGCCACCGCGATCCGGCTGACCACGAACAACGGCGATCTGTCCTTCAACCCCGACGGGGGTGTCGGGAACATGGTGATGAACGTGGTCACCGGTCTCACGATGCTGGTACTCGCGTTGTTCGCGCTGCCGGCGCTGATGCGGTTCATCGTGCCGATGGTCGCGGCGACCGCGGGCTCGGCCGGTGCCGGCATGATCGCGGCCCGGATGGCCGGGATGGACAAGCTCGGCGACCTGGCGAACAAGGGCGCCGATTCGGGCTCGGACAGCGGCAGTGGTGGCGGCGGCGACGGTCCGACCGGCGCGCAGAACGTCGGTCGGGCGCCGCACCAGGCGCCGAGCAGCGGCCCGAGTGGTGGCGCGCCTGGTGGGGAAGGCGCTGCGGCCGGCGGTGAAGGTGCGGCGGCCGGCGGAGCCGGTGGCGGTGCGGCAGGCGGTGCTGCGGGCGGTGCCGCAGGCGGCGGTGCAGCAGGTGGCGCCGCGGGTGGTGGTGCGGCTGCCGCCGCAGGGCCGGCCGCCGCTGTGGCTGCTCCGGTCGCGGTCGTCGCGATCGGGACGAAGATGACCAGCGACTTCGGCAAGACCGCCGGCGGCGAAACCATGGGTGAACCCGACACCGGTGGCGGCGGAGGTGGCGGTGGCGGTGGTGGTGGCGGTGGTGGTGGTGGCGGCGGTGGCGGCCCGACCGGCAGCACCCCGAACACTGCACAGAGCTCAAACGACGGTGGAGGCAACCAGCCGCCACCAGAACCGGACGGACCAAGTGGCAGCGGCTGAGAACGTACGACGCGCACCTCGCACCTACGGCAACTGGCGGCAGCCCGCCTCGGCGGGCATCGCCGGCCTGGGCATGCTCGGTACGGCCATCCTGATGGGTGGCCTGCTCCTGGTGGTCATCGCGACGATGTCCGGCGGTATCAAGGCCGCCTTCGTCACGCTGGTGATCGTCGGTATCGCGATCGGGCTGCTGATCACCAAGGACAAGCACGGGCAGTCGACGCTGCAACGGCTCTCGACCAGCATTGGATGGCAACGAGCAAAGATGGCTAAGCACAACCTGTACCGTTCCGGCCCGCTCGGCCGGACCGCCTGGGGCAAGTTCCAGCTCCCCGGTCTCGCCGCCGCCTCCCAGTTGAGCGAGTACCAGGACTCGTACGGGCGGCCGTTCGCGCTGCTGTTCTACCCGAGCACCCGGCACTTCACGGTCGTCATCAACGCCGAGCCCGACGGCGCGTCGCTGGTCGACGAGGAGCAGGTGGACATCTGGGTCGCGCACTGGGGCCAGTGGCTCGCATCGCTCGGCCACGAGCCGGGCATCGTCGCAGCCTCGGTGACGGTGGAGAGCGCGCCGGACACCGGTATCCGGCTGCGGCGCGAGGTCGGCAACAACATGATGGACAACACGCCGGCGATCGCTCGGGCGATGCTCACCGAGGTCGTGCAGACGTACCCGGAAGGCTCCGCGCTGGTGTCCGCCCGGGTCGCGCTGACCTTCAAGGGCACCGACCGCAGCGGCAAGCGGCGCAAGGAAGACGACATGGGCCGCGAGCTGGCGGCCCGGCTGCCCGCACTCACCCAGAGCCTGAACGCGACCGGTGCCGGCGCCGCCCGGCCGGTCAGCGCCCAGGAACTGTGCGAGGCGATCCGGATCGCGTACGACCCGGCATCGGCCGCGCTGATCGACGAGGCCCGCAGCCAGGGCATGCCGCCCGAGCTGCAGTGGACCGACGTCGGCCCGGCCGCTGCTCAGGCGTTCTGGGACAAGTACCGGCACGACTCGGCCTGGTCGATGACCTGGCAGATGTCGCAGGCGCCCCGCGGCGAGGTGTTCTCGTCGGTGCTGTCACAGCTGGTCGCGCCGCACCCCGACATCGACCGCAAGCGCGTCACGCTGCTCTACCGCCCGCTGGACGCCGGTACGGCGGCTCGCATGGTGGAGGCCGACAAGCGGAACGCGTCGTTCCGGGCGACCACATCGGCACGGCCGTCCGCGCGCAGCCTCGCCGAGGCCCGTGCCGCCGACCGGTCCGCGCAGGAGGAGGCCCGCGGCGCCGGTCTGGTCAACTTCGGCATGGTGGTGACCGGCACCGTGATGTCCGCGGAGCAGCTGCCGGACATGGTCGCGGCGATCGACAACCTCGGCGCCACCGCCCGCGTGCTGCTACGTCCGGCGTACGGCTCGCAGGATTCCGCGTTCGTCTCCGCGCTGCCGCTCGGCATCGTGGTCTCGAGCCATCTCGCGGTGCCGGCCGGCCTGCGGGAATCCCTATGATCGATCCGAGCGCAGTGACATCTGGGGAGTCACAGTGAGCGACAACAAGAAGAAGCAGAAGAAGCCCGTCGACCCCAGCCGTCGCGGCCGGCGGCCGATGCCGCGTGGCTGGCCCGGTCCGGGCGGAGGCTACTCGACGTACCTGCAGGCGCCCCCGGAGTGGCGCGGTACGACGGTGCAGGTCTGCGGGATGTGGCCGTTCTCGGCCGGTACCGGCAGCCCGATGGTCGGCGTACCGATCGGCCGGAACATCCTGTCCGGCGCGACCATGTGCTGCGACCCGATCAGCTGGTTCATGCGCGCCAAGCTGATCTCGAACCCATCGATGTTCGTCCTCGGCAAGCCCGGTCTGGGCAAGTCGACGATCACCCGGCGGATGGCGCTCGGGCTCGCGGGGTACGGCGTACAGCCGCTGGTGCTGGGCGACCTGAAGCCGGACTACAAGGACCTGATCGAGGCCCTCGGCGGCCAGGTCATCCAGCTCGGCCGTGGCCGCGGCCATCTGAACGTGCTCGACCCGGGCGAGTCCCGGGAGGCCGCGCTCCGGCTGACCGGCAAGGCCCGCGAGGCGATCCAGGCCGACGCGCACGGACGCCGGCAGACGATGGTGTCGGCGCTGATCGCGATCATGCGCAACCAGAACCCGAACGACCGCGAGGAGACCATCCTCGACGAGGCGCTGAAGGTGCTGGACGAGCGCTTCCAGGGCACGCCGGTGCTGAAGGACCTGCTCCAGGTCATCCAGGACGCGCCGGACCGGGTCCGCAACGTCGCCCTCGACCGGGGCAGCCTGGACCGCTACCGGCAGATCACCGAAGGCCTCGAGGCCTCGCTGATCGGTCTGGTCGGCGGTGGCCGGCTCGGCGAGATCTTCTCCGCGCCGACCGACAACCCGATGCAGATGGACCGTCCGGTGGTGTTCGACGTGTCCAACGTCGACGACTCCGAGACCAGCCTGCAGGCCGCCGTACTGCTGGCCTGCTGGTCGTACGGGTTCGGGGCGGTCGCGGTCTCGCAGGCGCTCGCCGACGCGGGCCTGGAGCCGCGGCGGCACTACTTCGTCATCCTCGACGAGCTCTGGCGGGTACTGCGGGCCGGCAGCGGCCTGGTCGACCGGGTCGACGCGCTGACCCGGCTGAACCGGCAGCGTGGTGTCGGCATGGCGATGATCTCGCACACCATGTCCGACCTGCTCGCGCTGCCGAACCCGGAGGACCGGATGAAGGCGAAGGGCTTCGTCGAGCGTTCCGGCATGGTGATCTGCGGTGGTCTGCCGCGCGCCGAGATGGACAACCTGACCGAGGTCGTGGCGATGTCGATGGAGGAGCAGAACATGCTCGTCGGCTGGCAGGACCCGCCCGCGTGGGACCCGGCAACCGGCAAGGAGGCCGCACCTCCCGGCCGAGGAAACTTCCTGATCAAGGTCGGTGGCCGGCCGGGCATCCCGGTGCACGTCGGCCTGACCTCGGTCGAGCGTGAGATCAACGACACCAACAAGCTGTGGAAGACCGGCGACGACGGCAAGCCGCAGAAGGTGGAGATCGCACCGGACGGCACCGAGGCCGTCGTCGGTGAGTACAGCCTGGACGACCCGGCGCTGCTGCCGCCCCCCGACCCGACCACGCGCGTGGTCGCCAGAACGGGAGTTGACGAGTAAATGGCCCAGGGCAAGCGGAGTACCGGACCGAGTGCGGTCTCACCCGAGGCACTGTTCATCTTCGTCGTCGTCGGCGCGGTCGCGCTGGTGGTGTTCGCGCTCTGGGGTGCGCTGAAGGTCGCCGCCGCGATCAACGGCACGCACCCGGCCGGCAACCCGTTCGACGCGATCGTCGAGCTGGCCAAGGGCAGCCTGCACTGGTCCGGCGCCGCCACCGGCGTACTGGTGATCGAGATCGTGGTGTTGCTCGGGATCGCCGGCGGCGTCTGGTGGCTGGTCCGGAGCCGCCAGCAGTCGATCGGCCGGGTCGACCGGCAGGCGTCGCTGATGGCGAAGCGGTCCGAGATCTTCAAGCTCACCCGCGAGGGCGCGCAGCAGAAGGCGAACCAGCTCGGCATCGCCGACGCCGGCCCGGGCATCCTGATCGGCCGCACCGTGACCGACAACCTCGAGGTGTTCGGCAACTGGGAAGACATGCACGTCGACATCTGGGGTCCCCGGACCGGTAAGACCACCTCGCGGGCGGTACCGGCGATCCTGGACGCCCCGGGCTGCGTCGTCGCCACCTCGAACAAGCGGGACATCGTCGACGCCACCCGCGGTCCGCGGTCGCAGAAGGGTCCGCTGTGGGTGTTCGACCCGCAGGAGGTCTGCGAGGAACCGCCGAACTGGTGGTGGAACCCGCTGACCTACATCACCGACGAGACCAAGGCCCGCGAGCTCGCCGAGCACTTCGTCGCCTCGCAGCGCGTGGTCGGTGCCCAGACCGACGCGTTCTTCGACGCCGCCGGTACGGACCTGCTCGCCGGCCTGCTGCTCGCCGCCGCGGTCGCGAAGCGCCCGATCACGCAGGTGTACAGCTGGCTCGCCGACCAGCGCAACGACGAGCCGGAGCGGATCCTGCGCAACACCCCGGGCCTACAGATGTCCGCGGACGGCCTCGCCGGTGTCATCAACGCGCCGGACAAGCAGCGCGCCGGTGTCTACGGTACGGCGCAGCAGAGCGCCCAGTTCCTGATCAACCGCAAGGTCACCCGCTGGGTGATCCCGAACGGCCCGAACGACAACCGTCCGCAGTTCAACCCGCACGAGTTCGTCCGCCAGGGCGGCACGCTCTACAGCCTCTCCAAGGAAGGTGCGGGTACGGCGGGACCGCTGGTCACCGCGCTCACCGTCGCCGTCGTCGAGGCCGCCGAGCAGTACGCCCGCGGCTGCGCGCTCGGCCGGATGCCGAAACCGCTGGTCGGCGTACTGGACGAGGCCGCGAACGTCTGCCGCTGGAAGAACCTCCCCGACCTGTACTCGCACTTCGGGTCCCGCGGCATCGTGCTGATGACGATCCTGCAGTCCTGGGCGCAGGGCCAGGAGTGTTGGGGTGAGCACGGCATGGAGAAGTTGTGGGGCTCGGCCAACATCCGCGTGTACGGCGGTGGTGGCGCGGACACGAACTTCCTCGAGCGGCTCAGCAAGATGGTCGGCGACTACGACATCCAGTCCAACTCGGCGTCGTACAACGAGGGCAAGCGCGGGACCAGCCAGCAGGTCCAGCGGCACAACATCCTCGAGGTTTCCGAGCTGGCCGCGATGCCGCCGGGCCGTGCGGTCGTGCTCTCGTCGGGTAACCCGGCCACGATGGTGAAGACCGTCCCGTGGTTCACCCGGCCGGACGCCGGCGCGGTGAAGGCCTCGCTGGCGAAGTACGATCCAGGAGCAGCGCTGAACAGCCCGGCGAGCAACAACCCGTGGCTGGCGTCGCAGCAGCCGGCGATCCAGCAGCGTGGTCCGGAGCGGCCGGTCTGGGAGCAGAACGAAGGGGGCAACGGCGGTGGATGGTGAGCAGGAGCTCTTCTACCCGCATGTCGCGGAGTTCGTGGAAGACCGGCTGATCTACCTCTACACGCGCCGCCTCGGCCAGCAGTTCGTCTGGTGCCCGGAGTGGTACCGGCACGCCGAGGCACTCAGCCGGCTGGACTCGATCTGGCGGGCCTGGGAGCACCTGCGGCTGGACCCCGCGACCGGTATGTCGGTGTGGTGGCGCGACCACGCGGACCCGCACATGATGGCGTTGCTCGACCCGGACGGCCCGTTCGCGGCGTGCCGGAACAACCAGCACACCGACTACCCGATCCCGCCACTGCCGGTCCAGGAGCCGCCGGCCGGCCTGTTCTTCGACCAGCGCCAGCCGAACATCCGCGGCGTCTGAGATGTGGAAAGCAGCGAACCTGCTGCTGGCCTTCGCCGTCGAACTGGTTGCCCTGGGCATCTTCGCGTGGTGGGGCTGGGCAACCGGCGGTACGACTCTGGTGCGACTGCTGCTCGCGATCGGGCTGCCGCTGGTGGGCGCCGTCCTGTGGGGCCTGTTCGCGGCACCGACCGCCAACCGCGGGCAGCTGCCACGCTGGATCGTGAAGGTCCTGGTCTTCGGACTCTCGGGCGCCGCGCTGTGGAGCCTCGGGCACCCGGTGCTCGGTGTCGTGTTCGTCGTGGTGGTCGCCGCGAACCTGGCGATCATCCACACCCAGAAGCTGCAGCCCTGACTAGCGCTCGCGGTCCAGGTTGAGGTCGGGCGTCGCGGAACGGTTCGGTTCTCTGCGGCTCTCGGTGTTTCCCGGACCGAGCCGGAGATGCTGGCGCTCCTGCGGTTCCATCACCGCGGGGGTTTTCGACGGCGGATTGCGAACCGCCTCGACCGCGTCGGGCTGGACCTTCGCCCGGTACTCGCGGGCCAGTTCGTCGTCCGCTCGGGCCCGATCGTCGTCGGCGTTCACCTGGTAGCCGTCGAGTTCGCTCGCGCGGATGTTCCGCCGGCCCTCGGCAGCGAGTTCGTCGGCGCCCGGTTCTTCGGGTCTCGCGGCCGCCTCGTCCTGCTTGTGTTGCCCGCGGGCCTGCAGGGCCAGTTCGCGCTGCTCGCGGTTGGCGGCGAAGGCGCGGTGCCGGTCGGCCGATGCCTCCGCGCTCTCCGCGAACGCGATCTGCTGTGCGCGGGTGGCCTCGGCGACCTCGGCCCGGTCGCGGAGTTCGTGCCGCTCCAGGTCCTCCTTGGCTCGGAGCTCCAGCTCTTCCTCGTCACGCAGGGCTGCGTCGTCGGCTTCCTGGCGAGCGTGCAGCTCGTCCTCGTCCTTCCGCCGCCGGGCGGCACGCGCGGACTCCGTGTAGTCGTCTCCGCGGTCCCATTGGTCCGGCGTGGGCTCGACGGACGGCTCCTCGTCGGTGTCGGGCATGCCGCTCCTTTCCTTCTGTTCCACCTTGCCGTACGGCGGGGTCAGCGGGTAGCTCCGGTGACCAGCCAGCCGTCGCGGCGTTCGCGGGTGGTCAGGGTGAGGAATCGCAGCAACATGTACCCACCGAACGCCCACCACAGCGCGACGATCCCACCGCCGAGCCACAGCACCGCGAGCGCCAGCGGTACGTAGAGCATGAGTGCCACGACCCCGGCCATCGCCAGGTAGCGCCCGTCTCCGGCGCCGATCAGTACGCCGTCCAGTACGAACACGACCCCGTTGACCGGCTGCCACAACGCGGCCACGATCAGCACGGCGGCGAGCGTACGCCGTACATCGGGGTCCGAGGTGAACCACGGGACGTAGACGCCGCGCAGACCCCAGAGGGCCAGGCCGCCGAGTACGCCGGAGAACAGGCCCCACCACATCATCCGGCGGGTGATCGCCCGGGTCCCCGCGACATCGCCGGCGCCGAGCGCACGACCGGTGAGCGCCTGCGCCGCGATCGCGATCGCGTCCAGCGCGAGCGCGAGGAACGACCACAGCGTGAACGCGACCTGGTGGGCGGCGACGGACGTCGTACCCAGCGCGGTGGCGACGAAGGTGAGCAGGACGATCGCCGCACGGAGCGTCAGCGTCCGGACGATCAGCGGTACGCCCATCTGCGCCGACGCGAGGATGCCGGGGCGGTCCGGGCGGAGCTTGGCGCCGTCCCTCCGGGCGCCACGGACCACGACGATAACCAGGGCGATTCCGGCGCCGGTCTGCGCGAGCGCCGTACCGAGGGCGGAGCCGGCGATGTTCAGGTGTACGCCGTACACGAGCAGGACGTTCAGGCCGATGTTCGCGAGGTTGGCGGTGATCGCGACGACCATCGGGGTCTTGGTGTCCTGGAGCCCACGCAGTACGCCGGTCGCCGCGAGCAGAAGCAGCATCGACGGGATGCCGAGGCAGGAGATCCGCAGGTACGTCACGGCGTACCCGGCCACCTGTGGCGACGGGTCGAACGCACCGATCGCCTGCGGAGCGAGCGCCAGCCCGAGCAGGGCGAGTACGACGCCGAGGAGCAACGCCAGCCACAGGCCATCGATGCCTTGGGCAAGCGCACCCTTGTGGTCGCCGGCACCGATCCGCCGGGCGACCGCCGACGTGGTGCCGTACGCCAGGAAGACGCAGATGCCGACCAGGGTCTGCAGGATCGTTCCGGCGACGCCGAGCGCGGCCAGTTGCGGCGTACCGAGGTGACCGACGATGGCCGAGTCCGCGAGCAGCATCAGAGGTTCGGACACCAGCGCGAAGAACGCCGGCACGGCCAGCCGGAGGATTTCGCGATCCTGTGCGCCTACCCGTGGTCTCACCGGAGCGAGGTTACCCAGGCCGCTCGGGCGTGTCGGAAATTGGTCTCAGACTTTTTCTTCTCCACAGTTGTGCACCGACGAATTCGCAGGTCAGAGCCGGGTTGTGGGTTTCCTTCCACAGATATCCACAGGGTTGTGCCCAACCTGTGCACAGCCCGTAGCGGGGTTATCCACGGTTCGTCCACACCCCCTGTGGATGTCCGGGTGGCTTTGCGGGAAGCGCTCGGCGTACGGTCGCGAGGCTGGTGCCAGAACCTGCATCCGAGACTGTCGGTGGGCGGGGCTAAGGTTCGAGCAGGTGTTCGAACCCGGTCCGGTGGCTGGGGCGGCGACGAGGAGGTCGGACGAAGTGAGCGTGGCGGAGTTCCGCGGGGGTCAGGGCGACGGTCACGAAGAGCGCAGTCCGGCGATGGGCTTCGATCGCACTCCGCCTCAGGATCTGGCCGCCGAGCAGTGTGTGCTCGGCGCGATGATGTTGAGCAAGGACGCGATCGCCGACGTGATCGAGAACCTGCGCAGCACGGACTTCTACCGCCCGGCGCACGAGGTGGTCTTCGACGCGATCACCGACCTCTACGCGCGAGGCGAGCCGGCCGACGCGATCACGGTCGCCGCCGAGCTGACCAAGCGCGGCGAGATGGCCCGGATCGGCGGCGCGCCGTACGTGCACACCCTGGTCGCCTCGGTCCCGCTCGCGGCGAACGCGTCGTACTACGCGCACATCGTCCGGGAGAAGGCGATCCTCCGCCGCCTGGTCGAGGCCGGCACCAAGATCGTCCAGCTGGGGTATGCGGGTGAGGGCGAGGTCGATGACGTCGTCGACGAAGCGCAGGCGGAGATCTACTCGGTCACCGAGAAGCGCACCGCCGAGGACTACGCGCCGCTGAAGGACATCATGGAGGGCACCCTCGACGAGATCGAGGCGATCGACTCCCGTGGTGACGCGATGGTCGGCGTGCCGACCGGGTTCACCGACCTGGACGAGCTGACCAACGGGCTGCACCCCGGCCAGATGATCATCGTCGCCGCCCGTCCCGCGATGGGTAAGGCGCTCGCCCTCGACACCCCGCTGCCGACGCCGACCGGCTGGACCACGATGGCCGAGGTCGCGGTCGGCGACCAACTGCTGGACGCCGAGGGGCTGCCGACGACGGTGGTCGCGGCGACCGAGGTGATGGTGGACCGTCCGTGCTTCCGGCTGTCGTTCTCCGACGGCAGCTCGATCGTCGCCGACGCCGAGCACCAGTGGCGGGTCGAGGACGGCGGCCGCCCGGTGATCTGCACGACCGAGGACCTCTACACGGCGATGTCGGCGAGTCCCGGGCTGACACCGCTGATCCCGGGGTCCGCGCCGCGGCAGATCACCGGGCACGGCTACCCGGCCGCGCTGACCGGCGAGGGGGAGCGGCGGCTCGAGTGGGTCGACCCGGTGGCCAGCGTGCCGGTGCGCTGCGTCGAGGTCGACAACCCCGACCACCTGTACCTGGCCGGCAAGACGATGATCCCCACCCACAACTCCACCCTGGGTCTGGACTTCGCCCGCTCCTGCTCGATCAAGCACGGCCTGACCTCGTGCATCTTCTCGCTGGAGATGAGTCGCAACGAGATCACCATGCGGCTGCTGTCCGCCGAGGCGAAGGTGCCGCTGCACCACATGCGCAACGGCAAGATGACCGACGAGGACTGGGCCCGGCTGGCCCGCAAGATGGGCGAGGTCTCCGAGGCCCCGCTGTTCATCGACGACTCGCCGAACCTGACGATGATGGAGATCCGCGCCAAGGCCCGCCGCCTCAAACAACGCCACGACCTCAAGCTGATCGTCATCGACTACCTCCAGCTGATGACGTCGGGCAAGAAGGTCGAGTCCCGCCAACTCGAAGTCTCCGAGTTCTCCCGCTCCATCAAGCTCCTCGCCAAAGAGCTCGAGCTCCCCGTAGTAGCCATCTGCCAGCTGAACCGAGGCTCCGAACAACGCTCCGACAAACGCCCCATGGCCTCGGACCTCCGCGAAAGCGGCAGCCTGGAACAGGATGCTGACGTGGTCATTCTGTTGCATCGGGAGGATGCTTATGAGCGGGAGTCGACCCGGCCCGGTGAAGCCGACTTTATTGTCGCCAAGCACCGGAACGGGCCTACTGCGGATGTGGTTGTCGCGTTCCAGGGCCACTACTCACGGTTTGTGGACATGGCGCACGACGGCTAGGTGATGTTCATGCCGCCACTGGCTGAGCGGTGCGGACCTGCTTGAGGGCGGCTGCCCACGACTCGAGTTGGTCGAACAGGATCGTGGCCTGGTCGGCGTACTGCGGGCCTGGGCGGAAGACGCTGAAGTTCTCGAAGTCGTTGAACAGCGAGAACGACAGCTGCTGACGGACGTGGGCCATCTGCAGTTCGGAGCTGATCGCGCGCAGGTGTTCGATCGCCCGCGCGCCGCCGAGCGAGCCGTACGACACGAAGCCGGCCGCCTTGTTGTTCCACTCGGCGTACAGGTAGTCGATGGCGTTCTTCAGTACGGCGGACGTGGAGTGGTTGTACTCCGGCGTGACGAAGACGAACCCGTCGTACGCCGCGATCGTCGCGGCCCACGCCTTCGTGTGCGCGCCGGCGTACTGCCCGGCCGAGGGCGGGATCGCCTCGTCCAGGTGCGGCAGCGGGTAGTCGAGCAGGTCGATCGGTTCATAGCTCGCACCGGTGCGGTGCCGGGCCTGCTCGAGCACCCAGTCGGCCACCGCCTTGCCGTTCCGGCCGGGGCGGGTGCTACCGAGGATGACCGCGATCTTCAGGTCGCTCATCGCGACGACTCCTTCAGAGAAGAGGATGACTTGAAACTTCAAGTAAGACGATAGGCTGGCTTACATGAACATTCAAGTCATCCATCGGCTGGCTATGCTGCAGGCATGGGTGCAGGCGAACCGCGCTGGCTGAAGGCCGACGAGCTGGAGACCTGGAAGACCCTGCAGCTCACGATGGCGCTGCTCACGACCGCCTTGGGGGAGCAGCTCCAGCGCGATTCCAACCTGAGCTTCCTGGAGTACTACGTTCTCGCCGGCCTGTCGGATCAGCCCGAGCACACGATGCGCCTGAGCAGCCTCGCGGTGTTGGCAAACTCCGAACTATCCCGCCTGTCACACCTGATCCGTCGCCTGGAGAACCGCGGCCTGGTCCGCCGCGAGCCGGACCCGAACGACGGCCGTTTCACCAATGCGATCCTGACCCCGGCCGGGTATGAAGAGCTCGTGAAAGCCGCGCCCGGCCATGTCGAACTGGTCCGCAAACTGGTCTTCGATCCGCTGAGTGAGGCCGAAGGACGCGCACTGCAGAAGACGATGGCGAAGCTCCTCCCCGGCCTTCAGGAAAACTGTTAGCGATCCCGCCAACGCTCCGCCGAGATCGACTCCTGCGCGAGCAGTCGCAGTGAAGCAATCAACGTCTCGCCGAGGATCGTGCCGATCACGACGGATTCGGCGACCTGGTCCCGGGTCGGGTTCGCAGTCACCGCGTCGATCTCGAGCGCGGTGAAGGCCTCGACGGCTTCGGCTTTCCTGTCCAGATCCGCGACCAGGTTCTCCTGACCGAGACTCCGGAAGGCGGCGACGGTGTCGATCAACGTGGCCAGGGCCGGCGCCGACGGTTCAACAGTCCAGCCGCGGGAGCGGAGCAGGTCCGCGACCTGGGCCGCCGCAGCGCTGCGGGCCTCGTCGGTGGCGGACAGCCGGCGCGCCGGCGTGAGCGCGCGGTGGGCGCGGCCGATCTGCTCGTGCAGCGGCTCGGCGTTGGCGTCCAGTGACTCGAGGATCTCCTTCACGGTGGCGACCGGTACCTGGCCCAGTTCGATCAGCGCGCGGATCAGTCGCAGCCGGCGGACGTGCGTGTCGTCGTACGACGCCTGGTTCGGGCTGCTGAGCTCCCCGGCCGGCAGCAAACCCTCGCGCAGGTAGTACTTGATCGTCGGCACCGGGACGTCGGTGGCCTTGCTGAGTTCCCCGATTCGCATCGCTTGCCTTCCTGTCGCCTGTGATGGATAGTATCAGTATCCATAAGCGGATACCTGAACTATCCATAAGGAGCGCGTGTTCATATGACCGACGCATCTCGCACGATCGCCGGCGTCATCCTGCTGACGATCGTGACGATCCAGTTCGGCGGCTACTTCATGACGAAGATCGTCCGCGGCCAGGTCCCGATGACCGGCTTCCAGAAGTCGTTCGCCCGGGCCGGTCACGCGCACGCCGGCGTCCTGGTGATCCTCAGCTTGGTCGGCCTGCTGTACGTCGACCAGACCGGCTTCACCGGCTTCTGGTTGTGGGTCGCCCGGCTGGCGATCCCGGTCGCCGCGATCCTGATGTCCGGCGGCTTCTTCGCCTCCTCGGCCGGCAAGGACCGCACCGAGCCCAACCAGTTCCTCTGGGTCCTGTGGCTAGGCGCCGCCGCCCTCGCCGTCGGCGTCCTGACCTTGGGAATCGGCTTGATCACCGCCTAGCCGAACGCCTGCGCCAGCCGCGATCCGACCGAGCTGATCAGTGCGGAGGTCTCCGGTGTCGCCTGGTCGACGGTGAACGGGCCGAGGGCGGCGACGGCGGCTACCTGGGTCAGGAGCATGGTGGGGGTGTCGGCGCTGAAACGGACCTGACAGGACGTGTCGCTGAGCGGGGTGACGATGCCGCGGACCACGCCTTCGAAGGCCGAGGTGACGGCGGTGGCTGGAGCTTGCACCGTGAGCTCGACGGTGTGTTGGTACTGCGCGGAGACGAAGGACTCGAGCAGGTACGACGCCCCGTCGATCACCCGGGGCGTGAAGCGGTGCAGCACCGGCGTGACGTCGGTGATCCGGTCGGCGCGGAAGATCCGCCAGTCGTCGCGGTCCGGGTCGAACGCGAGCAGGTACCACCGCCACGCCAGCGTCAGCAGCTGATGCGGCTCCACCCGCCGGCGCGTCGTGTCGCGAGCGCGACCGTGGTAGTCGAAGGCAACGATCTCGTGGTTCCGGCAGCAGCGGGCGAGCACGGCGAGCACGCCCGGATCGACCTGCGGTACGCCGGGCCGCGGGATCGCCTCGGCGGCCGAGCCGACCGCGGCGAGTTGCGGCCGGAGCCGGACGGGCAGCACCTGCTCCAGCTTCGCGAGCGCGCTCATCGAGCTGTCGGCCATCCCGCTCACCCCGCCGCCGGCCGCGCCGACCAGGCCGAGCGCGACGGCGATCGCCTCGTCGTCGTCCAGTTGCAGCGGCGGCAGGTGCGTACCGGATCCGAGCCGGTACCCGCCCGCGGTGCCGGTCGTACCGGTCACCGGATAGTCGAGCGCCCGGAGCCGCTCGACGTCCCGGCGTACCGTGCGCTCGGTGACCCCGAGGCGGTCGGCGAGCTCGCGGCCGGACCACTCGCGCCGGCTCTGCAGCAGCGACAGCAGCCGCAGCAGACGGCCGGGCATGTCTCTCATGCGGCAAGTATTGCTTGCGGACAAGTTATGTCCGCAAGGGCTCTTACCGTGAAGTACATGATGCTGACGACGACTAGCAAGCAGTACGACGAGGCGCGGCTCGGGTTCCAGCGGCGCGACCCGCACCGGCCGGAGGTCATCTTCCCCGTCACGAGCGCCGACGAGGTGCAGGACGCGGTCCGGTACGCGGTCGACAACGACCTGCGGATCGCGGTCCAGGCGTCCGGGCACGGGGTGACCGAGGGGATCGACGGTGGCGTGCTGATCGCGACCGGCGGCTTCAACGGCGTGACCGTCGACGCCGAGCGGAGGACCGCCTGGATCGAGGCGGGCGCGACCTGGCGGGACGTGGTCGCCGCGACCGCGCCGTACGGCCTCGCGCCGCTGTCCGGGAGTTACCCCGGCGTCGGCGCGATCCCGTACACGCTGGGCGGCGGACTGGGCCTGATGGCCCGGCGGTACGGGTACGCCGCGGACCACGTACGGCGAATCGAGGTGGTGACCGCTGACGGCGTACGACGGAATGCCGAGGAGGACCCGGACCTGTTCTGGGCGCTCCGCGGCGGCGGCGGGAACTTCGGTGTGGTCACGGGCATCGAGGTCGAGCTGTTCGACGTACCGACGATCTTCGGCGGGAGTCTGTACTTCGACCTCGCCGAGTACCCGGAGGCGCCCGAGGTGTGGCGCGAGTGGACCCGGTCGGTACCGGAGGAGGTGACGTCGGCGATCGCGATCCTGCCGGTGCCGGACATCCCGCAGGTACCGGAGCCGGTGCGCGGGAAGTACATCGGGCAGCTCCAGCTGGCGATCCTCGGCGACCGCGGCGAAGAACTGATCGCGCCGCTGCGGGCGATCGGTACGCCGGCGATCGACACGGTCGGGGTCATGCCGTACGCCGACTCGGGGCAGATCTTCGCCGAGCCCGAGCGCCCGGACGCGTACAGCTCACGCAACGTACTGCTGGACGACCTCGACGCGCTGAAGACCTTGCCGGGGCCGGCCGCCGAGCAGATGCATGTGATCGCGATCCGGCACCTCGGCGGCGCGCTCGCCCGGCAGCCCGAGGTTCCGAACGCGGTCGGTCACCGCGACGCGGCGTACTCGTTGACGGTGATCACCACCGACACCCAGCTGCAGCGGAAGATCCTCGCGCCGTGGTCCGCCGTCGGCCGGTTCCTCAATTTCAGCTACGACAAGCTGACTCCCGAAGAGATCGCCGAGGCCTACGACGACTACGACCGGCTGCTCGAGCTCAGGCGCCGGTACGACCCTGACCGCCGGCTGTGGGCGAACCACCAGATTTAGCGATCAGCTCCTCGACCAACGCGCCTTTGCCGGACACGTAGGCGGTGCGGTCGGTGGTGAGCAGGTGCGCCAGCTCGCGTTTGCGCTTGGCGTACCGCTCGCGATCGGCCGCGTCCGCGCGCAGATGATCGCGGAGCAGGATGTGGTCACGCCAAGCTTTGTTGCCTTCAACAACAACATACAGATGGTGGTAGTGCAGCGGCTCGGGAGGCAGGGCGAAAGCCTCGCGACCCGGGATCCCCTGGTCGCCTTCGTGCCGGTAGCCGGCGGTCGCCAGCCGGGCGATCGCGGCCGGTACCAGGTCGGCCGTCGGTACGACGATGTCGATGTCGATGATCGGCTTCGCCGCCAGACCGGGTACGGCGGTGCTGCCGACGTGCTCGATGCGATGAGGGATCCCGACCAGGTACGGCGTCAACCGCGCGTGGAGTTCGGCGAACCACGACGGCCAGCGCGGGTCGTAGTCGACGACCTCCGCGGGGACGATCACAGAGCCGCCGTTACGTCGATTTCCACGAGTTGGCCCGGGAAGCCGAGCTGGGCGACACCGAGCAGCGTGCTCGCGGTGGTGAACGCGGCGGCGATCGGGGAGGCGTTCACCTGGTCCCAGACCGCGCTCAAGTCGGATCGGTCGGAGCTGGCCACGTAGATCACCGTACGGACAACCTGATCGGGCGTCGCACCGGCGCTTTCCAGCGCGGTGAGGATGTTCGTGATCACCTGCGCGGTCTGCCCTTCGAGACCGCCGGGCGCCAGCTCGCCGGACGGTTGCAACGGGCACTGGCCGGCCAGGTACACCAAGGTGTCCGCCTGCACGCGGGTCACGTGGTGGTAGCCCGGCGTTGCGTGCAGACCTTCAGGGTTGCTGCGCTCGATCGTCACGTCCCGACCCAACGTGATTGCTCACTCCGCGGTCAACAGGTTTTGCACGTACCGCTTCTGCCACGGCGTCTCCACCGCACGCTTGTCGTTCAGGGCGAAGCCCATGTTGTCGGCCACCGACATGTGCGGGTAGAGCGCATAGTTCTGGAACACCATCGCGATGTCGCGTTCCTTCGGCGGAGCGTTGGTGACGTCGCGGTCGCCGATGAAGATCGCGCCCTCGTTGACCTCTTCGAGGCCGGCGAGCATGCGCAGAACGGTCGACTTGCCGGACCCGGACGGCCCGACGAGCACCATGAACTCGCCGTCCTCGATATCCAGATCAAGCTTGTCCACCGCGGGGAGGTCGGTGCCCGGATAGACCCGGGTAGCTCCCTTGAACGAAACAGTTGCCATGTCGCGCTTCCTTTCCGTCGCACCGAGGGCACCAGTTAGAACCGCGATACGGCCACTTACATTCCCGACTGATGTATCTCTGATGAGCATTGACAAGTCGAATTTTTATGTACAAACTCATTTTTGTGATGAGAGACGTGATGCACCTCGAGCAGCTCGAGCAGGCCGAGGCATTGTTCAAGCCGCAGCGGATCGAGGTGCTGCGGCGGCTGGCCGAGCCGCACACCTGCGGCGAGGTGGCCGAGCAGCTGGGCCAGACTCCGCAGCGCGTCTACTACCACGTGAAACGCCTCGTGGAGGCAGGGCTGGTGACGCTCGTCGACGAGCGCAAGGTCCGCGGCGTCCATGAGGGGATCTACCAGGCAACCGCTCGCTCGTACTGGCTGTCGCCGTCGCTTGTCGGCCGGATCGGTGGCGTCCGCCGGGCTCAGGACGAGTTGAGCCTCGGTTACCTGCTGGACCTGATGGAAGAGGTTCAGACCGACATCGTCGCGCTGGACCGGACAGCTCCGGAGCTGCCGTCCATCGGGGTGTCGGGGGAGATCCGTGTCCCGCCGGAGCGCCGGCGGGAGTTCTTCCACGACCTGCAGAGCACCTTACAAGACCTGTTCGCGCGGTACGGCGGCTCCGAAGGCGACGCCTTCAAACTCGCTGTCGCGTGCTACCCCAAGGGAGAACAAGTTCAATGACTCAACCGCTCATCCTGTGTGTCCGCGCAAAGGCCGGTCTCGACGAGGCCCGGCAGGCGCTGACCGACCCCAAGGCCCTGAATCAGTGGCTCGGCGAGCACTCGACCGTCGATCTGCCCGGCACGTTCGAGTTCTGGGGCCGCTGCATCCCCGAGGGCGACGCGCCGCACCAGCGGGTGCTCGCGTACGACGGCCACACCCTGACGCTGGGGTGGACCCTCGGCGGCGAGGAGACCACGACCGAGTTCACGCTCGTCTCCGAGGGTGACGACTCGACACTGATCAAGCTCACGCAGAGCCACTTCGACTATGCCGAAGCGGTCGGCAATTCGAACATCCGCGGGGTGCTGCAGACCTTCTGGGCGCTGGCGCTCGCCAACCTCGTCGATCACCTCGAGGGGCGCGAGCTCACCACCCGGCCGGACTTCACGTCGGCGGTCTTCGAGAGCGAGGCACTGATCGATGCGCCGATCGCGCAGGTGTACTCGTCGCTGACCGATTCGGCCAAGGCGACCGCCTGGTTCGGGTACCCGGTCGACATCGACCTGCGCCAGGGCGGCCGGTTCGCGATGGGCGGCTTCGACGCCGGACCCGGCGTGGAGATCGTCGAGCTGGTCGAGAACCGCAAGATGTCGATGGACTGGGGGCCGGTCGGGATCAGCACCTGGGAGCTCGCCGAGTCCGGCGGCAAGACCCGGCTCACGTTCGTGATGAGCGGGTTCGACGAGTCCAACCCGCCGTACGGCGCCTGGCTCGGCTGGCTCAGCGGCGTCGCCGCGCTGCGCCGGTACAACGAACTGCCGGACTGGCAAATCACCGTCTGACGACCGGAAAGGTCTTACGAACATGAGCAGATGTCTGGCGGTGGTCGCCGCCGCAACGCTGGTGCTGAGCGCCGGAACGACCACCGCCGTCGCGTACGACGCCCCGCCGGGAGCCTGGTCCGCCGCCTGGACCGTCGCCCCGCAACAACCGAGCGCCGGTGAAGGTGCGAACTGGTCGCTCACCGGCTTCGCACAAGGTGGCGCCGAGTCGCTGCGTCAGGTCGTCCGCGTCAGCGCGGACGGCACAAGGATCAGGATCCGGTTGAGCAACCGGTTCGGCAACCAGCCGCTGCGGATCGCCGGTGCGACGATCGCCCGGTCCGCGGGCGGAGCCGCCCTACGGCCCGGATCGCAACGGGCCTTGACCTTCGCCGACCGGGCGTCGGCGACGGTTCCGGCCGGCGCCGAGCTGACCTCGGACGCCGCGGCACTGCCTGTCCGCGCGCTGGAAACGCTGGCCGTCACGCTGTACTTCAGCACGCCGACCGGTCCGGCCACCTTCCACGAGCTCGGCCTGGCGACGGCGTACCGGGCGGGCGGCGACCATCGCTTCGATCCGCGGGCGACCGCCTTCGGGCAGACCAGCGGTTCGCGCTACTACCTGGCCGGCGTCGACGTCAGCGGGCGTCCCGCCGCCCGCGGTACGGTCGTCGCGTTCGGCGACTCGATCACCGACGGCTACGGTACGACGGCCGCTGCGGACAACCGCTGGCCCGACGAACTGGCCGAACGTCTCGATGCCGCAGGCAAGCACTTCGGTGTCGCCAATGTCGGTGTCAACGGCAACAAACTCCTCGCCGACTCGTCGTGCTTCGGCCAGAGCGGCGCCGGCCGGTTCGCACGCGACGTCCTGGGTCAGCCGGGCGTACGAACCGTGATCGTGCTCGAAGGCGTGAACGACATCGGCGGTGGCGGCTACCCGGACTTCGGCTGCGGCGCCTCGCCGGTGGTCACCGCGGCCGAGCTGATCGAGGGGCACCGGGCCCTGATCCGCGCCGCGCACCGGCACGGGGTCCGGATCGTCGGGGCGACGCTGACGCCGATGGGCAACGCCTGGGGCTACGACACCGAGGACAACCAGAAGGTCCGCGACCAGCTCAACCGCTGGATCCGGACCAGCGGCGAGTACGACGCGGTCGTCGACCTCGCGAAGGTGCTCGCGTCGCGGAAGGACCCGCGGGCGCTCAACCCGGCGTACGACTCCGGCGACCACCTGCACCTGAACGATGCCGGGGCCCGGGCGATCGCCGCGGCGGTCGATCTGCGGACCCTCTAGCAGTCTAGAAGTACGGTCCGTCGGTGCGGATCGAGTCGCCGATCAGGCCTAGCAGGGCGGTCACTGCTCGGCTCGGGCGGCGAGTGGCGGCGGTGACGACGGACAGGGTCCAGGTCAGGTCGGTGTCGGTGATGCGCAGCTTCGTGACGTCCGGGTCGTCGGCGAGCTGCACGTCGGGGACGACGGCGACGCCAAGGCCGGCTCGGACGTAGTCGGGGATCGCGGTCAGCTCCGGGACCTCGACCTGGATCCGCCGTGGCCGGCCGATCGCGTCGAAGGAGCGATCGACCTGTTTGCGGTTCCCGAAACCGGGCGGCATGTCGACGAACCGTTCGCCGGTCAGCTCCTCCAGCCGGACGCCGTCCCGGCCGGCCAGCCGGTGGGTCGCCGGCACGAGCGCGACGAACGGTACGGCGCCGATGTCGCGGATCTCGAGTCCGGCGAGTTCCGGCTTCGGGAGACCGAGCAGCGCGACGTCGAGCCGGCCGTGCCGTACGTCGTCCGCGAGCCCGCTCGATCCGGTCGGTGAGGTGGCGACCTGCACCTCGACCAGCGGGTACTTCCGGTGGAAAGCGCCGAGCAGCTCGGCCATGTCGACCAGGCTGAGCCGCGCGAGCGTCCCGATCCGGATGCTGCCGCGCAGCCCGGTGGACGCCTCCTCGACCGCGGCTCGCGCTCGGTCCAGAGCCTCCAGGGCCGCCTTTGCCTCGGGCAACAGCGCCTGGCCGGCGGTGGACAGTACCACTCGGCGGGTCGAGCGGTCGAAGAGCGTCGTCTTCAGATCGGTCTCGAGCGCGCGGATCGCCGCGGACACCGTCGACTGCACGGTGAACAGGCGCTGCGCCGCGCGGGTGAAGCTCAGTTCCTCGGCGACGGCCACGAAGTACTCCAGTTGACGGCTGTCCACGGGGGCCAATTATCGGAGTTGCCGATAAGAGCGTGCAAGAACTTTCGTTGGACTCGATAGATCCGGCGGCGCACGCTGGAAACATGTCCACCATGACGTCTTCGCGGATCGGCGCACGGATCCGGTTCGCTCATGCCCCCGGGTTCTGGGTGATCGCGGCGGCCTTCCTCACCACGATGGCCTTCTCGACGATCCCGACCCCGCTCTACGCGATCTACCAGCAGCGCGACGGCTTCCCGACCTACGTGATCACGGTGATCTTCGCCAGCTATGCGGTCGGCGTGATGGCGTCGCTGTACCTGGCCGGTCACGTCAGCGACTGGCTCGGGCGCCGCCGGGTCGCGCTGCTCGCCGTACTCGCCGAGGCGCTGTCCGCCGCGATCTTCCTGATCTGGCCGGCCGTCCCCGGGCTGCTGCTCGCGCGGTTCATCTGTGGTGTCGGGGTCGGCGTCCTCACGGCGACCGCCACCGCGCATCTGTCCGAGCTGCGGCAGATCGCGCGGCCGGGGGAGGACCCGAGCCGGTCGGCGTTGATCTCCAGCATGGTGAACCTCGGCGGCCTGGCGTTCGGCCCGCTGATCGGTGGGTTGCTGGCGCAGTACGTCGACGCGCCGCTGCGGCGTCCGTACGAGATTTTCCTGGTGCTGCTGCTGATCAGTGCGGTCGGGATCGCGTTGGTGCCGGAGACCGTGGAGCGGTTGGAGGAGCGTCCGGCGTACCGTCCGCAGCGGGTCGCGTTGCCGTCGTCCGCGCGTCCGTTGTTCTTCGCGTCGGCGATCGGTGCGTTCGCGGCGTTCGCGATCTTCGGGTTGTCCACCTCGTTGGCGCCGACGTTCCTGGCCGGCGTGCTGCACCACACGTCGCGCCTGCTCGCCGGGGTCGTCACATTCGCGGTGTTCATCGCGGGTGCGGGGAGCCAGGTCGTCTTCGTGCGGATGTCGCGCCCGCAGCAGCTGCGGCTCGGCCTGATCGCGATGAGCGTCGGCCTGGTCGGTGTCGCGGCCGGCGGCCTGATCCCCAACCTGTGGCTGTTCGTCATCGGCGGCGTCGTCGCAGGCGCCGGCGTTGGGCTGGTCTTCCGCGGCGCGGTCGCGACCGCCGCCTCACTCGCCGACCCGTCGTCCCGCGGCGAAGTACTTGCCGCCCTCTTTCTGATCGCCTACGCCGGCCTCGCCATCCCGGTCCTCGCAATCGGCCTCGGCATCGCGTTGCTGCCCGCCCAGGTAGCGCTCCTGCTGTTCTCGGCGTTGATCCTGATTCTCGTCAATGCCGCGGTAATCCGAATGCTGGCCGCGCAGAAGTCGTGATCTGATGCGAGCGTGGACCTTCAACGCGACTACGGGCTGAGCGTCAGCGAACTCGTACCGCACGACGGCGGCTTCGCCACCGAGGGCTGGGTGGCGGACCGCCGCTGGTTCGTGAAGCGCTGGAAGGACGGCTCGGAGCCCTCGGGCCTGATCCAACTAGCGGAGTTGAACGCGCTCCGCCTCCCGGTCGTCGAGCCGCTGAGGACCGTACGCGGTGAGCTGTCCGCGCTGAGCGGTTCCCGCGCGTACGCCGTTTTCCCTTATGTACAAGGGCGTACGGCGACCTGGGACGACTGGCGGGTGGTCGCCCGAGCGTTGCGCGAGGTGCATGAGGCGCCGCTGTCCGTGTCGCTGCCACCCGCGGACGTGAGCGAGCCCCACATCCGCAACCTTGCGCAGTACTTGGAGCACCCGTGGATCGCGGATCGCGCTGACGTGGTGCGTACGGCGATGGCGCGACTGGACGACGTACGGTCGCGGCTCGAGCCGGTGCGCCACGTCGTGTGCCACACCGACTTCCACGGGTTGAACGTACTGATCGGCCCGGACGGTGAGGTGGCGGCGATCCTCGACTGGGAGAACGCGGTGATCGGACCCCGCGAGTACGACCTGTGGGTCGCCGCCGACGGCGAGCCGCTGATGGAGTTCCTCGACGCGTACGGCGCCGACGACCTGGACGCCGATTACCTGGAGTTCGCGCTGCTCGCCCGCGGCCTGCGGGACCTTTCGGCGCGGGTGATGAACGAAGTCGACCGGCCCGGCGTGGAGACGTGGGGATTCGAGCGGATCGACGCGGTCGATCGCAAGCTGGAGATCTTCAAGCGGTACTGCGGTTAGGCGCCGGGGCCACGGAGGACCTCGACGTCGTCGGCGTGCATCGGCTTGCCGCAGTGCGCGCAGGTCAGGTCGACGTGGCTGATCTCGCCGCAGGCGTTGTGCCGGTACAGCACCGGCGGACCCGCCGTACCGGCGAGCCACTTGTCGCCCCAGGCAACCATCACCATCAGGACGTCGACCAGTTCGCGGCCGCGGTCGGTCAGGACGTACTCGTAGCGCGGGCGTGCGTCGTACGGGCGGCGTTCGATCACCTCGCGGTCGACCAGGTGATTGAGCCGTTCGGTGAGCACCTTGCGGGAGATCCCGAGGTCCGCCTGGAGTTGCTCGAACCGGGAGAAGCCGACCCAGATGTCGCGCAGGATCAGGGGTGACCACGGCTCGCCGATCACGTCCAGCGTGCGCGCGATCGAGCACCTCATCTCGCTGAAGTCTGTGCGCTGCATGGAATCAGTCTAGCTGTTTGGGTTCCCTCAGGGAACTCCAACATGTTAGCGTTCCTTCAAGGAACTCCGAACCGGAAGGAACCAACGATGAGCAAGGTCCTCGCCGCCCTCGCGGTCTCGGTCGACGGGTACATCACCGGGCGCGGCTCCGGTCCGGACCACGGTCTCGGCGACGCACCGATGCTGTTCGACTGGTACTTCGACGGCGACACCCCGAGCCAGGCCTTCGACGGCTTCAGGCTGAGCGCGCCGAGCGCCCGGGTGTTCGACGCCGCCGCGACCCGGGTCGGCGCGGTGATCGCCGGCCACAAGACGTACGACGACTCCGGCCACTTCGGCGGCAACAGCCCGCACCCGAACGCGCACCTGGTCGTGCTGAGCCACGGTCCGGTCGCGGAGATCAGCGACCGGCAGACCCTCGCGCACACGATCGAGGACGCGGTCGAGGCCGCGCGGAAACTGGCCGGCGGCAAGGACATCGGCCTGATGGGCGGCGGTGTGGTGACGTCGGCGTTGCGGGCCGGGCTGGTCGACGAAATCATCCTGCACCAGGTTCCGATCCTGCTCGGCGCCGGCCGCCCGTTCTTCCAGGAGCTCCCGGAGCACATCCGCCTGAACCTGGTCGAGGCCGTACCGGCCCCAGGCGTCACCCACCTCCACTACGAAATCGTTCGCTGAAGGAGTCGTGCCATGTTGAAGCCCGCCGTACGCGCCGCCGTCGAGAGCACGTCGATCGCCCACCTGGCCACCGTGCTCCCGGACGGCTCGCCGCACTCGATCCCGCTGTGGGTCAGCACCCTCGACGACAAGATCATCTTCCTCACTGGGCCCAACTCCCAGAAGGCGGTCAACCTCCGCCGCGATCCACGCGTCGCCCTGTCGTTGGCTCCGGTCGACAAGCCGTACGAACCGGTCATCGTCCGCGGTCGCGTGACCCAGTGGATCGACGGTGATGAGGGCTGGCGACTGGTCGATGAGATCGCGATGAAGTACATCGGCCAGCCGTACTCCCGGGACCTCGACCGGGTCGTCGGCGTCATCGAGGCGGAGCACCAAACCGTTGGGATCTAGGATGCGCCCATGGGTGTGACTGTGACGGTCGGGGAGCAGGACGCTTATCTCGCGCGGGTCGGCAGGGCCGGGATGTTGCTGTTGCCGATGATCACCGGGATCGGCGAGCAGGTCCGGGCGTGGGCCGATGAGCTGGCGGCGGAGGGGATCACCGCGCTGGCGTGGGATCCGTTCGAGGGACGCAGTACGGACAACGCCACCCGGGAGGAGCTCGGCGGTCTGGCGCGCGAGCTGGACGACGATGCGGCGCTCGGGCAGCAGAGTGCGTTGCTGGACTACCTGTTCGACGAGCTCGGGTGCAGCAAGGTCGGCGTGATCGGGTGGTGTCTCGGGGGACGGTTCGCGTTGCTGCTCGCGGCGCGGGATCAGCGGGTGGCGAACGTGGTCGCCTTTCATCCGACGGTGCCGTCGCAGCGGCCGGCTCATCACACGTACGACGCGATCGCCGAGACGGCCGGGATCACGGCGCCGGTACTGGTGAGCTATCCGAGCGCCGACGCCGCCGTACCGAACGCGGACTTCGAGACGCTGCAGACCGTGCTGCAGGCGCGGACCGCCGGGGCGACGTTCGCGCAGTACTTTCCGGGAGCGGAGCATGGGTTCTCGGACAAGTCGCGCCACGGCAAGGACGTCAACGCGGAGGCGTTCCGGCTGGCGTGGCCGCAGGCGCTCGCGTTCATGAAGTCGACGGTCGCCTGAGCTCGGCCTCCAACTGCCGGTGCAGCTCGCCCAGCCGACCGCGTCCGGGTGAGCCTTCCGGATACCGCGCGATCACCTCCCGGACGGCAACTGGCGCGCGCTCGAGCGCCCACTCGACCACGGCGTCGGCCGCCGCCGGATCCCCAGTCGCCAACTCCTCGGCATACGCCGCATACTGCGCCGCCGCCACGACGTGCTTCACCTGCGTACCAGCCGCCAACGGATGCAGATAAGCCGACCCAGCAGCCCCCACCGCAGCCCGAGCAGCAGCCTCCCCAGCCCCCACCGCACCACCGACCGCCCCACCGGCCCCACCGACTCCGGCGCCAGCACGAACCCCGGCGCTGGGCGCAGCACCGGCTGCGGCGCCGGCGGAAGCACCAGCTGCCGCGGTGGCAAGCTCGCCGGCTGCTTTGAGGGCTGCGAAGGCGGTTGTTCGGATCGCCTTTGTTCGGCGGCCGCCGGTGCCGAAGGTGCGCGCTGCCTCGATCGCGTCCCGCGCGCGCCGGTCTCCCGGTGAGGCCGCTTCGAAGAGGGGGAGTGCTCGCTCGGCGCACTCTGCCGTCCACAGGCTGAGTTGCCGCAACTCGTCGAGGCTGAGCGGGATCTCGTCATAACCCATGGACCTCAACCATATCGTTGAACCCCGGACTTGAGACTTTCACGCAGCGCGGCGATGGTCCGTCGGCGTGATGCCACGGACCCGCTTGAACGCAACGCTCAACGCGAAGGCGTTCGCATACCCGACCCGGCGGGCGATCGTCTCGACCGTATCGCGGGTCGAGCGCAACAGGTCGGCGGCGAGGGTGATCCGCCAGCCGGTCAGGTAGCTCATCGGCGCTTCGCCGACGACCGCCGTGAACCTCCGGGCCAGCGACGCACGGGAGACCCCGACGCGATCCGCGAGTTCCGTCACGCTCCACGGGTACGCCGGATCCTCGTGCAGCAAGCGCAACGCCGCACCGGCCACCGGATCGGTCTGCGCCTGGTACCAACCAGGTGCGTGCGACTCCGGCCGGGCGAACCAGGCGCGCAAGGTAGTGATCAACGCGAGGTCGAGCCAACGGTCGAGAACGGTCTGCTGGCCGGGTACGTCGCGCTGGATCTCGCTGGTGATCATGTCCATCACCGCGCCCGCCACCTCGGCCGCCGGAACGACCAGGACCGAGGGGAGTGCGGTGACGAGCCGTCGGCTGACGTCACCGGCCACCGAATAGGTGCCGCTGGCAACCATGATCTCGCCGGTCTTGCGGTCGCCGAACGTCCGCACCCCGAGCTGCGCCGAGTAGTCGATAGGTGCCCCCGGCAACCGTTCGCAGATGCCGCCGGGGTGGATCCGCAGCACCGGCACGGTCTGCACCGTGTCGCCGACGACGTACGGTTGCGGGCCGGTGACGATCGCGACGTCACCCTGTTCCATCCGCTGCGGTTCGACGCCCTCCCGGATCAGCCAGCCGGAGCCGCGGACGATCGTGGCGAGCGCGAGCGGAGCCTCGTCGCGGATCTCCAGCGCCCACGGTCGATCCAGGATCGTCAGGTTGAACACGCCGTCCTGCGCGCGGGTCCCGGTGAGCAGTTCGTCGAGCACGTCCATGACGACGAGCCTAGAACAACGTGAGTGTTTCGAACATCGGATTGCGGCACACAGCCATGGTTTGTCTCATCGCGAGCCGGTGGACTGGGGACATGACAGAGATCCTGATCCTCAGTGGCAAGGGCAAGACCGGTCGTCGCGTGGCGGCACAGCTTGACGCCCGAGGCGTCCCGTGCCGGCTCGCGTCGCGTTCCAGCGAGCAGCGCTTCGACTGGTACGACGAGAGCACCTGGGCGGACGCGGTCCGCGGTACCGAGACGGCGTACCTCGCGCCGCCGGTCGGACCGACCGGGCTCGCGCAGGCGGGCCGGTTCGTCCAGCAGGCCGACGGGCTCCGCCGGCTCGTGTTGTTGTCCGGTCGCGGTGTCGGCGGTTCCGGGCGCGACTTCGCCGTGTACGACGGTCAGCTCGAACTCGAGAACGTAGTACGGGAGAGCAATCTGGACTGGACGATCGTGCAGCCGGCATGGTTCGCGCAGGGCTTCAGCGAGGACTTCCTGCGCTACGACGTACTCGCCGGCGAGATCCGCCTGTCCGCGGGCACCGGTGGCGAGGCGTGGATCGACACGAACGACGTCGGCGACGTGATGACCACCGCGCTCCTCGACCCGTCGTACGCCGGTCGGGTGATCCCGATCTCCGGGCCGCGCGTGCTGACGATGACCGAGATCGCCGAGGAGCTGACCGCGGCGACCGGCCGTCGGATCAAGTACGTCGACCTCGACCCGGCGGCGCATGTCGCCGAACTGCTCGAGCACGGACTCCCGCCGGAGGACGCCGAGGCGGTCCGCGACCTGTTCACGGTGATCCGCAACCACCGCTCCGAATACGTCTCGGACGGCGTCGAACAGGTCCTCGGCCGCCCGCCCCGCGATTTCACGGAGTGGGCCCGGGAAACGGCGAAGACCGGGGTGTGGGAGCTCTGAACTGCGGACGCCCAACACTCAACAACCGTGGCCCCTCGGGCGCTCGCACGCTCAGCACTCGCGTGCTGCGGCAGGTTGTTGAGTGTTGGCGGTCCGCCTCCCCCGCCCACCTGAAGGCGGGGGAGGCGGAGACTCAGTGCTGCGCGGTCCACTCGGCGTGGGTGAGCTCCTTCAGCTCCGAGGCAGGGGTCTTCGCGAGGGGTGCGGTGCCGCCGCCGACCGCGCCGCCGCCGAAGACGATGTTCGCCCAGTTGTTCTGGGCGATCAGGATCGACGTGGTCTTGTCGCCGTTGACGTCGGCCGCCGTGGTCGTGTCGTTGGTGTCACCATCACAGTTCCAGTCGATCGGCTGGTTCGCGGCGCCGGCCGTGGTCCGGGTCGTGCCGTTCGGGCACTTCCAGCTGGTCCGGTATCCGGCGCCGAGGCTGCCGAGGCCGACCGTCTCGTCCGGACGGGCTTCGTTGATCGAGGTGGGCTGGACGTTCGAGTAGCCCCAGTACTTGGTGCCGTCAGCCTTCAGCACACCGCCGAGCTGGAACGAGTAGTTCATCACGCTCAGGTAGTTCGGCTTGTAGTTCAGGTTGTCGGTGCCGCCGTGCTTCAGGCCGAGGTTGTGACCGAGTTCGTGCACGAACGTACCCACGTTGACGTCGTCGGTCGCGTTCCAGTTGCACTTCGGGCCGACCGTGACGATGAACGTGTCGTTCGGGATGTTGAACGCCTGCCCGCTGCTGCAGCCACCGTCGTAGCTGTCACCCCAGAGCATGTAATGGAAGACTGCCTTGCGCGTCGACGAGAAGTTGGCGGCCTTGATCGCGTTCGTCTGGGTGGCCGACGGGTTCAGGTCGGCGTCGTACGGCACCTCGTTGCCACCGCCGAGGTCGTACTTCGTGCCGCGCGCGGCGCCCGCGTCCAGGTGGATCGTGATGCCGGTCGAGCCGTCCGGGTTGCCGACCGGTGCGGACGCGAACACCTGGACGATCCGGTCCAGCGCCGCCGTACTGGCGAGCCGGCCCGACATGTAGTCCAGCTCGACGAACAGGTCCTTCTTCTTCGGGTTCGCGCCCATCGCGGGCAGGTCGACGTCGACGACTCCGTCGCCGTTGGCGTCGTACCCGTTCGTCTCCCAGGCATCCGGGAGCGAGTCGCCATCGGTGTCGGTGGCAACGACCTTCTTCGTCTCGGCAGTGGGCGGCGGCGCGGCCACCGCGTTAGAACCGGCGAGTGCGGCGATGGTCAGCGAGGTCAGGACGGCGAACAAGGCGGGGCGGGGCCTCATCAGATCTCCTTCGGGGCGGTGGGTGATCTGAGCGCTACCGTAGGTGATTTCCATCGTTGAGGTCGGCGCAGCGGCGACACTGGCGCATTTGGGTCACCCGACTCAATAGCGGACAAAATCTGGCCGCTACTCATGGCAGTCTGAGGACATGGCCGAAACCTCCGCTCGTCTCCTCGCGCTGCTGTCGTTGCTGCAGGCCCGGCGTGACTGGCCGGGTTCCCTGCTCGCGGAGCGACTCGAGGTGAGCCCGCGGACGGTACGCCGTGACGTCGACCGGCTGCGCGACCTCGGCTACCCGGTCCGCGCTACCAAGGGCCCCGACGGCGGGTACCGCCTGGACGCGGGCGCCGAGCTGCCGCCGTTGCTGTTCGACGACGACCAGGCGATCGCGGTCGCGGTGGCGTTGCAGACGGCAACAACAACGGTGACCGGGATCGAGGAGGGTGCGCTGCGGGCGCTGGCCACGGTCCGCCAGGTGATGCCCGCTCGGCTGCGGCAACGCGTCGACGCCCTGCAGGTGACCACGGTCGATCGGTACGCGCATCGCCGTACGACGGTCGACTCGGAGCACCTGATCGCGATCGGGATGGCGGTCCGCGCCCAGGAGGTACTGCGCTTCGACTACGCCGCGCCCGGTACGCCGGAAGGCGCGTGGCCGCCGCCCCGGAAGGTCGAGCCGCATCACCTGGTGACGTGGGGCGGACGCTGGTACCTGGTCGGCTGGGACCTCGACCGCAACGACTGGCGGACGTTCCGCGTGGACCGGATGACGCCGAAGACGCCGACCGGCCCGCGCTTCACCCCGCGCGAACTGCCGGCGCCCGACGTCGCGACGTACATCTCCAGCCGCTTCCGCGGCCAGGACCAGAACCCCTGTCGTGGTGAGGCGATCCTGCAGGCGAAGGCGTCGGACATCGCGCAGTGGGCCGGTCATGGCGCGTTCGTCGAGGAGCTCACCCCGACCAGCTGCCGGCTGGCCCTCACCGGCTGGTCGTGGACCGGACTGGCCGCGATGTTCGGCATGTTCGAGTGCGAACTGGAGTTCGTCGGTCCGCAGGAACTGAAGGACGCCGCCACCCAACTCGCCGCCCGCTACCAGGAGGCCGCCTCATGACCAGTGAGCTCATCGTCGCCGACGCCGGCGCCTGGCACGAGTGGCTGCGGGCGCATCATCACGACTCCGACGGCGTCTGGCTGGTGCTCGCGAAGAAGAACGTCACGGACCCGACGAGCCTGACGTACGACGAGGCGCTCGAGGAAGCGTTGTGTCACGGATGGATCGACGGGCAGCGGCGCGGACGCGACGAGCAGACCTTCGTCCAGCGGTACACCCCGCGCCGCGCGAAGAGCATGTGGTCCCAGCGGAACGTCGGCATCGTCGCGCGACTGGAGCAGGACGGTCGGATGCAGGACGCCGGGCGTGCCGAGGTCGAACGCGCGAAGGCGGACGGCCGGTGGGACAAGGCGTACGGCGGCGCGAGCACGCGGGAAGTGCCGGAAGACCTCGCGGCGGCGCTGGCCGCGGAGCCGAAGGCGCTGGCGATGTTCGAGATCCTCACCAGCGCGAACCGGTTCGCCGTGATCTACCGCGTCAACGACGCCAAGCGCCCCGAGACCAGAGCGAAGCGGATCGCGCTGTACGTCGGGCAACTCGCCCGCGGCGAGACGATCTACCCCCAGAAGCGGACGCTCTAGATCAGGTCGAGCGTTGCCTCCTGCCCGTCGGTCAGCGGGAAGTAGGCGAGGAACGTGACGCCCTCGTCCTCGGTGTCGAAGCGGCTGATCCGGTCGACGGCTGGTTCGTAGAAGACGTCGCCGGCGCGCAGGACCTGGGGCTCGTCGTCGGCGCCCTGCTGGTAGACGGCGGATCCGGACACGATGTTCCCGAACACGGGCCCGTTGTGGACATGGGCGCCGACCGCGGTGTGCGGCTCGATGGTGATCCGGCGTACTTCGACGCGCTGGACCGGGAGCGGTGCGGGCAGGTGCTGGTCGAGGACGACGACACGGCTGATCGATTCGGTCATGCCGTACATACTAATAGGTACAGAGGTCAGTAGAGGACCGGGTTCAGCGGCGAGGAGACGAGGTCGCCCGGCTCGTTGCCCGGCATCCAAGTGGCCAGGTCCGCGACCTGGTTGCCGTTCACCGGCGGCGCGATCCGCATCGCCGCGTCGACGTAGATGACAGTCATCACCCGGCGCGGGATGTCGGTGGTGTTCGGCGGCGCGTGGTGGAACGTCCAGCCGAGGTGGTAGCTGACCTCGCCGAGCTCGTACGGCTCGGAGACCTCGGTGAAGTTCTGCTCCTTCAGCGCCTGCTGCAGGACGCGCTCCGACTCGTCGCTGATCGGCAGATCGCGGCCGTGCTCGAAGGTCTGGCTGCCGGCCGCGAACGACAGCGGACCCATCTCCATCGGGGTCTCCTGCAGCGGTACCCAGATCGTCACGCAGCGGTCGGTCGCGAACGGCCAGTAGTACTGGTCCGCGTGCCAGGGCGTGACGCCGCCGCCGGACTCCTTGTAGAGCGCCTGGTCGTGGTACAGCCGGACCGACTGCACACCGAGCAGCTGCGTCGCGATCCGCGCCAGCCGCGGCGACGACACGAACTCCAGCACCCGCTCGCTGTCCTGCCACAGGTTCGACACCTGCAGGAACGCCTTGCCGTAGGTGTCACGCTCCTCGAGCGGCAGGTGCTGGGTGTTCAGTTCGATCACCTTGCCGGTGATCTCGGGCTCGTACTCCGCGATCGTCTCGGGGCTGAGCACGTTCTTCAGCTTGACGAATCCGTGCTCGGCGAAGTGGGCGAGGTCGGACCGGCTGAGGTTGTAGTCGGTCTCCAGCTCCGGGCGGGTCAGAGTCATGAGAGATAACAGTTCCTGCGCGTTCCATCGCTGTAAAGATCAGTGATCAAATCTTTGCCCTTGGTGCACGTGCATCCGCTACAGAACTCCGGTGTACGTGAGCGCGAACGTCCCGCACGGGATGAGGAAGAGCGACGCCAGCACGACGATGCCCCTGAAGGACTGGTGCGGGCCGATGAGTTTGCGGTAGGCCGCGATCAGGACCGGGACCATCACGACCTCGAGCAGCAGCATGCTGCGCGGGATGATCGTGCCGGTGGCGGCGAGGATCACCGACAGTGCGGCGGCTGCGATCCAGGCGCCGTACCCGATCAGGTACGTCGTCCGGGCGCCGAAGCGGACCGCGATCGTGTGGTAGCCGGCGGCACGGTCCGCTTCGAGGTCGGCGAGGGTGGTGGGCAGGTACAGGCCGATGGCGGCGAGCGTGCCCTGCAGGCCCATCAGCCAGGGGAAGTCGCTCAGGTCCGGGTTGATCGCGGCCCACCCCGCCAGCGGCCCGAAAGCCCCTAGGGCAAGGGCATTCACCGCGACGTCGAAGCCGGCGCGGGTCTTCAGCCGGACCGGCGGTACGGAGTACGCGTACCCGAGGAGGACGGCGAGGAGCACGCCCAGCGCGAACACGACCCCGACCAGCAGGCTGAGTCCGACCGCGGCGACGGCGGCCGCGAAGGCCAGTCGGGTCGCCGCCCGGAGTGTGATCCGCCCGTCGAGCAGCGGCGACTTGGCCTTCCGCGGGTTGAGCCGGTCGCTCGGCAGGTCGTATGCGTCGTTGACCGCGGGTACGGCCAGCCAGACCAGCGGTCCCATCACGACGGCGCCGATGACGAGCCGCGGCCACTCCTCGACTGGCGGGAGCAGCCGATGCGTGGCGAGCAGAATCCCTGTGTAATAAGGAACGATCGAGACCACCCAGAACGCGGGACGACCGACCGCGACGACGTCACGGACCCGCGGTCGGAGTACCTGCACGTCCGTGCTCACAACTCCACTGTCCACCTCGCTGGTGCGTCGCGTCCTCCCTCCACCGAGTGAACCTGCTCACCCGCCAGACTGGATGTGAGCCACGGAACCCTTCTCCAGCGCGACCCAGACCGAACCGTCGACGCACAGCCCGTGCGGCTCGGCGCCCTCGCCGAAGTCGTACCGCTCGGTGATGTTGCCCTTGGCATCGATGTGAACGAGGGATGATGCCGCCCACAGGGTGATCCAGCAACCGTCCGCCGTCGCCGCGGCGGCGTGCGGCTTCGAGTCGGCCGGCAGGGTGAACTCCTGGATCGCGCCGTCGAGATCGATGAAACCCGCCTGGTTCGCGAGGATCTCGGTGAACCAGACGCCGTCGGGTCCCGCGCTGATCCCGACCGGCCCGGCGCCCGCGGGCGGCAGGGGATAGCTGGTGACCGCGCCGGTCACCGTCATCCGGCCGATCGCGTTCGCCTGGTTGAGCGTGAACCACAGGTCCCCGGCAGACGACGTGATCATCCCCGGGAACGCGCCCGTGGTACCGATCGGGTACGTCGTGACGTCGCCGTCGACGGTGATGCGAGCGATCGAGTCGTTGCTCATCGTCGTGCACCACAACGCGCCGTCCGGTCCGACGCACAACCCGTACGGCGCGCCGGCGACCTCGACCGCGGACACGACCCCGTCGTACCCGATCCGCCCGACCCGGTCGTCGCCGTTCCGGGTGAACCAGACTGCGTCGTCCGGGCCGTCGACGATGACGCTCGGCCGGGACTCGGGTGCGCCGAGGTCGAACACCCGCCCGGAGACGGTCGCGACCTTGCCGGTGTGGACGAGCGTCGTCCACACCTCACCGCCGCCCGCGACCACGCCGTACGGTGCGCCGTCGATCGCATATTCACTGACTGACATACAGGTTCTCCTTCAGGTCGATGACGGTTCCGCGCCAGCGGGAGATGAAGCGGCGGTCGTGGCTGACGACGACGAGCGCACCGGCATACCGGTCGAGCGCGGCCTCCAGTTCCTCCACCAGCACGAGCGACAAGTGGTTCGTCGGCTCGTCCAGCAGCAGTACGTCGTACGGCGTGGTGAGCACTCGCGCCAGCGCGAGACGTCGGCGTTGACCGGTCGACAACCCGCCGACCCGGGTCTGCAGCTGCTCCTGCCGGAACAGTCCGAGCCCGGCCGCGCCCGGGTGCCGTGCCAGCGCCTGGCGCAGCGTTTCGTCCGGTCGCGGTTCGTCCACCTCCTGCCGGAGGTAGCCGATCCGTCCGCGGCGGTCGACGTACCCGGAGTCCGGCTCGAGCACACCCGCGAGTACGTCGAGGAACGTGGACTTGCCGACCCCATTCGGTCCGGTGATCAGAACCCGGCCACCAGCGGGTACTTCGAGCGACATCGGCCGCAGCCGGTCGGCGACCGCGACACCGACCGCGTCCAGCCCGGCCGCCGCGCCCGTGGTACGGATCGAGGCGGTGAACCGGAGCGGCTTGGCCGGCACCGGCGCCGGGTTCTCCTCCAGGCGGCGCAGGCGCTCCTTGGCGTTGCGGATCTTGCTGCGTTCCGCCTCGTTCACCCGACCACTCGCCCGGTCGTACGCCACCTTGTTGTTGTCCTTCATCGGCCGCCCGTGCGCGACCCGGTCGGCCGTCGTACGGACCATCACGCGCATCTGCGCGACGTCGTCCTCCCACTGCTGCCGGGCCTGTTCCAGCCGCGCCCGTTCGGCGGCCTTCTCGTGCAGGTAGCCCTGGAATCCGTTGCCGTAGCGCGTCAGCCGGTGCGTGTCGCCGTCCACCTCGAACAGCGTCGACGCGACCCGCTCCAGGAACGCGCGGTCGTGCGAGACGACCACCGTCGTACCGCGCCTGGACCTCAGGTGGTCCTCCAGCCAGACCGCGGCCGACACGTCCAGGTGGTTGGTCGGTTCGTCGAGCAGCAGGACCTCCGGGGACGACGCGAGGACGGCGGCCAGGTGCAGCCGGGCCAGTTCGCCGCCGGACAACTCGGACAACCGGCGATCACCGGGCAGCGCCGACAGCCCGAGACCGTACGTCGCACGAGCGAAGCGGGCGTCCGCGTCGTACCCCTCACGGATCTCGAAGACGGTCTGGAGTTCGCCGTACTCGTCCAGGACGTCGACCTGGCCTGCCGCCAGCAGTGCTTCGAGTTCGCGCATCCGGGACTCGATCCGGCGCAGGTCGGCCAGGGCGTGATCGGCCAGGGCCTGGACGTCCAGGTCCAGGTCGAGCGGGTTGTCCTGGGCGAGGAAGCCGATGCTTCCGGCAACCGTCGCGGTACCGTCGGTGGCCGGCTCGAGACCGGCCAGGATCCGCAGCAGCGTCGACTTGCCGGAGCCGTTCTCGCCGATCAGGCCGCTGACCTGTCCCGGTGGGAAGGCGCAGCTGATCCGGTCGAGCACCAGGCGGTGGTCGTAGGACTTGGTGACGTCGTGCAGGGACAGCTGGGTAGACATGAGGATCCTCCTGACCTCTCGCGGGTTCGTGGTTGGCGAACGGCGGGTCAGAAGATCACTGGCTGCTCCCTAAATGCGACGACTGTTGCGTTAAGATGATGCCATGATCGACACCGATCGCGCAAGCAGGCCGGGAGGACGGACCGCCCGGGTGCGCGCCGACGTGCTCGCGGCGGTGCAGGCCGAGCTCGCCGAGCACGGGTACGACGGACTCACGATCGACGCCGTCGCCGAACGTTCCGGCGTCCATCGAACGACGATCTACCGGCGCTGGAAGACCGTGCCCGGACTACTCGTCGACCTGCTCGAGTCCGGAGCCGACGACTCGTGGGAACCCACCGACACCGGCACGCTCGAAGGCGACCTGATCGCGGTCAACCGTGAGGTCCACGCCGCTCTGACGGCTCGCCCGTCGATCACCCAGGCCGTGATCGCGGCCTCCTTCCGTACGCCGGAAGCGGCCGAGGCCCTGACCCGGTTCTGGAAGGACCGTTACGCCCGCACAGCTCTCGTCGTACGCCGGGCCGTCGAGCGCGGCGAGATCGCGGCCGACGTCGATGCACATCAACTGCTGCTCACGGCGACCGCGCCGATCTACCACCAGCTCGTCCTGCTCCGGCAGCCGATGACCCGCGCGCAAGCCGACTACCACGCCCGCGTGGCGGCTAAACACTTTGCGAGCGTCAAGGGCGCCGACCTACCGTGACGGTCATGACCGCCTCTTTGTACGCACTGTCGGTGGACGCAAAGGATCCCGCCGGACTGGCGCGGTTCTGGGGCGCCCTCCTCGGCTGGGAGCAGACCGACGGTCACGAGTTGCTGCCCGACGAGAAGACCGGGTTCCGGCTGCGCTTCCTGCCGAGTGACGTCGAGAAGGATCGGCCGAACCAGATCCACTTCCACCTGACCAGCGACAGGCCCGAGCAGCAGCAGGAGACAGTGGCACGGGCGCTCGAGCTCGGCGGCCGGCACCTCGACGTCGGACAGCTGCCGGAGGAACTGCACATCGTGCTCGCGGATCCGGAGGGCAACGAGTTCTGTGTGATCGAGGCGGGGAACAACTACCTCGCGAACACCGCGTTCCTCGGCGAGCTGGCCGGAGACGGTACGCGGGCGGTCGGGAACTTCTGGAGCAAGGCGCTCGACTGGCCGTTGGTCTGGGACCAGGACGAGGAGACCGCGATCCAGGCGCCGACCGGTGGACCGAAGCTCGCCTGGGGCGGGCCGCCGATCCGTCCGAAGGCGCCGAAGAACCGGATGCACTTCGACCTCGTGGTGCCGGCCGACGGCGATGTCGAGGCGGAGGTCGAGCGGCTGGTGGCCCTCGGTGCCAGCCGGCTGGAGAGCGGGCAGGAAGGCGACGCCGCGATCCCGATGGCCGACCCCGACGGCAACGAGTTCTGCCTCCTGATCGGCCCGCGGCCCTAGCCTGGTGGTCCGGGGTGGTAGGCGCACTCCGACGTCAGATCGCCCGCCGGCGGCTTCGTGGTCACGCGCGGTTGGGTCGCGATGGTCGACGGGGTCGTGGTGGTGGTCCTGCGCGGAACGGGTGTGGTGGTCCGGCGGGCCGGGTTGATCGCCTGCGCCACGATCGCGCGCATCCCCGCGTAGTTCGGGTTCCGGCCGGTGGGGAAGTTCTTCTTCTTGTCCAGGTCGACGTTGGTGATCTTCGCGTTCTTCACCCGCTCGCCGACCACGACGAGCTGGCCGAGCACCTTCTGCGGGATGTCGGTCCGGATCATTTGCTGGCCGGCCTCCGCGATCGACTCGAAGTTCGCCAGCACGTTCTGCGGGGTCGCCCGCTCCACGATCGCCTTGACGGTGCAGCGCTGGCGTGACTGCCGGGCCAGGTCCGCGGTCGGTACCTTGTAGCGGCCGCGAGCGAACCAGAGCGCGTCGCCGCCCTTGAGCGGTACATTCGGCCCCGGCTGTAGGTACCGGCTGGGCGGGATCTTCTTGTCGTCGTTGCCGCCGACCGGGACCGGGTAGTTGATGTTCACGGTGATCCCGCCGAGCGCGTCCACCAGCTTCGCGAACCCGGCAAGGTTGACCTGCACGTAGTAGTGGATCGGCAGCCCGAGCGCCTCGCCGACCGACTGCTTCAGCACGTCCGCGCCCTCGTTGTCGGACGGGCCGAGGATGCCCGGGTACAGCTTCGGGATGTTCCGGTACATCGCGTCCAGGTAGAACTCGGGCTGTTCCTTCTTCCCCTTCGGGTCCCAGAAGCCGGTCGGGAACTTCTTGTGCAGCGGCGAGTCGGCCGGGAACGGCATCCGCATGAAGTTCCGGGTCAGCGAGATCAGCGAGGTATTGCCGGTCTTGGTGTCGATGCTCGCGACCATCACCGAGTCGGTCCGGACGCCGTCCCGGTCGGCGCCGTCGTCCGCGCCGAGCAGCAGTACGTTCAGTCGCGGCAGCTGGTCCGAGATGTCCTTCTTGCCGGTGATCGTCGGCCGCGTCGGGCTCTTCGACTCCGTGCCGCCGAACACCTTCTTCACCAGCTCGCGTTGTGCCATCAGCGTCTGCGCGCCGGTCGCCGTACTCACCGTCATCGCGAAACACAGCACGCCGATCACCAGTGACCCGAGTGACCGCGCTGCCGGTCCGGCGGTCAGCGGGCGGAGCATCTTGTACGACGTGACCAGGACCGCGATCCACGCGAGCGCGATCACGGACAGGCCGACGATCATCCAGAGCAGCACCGACGGATCCAGTGCCCAGGTGATCGCTTCCTCCCGCTTGCGCAGGCCGACGTACGCCATAGCGCCGTACAGGCCGAGGCTCAGCAGCGTGACGACCGTGCCGAGCTTGAAGCGGCGCGCGACCAGGTACGCCGTACCGGGTAGCAGGACACCGAGCACCGCGATCGCGAGCGCCCCGATCCCGGTCTGTCGGCGTGGTCCAGCCTGGCCTGCTCCTGCGGTGCGTGGTCCTGAGGTGCGTGGTCCTGCGCGGCGGGCGCGGGCGGCGCGCTGGGCTCTGCTCGGGGCCATGACCTCTTCGATTCCGTGAGCCGGCAAAAAGTTGGCAGAATCGACCAAGTGATCGACATTCAGGTACGTCGAGCGAAACCGGACGATGCGGAGTCGCTCGTCCACTTGCGCGGGTTGATGCTCGCCGCGATGGGCAACGACGTCGGCGGACCGGACGCACCATGGCGGGCGATCGCGCTCGATTGGTTCGCCGGCCAGCTCGCATCTTCGGACACGTTCGCGGCCTACGTCGTGGACGACCCGAGCGCGGGCGTGGTCGCGGGTGCGGCCGGCAACGTGTACGCCCACGCGCCGGGCCCGAACGACCTGACCACGGTCCGCGGCCACCTGTACAACGTCAGCACCCACCCGGACTTCCGTCGGCGCGGTCTGGCCAGGGCGTGCGTGATCGCCGTGGTGGAGTGGTTCCAAGAAGAAACGGCCGTCGGCCAGATCGAACTGCACGCGACCGACGACGGCATCGACCTCTACCGCAACCTCGGCTTCGTCGAGTCCCGGTTCCCGTCCCTCCGGTTCCGGGCCACCAGGGCGTAGTCCGGCTGGTATGCCGGTTCGGGGGCGGTGAGGTGGTGGGCGGAGAAGGGTTTCTGAGCACAGTGGCAAGAAGTCACTGAGGGCGCGCCCGCTGGGGGCGTGGCGTGAGGAGCTCACCGGATGCCGCGCAGAGTTGTCAGGACGGTCGGACTGGCCGTCGGGGTTCGCCCGGTTCGTGCGGGAGACGTACGGCGCGGCCGAAGGGTGGGCGTCGCACGGGTTGTGGCGGTTCCAGCAGGTCGGGCCCGGCACGAACCCGGACTTCACGCTGATGCTGGTGACGCCACAGACCCGGGACGTGCTCTGCGGTGCGGCGCCCGACCGGTACACGAGCTGCCGGATCGGCGACCGCGTGGTGCTGAACGTCGCGCGCTGGGCGCACGGCGTCCCCGGGTACGGCGCCTCGCTGACGACGTACCGGCAGTACATGGTGAACCACGAGACCGGACACCGCCTCGGCCGCGGCCACGAACTCTGCCCCGGCCCCGGCCAACCCGCACCGGTCATGCAGCAACAGACCCTAGGTCTCCACGGCTGCACCGCGTATCCGTGGCCCTACCTGAGCGGCACCCGCTACACCGGCCGCCTCGGCCAGTATCAGGACCCGGTCCCGGCGTCCTGAATGAGCGAGAGGACGTTGCCCGCCGGGTCCTTGAACCACGCGATCGACGGGCCGTGGCCGCGGTAGATCCCGAGCTCGTCGTGCCCGTCGTTGTACCTCTCGAACGTGACGCCGCGCGCGGTCAACTCACGCGCCGTCTCCTCGATGTCCGCGACCGGGAAGTTGAGCACGGTGAACTCCGCCGGGACGTGGTTGTCCTTCGGGTACACGAGAACGGTGTTCCCACTGCCGGTCCGTACCCGCAACATCCCGTGCTCTTCGCCGACGTCGAGACCCAACGTCTTCGTGTAGAACTCTTTGGCCCGCGGAATATCGTCCACCGAGAACCCACTGAATGCCTTGCTGTCCTGAAGCATCTGATGCCCTCCTGGTAGTCACTCGACATCAGCTACGTCGTCACCACCCGGGCGATTTCGACACTAGTTGTGCGAGAGAGCCGGGTTCACGGCGGCGGCGACGGAGGCGGATTCGAGGCCGTCGGCAACTGTGTGCAGGAGGCGGACCAGGTGGGCGGCGTCGGTCGGGCCGAGGATGCCGGTGATGACGTCGAGGACGCGCACGGTCAGCCCGTCGAGCTGCGACAGCCGCGCCTGGCCGAGGGACGAGACGGTCAGCGTCGGCGTGGTGCGGACCATGCCGAGGGCTTCCAGGTCGGCAATCGCCAACTCCGCCTCGCCTGTGGTGATGCCGACCTGCTGGGCGACCTGGTGGGCGGTGGTCCGCCCGTTCGCGATCGCACTCAGCACGAGCGCGGCCGGCATCTTGATCCCGACCGCTTCCTGCAGGCCGAGGATCAACGGGTGCGCGTGCCCGCGGACCCGTTCGACCGCGTCCAGCAGCCGCAGCGCGTCGCCGACGTCGCTGATCAGGTGCTCGGTCTGGACGGCCGCCATCCCAGCCGGACCCGGCCGGACCGGTGACGCGACCACGCCGCCGATCACCCGCTCGGGCACGACCAGGGCGTTCGCCACGACGGTTTCAGCGGTTTCGTCGATGGCGTCCGGGGATCCCAGGGTTGCCTCGGTGAGCGGCCTGATTCCAGCGTCTTCGATCGTCACAGTTCCAGCGTACGGAGCCGTTCTGACAGCTTCGGCGTGTCTTACCTGAGGAATCCCTGTGAATCTCATGACGTTCTTCGCCTACCCTCCGGCTATGCAGCTGAGTACGAAACGAGCCCTGGTGATCGGCGGCGGGGGCGGCGGCATCGGCCGCGCGACAACCGAAGCCCTCGGCAACGAAGGCGCCGCGGTCGTGGTCGCGGACCTCGATCCCGCGCGTGCCGCGGAGGCCGCGGACGCGGTCCGAGCAGCCGGCGGTACGGCGTACCCGGTGTCCGGCGACGTCCGCTCGGCGGAAGACATCGAGGCGATGGTCGCCGAAGCGGTACGGCGGCTCGGAGGGCTCGACGTACTGGTCACCGTCGTCGGCGGGCAGGTCGCGTTCGTGCCGGCGGTCAGGCTGCACGAGATGGCCGACGCGGACTGGGACACGATCTACGAGGTCAACCTGCGGTACGTCGCCCGCGCCGTCCGGGCCGCGCTCCGGGTGTTCCTGGACCAGGGCACCGGCGGGGCGATCGTCAGCGTCGGATCGGTCACGGGATTCATGGCGGCGCCCGAACAGGCCGCGTACGGCGTGATGAAGGCGGGCATCCTGAGCCTGGCGCGGACGGTCGCCGCGGAGTACGCGCGGGACGGCATCCGGATGAACGTCGCCGCCGCCGGAGCGATCGCGACCGCGGTCGCCAACGGAGTGGTCGGCGCCGACGTGGTCGAGGAGATCCCGGTCGGGCGGTTCGGGCGGTCCGAGGAGGTCGCCCGGGCGGTGGTCTACCTGGCGTCCGACGCCGCGTCGTACATCACCGGCCAGCAGCTCGTGCTGGACGGCGGCGTCTCGGTTCGAGGACCGTTCGGGTAATCGAAAATGTGTGCGAATTAATGGGGTTCTGAACCGTCGAGAAAAGTTTTGCCGATTGCCCAGAATTTCCGGATCCGGGCGTGACCTCTGCTCGGCATCCTCCGTTGGAAGTGACGTGACGGTGAACACAACACGGCGCACCGGCACCGCGCTCGCCCGCGTTTTCCAGGCCGTTCCACCCCTCGAAGTACAGCCAGGAGGACCAGTGACAACCGCCACCGCCACCCAGACCGTTCAGCGCCGACGCGTGCGTGTCTGGTTCGGTGAGCACGTGATCGCCGACTACAACGCCGAGCCGGCGTTGGCCGAGCGGTACGCAGACGCCATGAGCCGCCGGTTCGCCGGTCTTCGGGTCACCAACGACCCGATGCCGATGATCGACAAGCTCCCCGACCCCCTGCCCGGCGAGCGCATGTGGGACGTAGCGCCCCGCTGAGAAATCTCCGGTACCTTTCGCGTTCCGTACCTCACCAGACAACCCACCCGGAACGTCGCCAGGTCGAGCACCTCACCTCGATCACCAAAGGACCGGTATCGGGCGGCAGGCGAGCGTGGGCGTTCTGCCCCTCGCTTGCCGCCCGCTTTCCTCCCCTGTGTAATGCGCCTGATTGATTGACAAATCCCGTTCGCACCGGATCCCCAGGTCCGGTGCGAACGTTCTTCACTTTTGCGCGTAGTACTCCGGTTTCATCTGGATCAACTGGACGTAATTCCCGTCCGGGTCGATCAGCGTCGCGAACCAGCCGATGCCACGGTCCTCCGGGTGCACCAGCCAGTCGACGTCCAGCGTCCGCAGCTGCGCGGCCGCCTCGTGGATGTCGTCGACGGCGAAGTTCACGATGTGCCGCCCCGGCTCCGCGTTCTTCGCCGGGACGTCGTCCCGCTGCTCGATCACCAGCCCGAACCCACCGAGGTCCAGGTTCCCGTATCCGTCGACCTCCGCCCGGAACCCGTCCCGGTACCAAGCCTTCAACCGCTCGGCATCCGCACTCCCGAGCAACATGCTGTTCAGAATCACGATTTCTCCTCAGCTCCGACTCTCACCCCGCTACGTCGGAGCCGTCGGCCGGGTTTCGACATGACCTGCCGAGCTCGGATGATGGACAGATGAAGTTCACCGCGGAACTGTTCTCCTCCGGCAAGAACACGGCCGGCTTCGAGATCCCCGAGTCGGTCGTCGAGTCACTCGGTGGCGGCGGCCACCCGAAGGTCGCGGTCACCGTGAACGGCTTCACCTTCCGTACGTCGATCGCGCGGATGGGCGGACGGTACCTCCTCGGGGTCAGCGCGGAGCGCCGTACCGAGGCCGGCATCGCGCCCGGGGACGTCCTCGAACTGGACGTCGTACTCGACACCGCACCACGCGAGCTCGAAGTTCCGGAGCCCCTCGCCGCGGCACTGGCCGCCGACCCGGACGCGAAGGCATTCTGGGACACCCTCAGCTACAGCAACCGCCAATGGCACGCCCTCCAAATCACCTCCGCCAAAACCGACACCACCCGCACCCGCCGCATCGAAAAATCCATCACCACGCTCCGCGAACACCGCCCCCGCTAGCAGTACCCGCGGGACCCATGGTGCGTTCATCCGGTGCACATCTGTTGGTCATGGCGGGAGGTGATGATCCCGGCGGTTCCGCCTGGGAGAGGACAGTTGATGGGGCACTCGCACTCGCACTCGCACGGTCATGGTCATTCGCATTCACATGAGCACGATCACCACCGGCCGAATACCGAGTTGGATCAGGAGACGTTGGCGGCGCTCGACGAGTCTGTGCCGGACAGTGAGTTGTCGCCGGCTGGGGTGAGTCGGCGTGGGTTGTTGCGGTCTGCCGGGATTCTTGGGGGTACGGCGGCGCTCGCGGTGACGGGTGCGCAGTTCGCGGCGGCGGCTGCGCCGAAGGACGGGTTCGTGTTCCAGCCCGGCAGTCGTCCGAACGTGTGGCTGGCCGGCGACCACCACATCCACACCCAGCTCAGCTCCGACGGCATGTACCGCGTCATCGACCAGGCCCGGCACGCGGCGTCGTACGGACTGGACTGGCTCGTCATCACCGACCACGGGGGCGCCACGCACGCGCGGATCGGGGTCGACCTGGTCAACCCGCAGATCAAGGCGGCCCGCGCCGAGTTGCGCGACACCCTGATCTTCCAGGGCCTCGAGTGGAACATCCCGGCCGCCGAACACGGCACGATCTTCGTCGCGCCGGGCAGCCGCGAGGTCGACGTACTCAAGCAGTTCGAGAACGACTACGACGGCAGCGTGAAGGGCGCGAGCTCGAACTCGCCGGCCAACGAGGCGCTCGCGGTGTCGGGCATCCAGTGGCTCGGCCAGCAGGTCGACAAGCGCCGGGTCGCCGACGCGTTGTTCCTCGCCAACCACCCGGCCCGCAACGGTATCGACAGTCCGCACGAGATCCGCAACTGGCGCGACGCCGACCCGCGGATCGCGATCGGCTTCGAGGGTGCGCCCGGTCACCAGGCCGGCGGTCTACCGAAGGGCATCGGCGCCGGCAGCGCCCGCGGCCTGTACGGCAACGCCCCGAACCCGAACTCGTTCACCGGCTATCCGGCCGAGAGCTACCGCACCTGGGGCGGCTTCGACTGGATGACCGCGACCGTCGGCGGCCTCTGGGACAGCCTGCTCGCCGAGGGCAAGCCGTGGTGGATCACCGCGAACTCCGACTCGCACGTGAACTGGAACGAGACCTCCCGCCGTCCGGACGGCTCGAGCCAGGAGCAGTTCGACCGCGACGGCCGGTACATGGACCCGGTCTACGGCAACACGGTCAACTCGACCGCGACCGACTTCTGGCCGGGCTTCTACAGCCGTACCCACGTCGGCGCCGACCGCCGCGACTACCTCGCCGTGATGGAGGGTCTGCGCAACGGCCGCGTCTGGGTCGACCACGGCGCACTGGTCAAGGGCGTCGAGGTCGAGGTCCGTGAGGTCGGCAAGCGCTACGGCGAACCGCTCGGCGGCGCGCTGCTGGTCAAGAAGGGCCGTCCGATCGAGCTCGTCGTCCGGATCACCACGCAGACGATGCCGAACTGGGCGAACTTCGTCCCGGCGCTGAACCGGGTCGACGTCATCCAGGGCTCGGTGACCGGTCCGGTCGCCGACAAGGACACGCTGTCCGCGCCGAACACCAAGGTTGTCAAGCAGTGGGACACCTCGGGCAAGCGCGGCACGTTCGAACTGGTGTACCCGCTCGGCCGCGCCGACGAAGCGCAGTACGTCCGGGTCCGAGGTACCGACGGGAATCGCAGCCAGCCTGGCTACCACGGCGCGGCGGTCGACCCGGCCGGCCCGAAGCTCGACGTGGTCGGCGACGCGGATCCGTGGGTCGACCTGTGGTTCTACACCAACCCGATCTGGGTGCTTCCGAGGTAGCAGATGATCATCGCGATCGATGCCGACAGCAAGGACACCGCGGCGGCCGACCATCTGCTCTACGAGTTGATCGCCGGGCTGGACCAGCCGGTCGTCGCGCTCACCCACATGGTGGCGGGCGACGACCGGCCGCACGTCGCGGTCTCGCTGACCAGTACGGCGGACCTCGCCGACCCGGTCCGCGAAATGGTTGCCGGGCGCGACGTAGGGCTGGCGGTCACCCGGCCGGGCGCGTCCGAGCCGGAGCTGGCCGGTCCGAGCCGCCTGGTCCGTGGCGCGTACGTCGCCGCGGTCGAGGCCGCGCTCGGTACGTCCGGACGCGTGGTCCGCTGGCCCGGTCACGAGCAGGCGCGCGGCGTACTGCCCGCGGCCGAGCTCCGCACCCGCTGCGGCATCGATCACCTGGAGGGCATCGGCGGTGTCCCGGTCGAGGACGACACCTTGATCGACACCCTCGATTTCCTCCGCCCGGTCCGCCGCGACGGCCGCCTGGTCCTGCAGGTCCAACCGGCCGCCGGCGACCTTTTGATCCCGTTCGAGCTACAGCACCAACAGAAGTGCTGCGCGGACCACTAGCTCCACGCGGCTGACTCCCGCAGTACGTCGGGGAGCTCGCCCACGACGCCGAGGCGTTGGGTGCAGCGGGTGAGGGCGACGTACAGGTCGCGGAGGCCGCGGGGTGACTCGATCACAATGCCGTCGGGGTCGACGACCAGGACCGAGTCGAACTCGAGGCCCTTCGCCTCGCGGGCGGTCAGGACGGTGACGCCGGTCAGGCCGTCGACCGCCTCCTGGATCAGCTCGAGCCGGCTCCGCGACGTGATCACGCCGACCTCGCCGTACGCCGTCTCCTCGGCCGCCATCTTGTACACGTACAACGCTTGCTCGGCCGCCGGTACGTCGATGTGCCACGGGCGTACGCCGGTCGAACGGACCGACTGCGGCGCCTTCGCGGACGGGTCGACCGCGCGGAGTACGGCGTTCGCCAACTCCATCACCTCGGCCGGCGTCCGGTAGTTGAACGTCAGCTCGGCCAGCCGCCAGCGATCGCCGAACGTCTCCCCGAGCGCGCTCGACCACGACGTACCGCCGCCGACCGAACTCGTCTGCGCGACGTCACCGACCACCGTCATCGACCGCAGCGGACAGCGCCGGGCGATCGCCCGCCACGCCATCGGCGACAACTCCTGCGCCTCGTCGACGATCACATGCCCGTACGTCCACCGCCGGTCCGCCGCGGCCCGATCCGCCAGCGTCCGGTCGTCGTCGGCCTCGTACCGCTCGGCGAACGCCTCGGCGTCCAGAATGTCCTTGGCGGTAAGGATTTCCGCCTCGTCGTCCTCGTCGAAGTCGGTCGATCCTGATCCGGACAGCACGTCCAGAGCCCCTTGTGCGTAAGCGATCGCGCGCGCTCGCGCGGCCCGCTCGCGCGCCGCCTCGGTCCCGTCGTCACCGAGCAGCTCCGCCGCTTCGTCGAGCAACGGTACGTCGGCCGGGCTCCAGTCGGCGCCGTACCGCAGCAGGTGCTCGCGATCCAGCGCGGACAGCTGCGGCGCCGCCGACGCGAGCCGGTCCTCGTCGCCGTACAGATCCTCGAGCAGCTTCTGCGGCGTGAGCAACGGCCAGAGCTGTTCGAGCAGCGCTTGGACGGCGGGTTCGGCGAGTACTTCGTTGCGCAGTTCGGCGAGGTCGTACTCGTCGAGCAACTGTTCGCCGTCGAGCGGGTCGGTGCCGATCAGTTCGGCGTACTGGTTGGTGAGGTGGTCGGTGTACTCGTTCAGCACGAACGGGCGCGCCTGGTTGTGGGTGAGGTTGCGGTTGGCGACCCTGGCGTGGATCTCCTCGCACACGTTGGGATCCAGTGTGAGTTCTGTGCGCTCGACGGTCACGTGCACCGGTGCGTCCGGGATCCACTGGCGGTCGGTGACGGCGCGCGCGATCACGTCGGCCATCACCGGCCGGCCCTTGACCTCGGCGCTCTCCGGCGATTCCGGGCGGGTGGCGTTGATCCCCGGGTACAGCTCGGCGATCGTGACGAGGCGGACGCCGTCCTCGCCGAGCGACGGGAGCACCTGGCCGATGAAGCGCAGGAACGCCGCATTCGGCCCGACGACGAGAATTCCGCGCTTTTCCAGTTGCTCACGATGTGTATACAAGAGAAATGCGGCGCGGTGCAGCGCGATGGCCGTCTTTCCGGTGCCCGGACCGCCTTGGACGACCAGGATTCCGGGCAGTTCGGAGCGGATGATCCGGTCCTGGTCGGCCTGGATGGTCTGGACGATCGACTCCATCCGGCCGGTCCGGCGGGCGTCCAGCGCCTTCATCAGCACCGCCTCGCCGATCACGCCGGTGCCGGGTTTCGACGCGTCCGCGGCCTCCCGCCCGAGGTCGAGCTGCTCGTCCTGGACGTCGATCACCCGGCGCAACCGGGTCTGGACGTGCCGGCGCCGGACGATGCCGAGATTGGCCACCGCGGTCGCGATGTAGAACGGCCGCGCGGCCGGAGCGCGCCAGTCGACGAGGAGCGGTTCGTATTCGTCGTCGTGCAGGCCGATCCGGCCGAGGTGCAGGATCTCGCCGTCCGCGGTGTCCAGGCGGCCGAAGTACAGCCCTTCCTCGGCCGCGTTCAGCCGGGCCTGCCGCAGTTTGAGGTCGCGGATCCGCCCGTCGCGCTGGTGCAGCGCCTGCGCGTTCCGGGTCTGCACCAGCTGCTCGTCATCGGCCCGTGCGTCGGTCCGCGCCCGCTCCGCATCGAGCGCAGCGTAGAACGTCGTCAGGTTGTCCTGCTCGGCGTCAACAGGAGCAGAGGTCCCGTGAAGAGGTGGAGCCTGCTGCGCGCCGCCCCGCGGGCGCTGGGCGGCGTTGTCGTCGGTCGCCGGGACTCCGTCCCGTCTCCCTCCTCCGCCTTGCCCAGCATCCCGCGGATGCGGCGCTCGCGACGGCTCCACCTCTTCACGCGACCTCTTCGGCAATTCCCCATCCCTCGTGTTAAAATGCGCGCGTTGGTTTTAGGCTGCAATTGCGGAATTCGCTCCGACGCGGCCACAAATCCTTGAGTTTATCCCGTGCCCGGGTTTTCCTGTAGTGGTGTTCCACGCCATCGTCCCGCCGTACCTGCTCGAGCAGCTCGAGCGATCCGTGGGTGACCCCAGCGTTCGTGCCCGGATCCGGCAGTCGTTGCAGCACGACGCCGTACTGCGAACCCGGCCCGCGGCCGGCGCGAAACCCGAGGCGGCGGCGAGTGGACGACAGCGCAAGGTGTACGACGCGGAGCACGGCACCGACCTGCCCGGCACGCTGGTCCGTTCCGAGGGCGACGACCCGGTCCAGGACGAGCCGGTCAACCAGGCGTACGACGGCACCGGCGCAACCTGGACGCTGTACAAGGAGTGCTACGGGCGCGACTCGATCGACGGCAACGGGCTCGTGCTGGTGTCGACCGTGCACTACGACCGCGGCTACGCGAACGCGTTCTGGGACGGGTCGCAGATGGTGTTCGGCGACGGGGACGGCGAGATCTTCGGCAACTTCACGTCGTCGATCGACGTCACCGGGCACGAGCTCACCCACGGCGTCACGCAGTACACCGCGAACCTCGACTACCAAGGCCAGTCCGGTGCGCTCAACGAGAGCATCTCGGACGTCTTCGGCTCGCTCGCCAAGCAGTACGCGCTCAAGCAGAGCGCCGCGGACGCCGACTGGTTGATCGGCGCCGGGTTGTTCCTCCCCGGCGTCCAGGGCGTCGCGCTGCGGTCCATGAAGGCGCCCGGCACGGCGTACGACGATCCGCGCCTCGGCAAGGATCCACAGCCCGCCGACATGTCGGGGTACGTCGACACGCAGGACGACAACGGCGGCGTACACATCAACTCCGGCATCCCGAACCGCGCGTTCTACCTGGTCGCGGCGGCGATCGGCGGCAACGCGTACGACGACGCCGGCAAGATCTGGTACGAAACGCTGACGTCTGGCAATCTCGCGACGTCGGCCTCGTTCAAGGACTTCGCCGAGGCCACGCAGACCACCGCCCGCACTCTCTTCGGCGACGGTTCCAGCCAACTCGACGCAGTTACCAGCTCCTGGCAAACCGTCGGCGTCCTCACCGACGCATCCAGCCTCATGACCGCTGCTCAGACAGACCTCCACACCACCACTCCACCGGCCGCGCCCGCCGAGCCGCCCGATGAGACGGTTTGACCTCTAGTGTTGTTGAGGTATTAGCGTCCGTTGGTGTGACTGTTCATCCGCTCCGGCTCGTCGTGCTGACGCGCAACCTGGACGACGGGCGGTTCGGGACGGCGGTCACGCGGTGGTTCACGCGCGAGGTTGAGCGGGCGGACGAGTTCAAGCTGGATCTGATCGACCTGAGCGTGACCCCGCCGGTGGAGCTGCCGGCGCGGATCCAGGACGCGGACGCCGTGATGATCGTCACGGCCGAGTACAACCACGCGTACCCGGGCGATGTGAAGACCGCGATCGACGCGGTCCGCCGGCCCTGGTACGCGAAGCCCGTCGGCTTCGTCGTGTACGGCGGGCGCTCCGGCGGACTGCGCGCCGCGGAACAGCTGCGACTGGTCTTCGGTGAGCTGCACGCGGTGACGATCCGCGACACCCTCGGCTTCCGCGAGGAGGACTTCGAGGACGGCGAACCCGTCGACCCGACCACCTCGGTCGCAGCGGCGGCTCTGCTGCGGCAGCTCGCGTGGTGGGCTCGTTCGTTGCGGGACGCCCGCGCCGACACGCCGTACCCGGAATAGGTTGTCGCGGCCGGCGGTTGGCAGTTGTTCGTGAGCGCCGAACCGATGCCCCTGTCCGTGCTCGATCTTTCGCCGGTGCCGACGGGTACGCGGCCGTCGGAGGCGTTGCACGAGACGCTCGAGTTGGCCCGCACCGCCGAGGCGGCCGGCTATCACCGGTTCTGGCTGGCGGAGCATCACAACATCCCGAGCGTGGCGAGTTCGACGCCCGAGGTGATGATCGCGGCGGTCGCCGCGGCCACGTCGACGATCCGCGTCGGCTCCGGCGGGATCATGCTGCCGAACCACTCGCCGCTGAAGGTCGCCGAGACCTTCCGCGTCCTCGGCGGGCTCTACCCGGACCGCATCGACCTCGGCATCGGCCGTGCACCCGGTACGGACCAGCGCACCGCGCTCGCGCTGCGCCGCAGCCGGGAGGCGCTCGGCGCGGACGACTTCACCGAGCAGTACGCCGAGCTCCGCGCGTACGCCGAAGGTTTCCCGGCCGGGCATCCGTTCGAGCCGATCACCGCGCAGCCGAGCGACGTACCGCTGCCGCCGGTGTGGATCCTCGGTTCCAGCACGTACGGCGGTCAGGCGGCCGCCGCGCTCGGCACCGGGTTCGCGTACGCGGGCCACTTCGGCACGCTCGACCCGGCCGGCGTGATCTCGGCGTACAAGGAGAACTACCGCCGCCTCGAGCACGACGGCGAACCGCGCGCGATGCTCGCCCTCGCCGCGATCGTCGCGGAGACCGAGGAACGCGCGCAGCAGCTCGCCCGCGCGAACGCGCTGTCCATGCTCCGCCTCCGCTCCGGCCGCCCGGGCCCGCTCCCGTCGCCCGAGGAGGCCGCCGCGTACCCGTGGTCGGAGGCGGAAGAGGCCGCCGTCGAGGAATGGGCCGGCCTGGTGTCCGTCGGCACGCCCGACCAGGTCGCCGCCGACCTGCTCCGCCGCGCCACCCAGGCCGGTGCCGACGAGCTGATCATCACCACGAACATCCACAACCCCGCCGAACGCCGGCACTCCTTCCAGCTGCTCGCGGAGGCCTGGGGTCTCAAGCCCCGCTAACCGCCGCGGACGTGCTCGAAGATCAGGCTCGTCTCGGCGTGCGTGACCGCGGGATCCGCGGTCAGGTGGTCGAGGACGAACTCTCGCAGCGCGTCCGGCGTCGTCGCGGCGACATGCAGCAGGTAGTCGTTCGCGCCGCTGACATGGAACAGCGACAACACCCCGGGCAGCCTGGGGACCTTCGTCCGGAACCGGTCGATCTCGTCGCGCGAGTGCGCGCCGATCCGGATCGCGATCAGCGCCTGCAACGGCCGGCCCAGCGCGGCCAGATCCACGTCGGCGTGGAAGCCGCGGATCACCCCTCGTTCGCGTAAGGCGCGGACCCGGGTGAGGCAGGTCGACGGCGCGATCCCAGCCGCCTCCGCGAGCGCGTTGTTCGGCATCCGGCCGTCGGCCGTGAGCAGGTCGACCAGCTTCCGGTCCACCTCGTCGAGCCCTTCCGGAACCGGCCGCGGCGCCGGTCCCGGGCTCCGACGATCCTTCGGCATGCCATCTACTGTAAGGCCATCCACAGAATCCACAGCGTGTGGACGAGCCTGTGGACGAATTATCTTCGGAACTCTTGCAGCTATCGCGCAGAAGATTCACAGTCTCCTCAGTTATCCACAGGAGGCCGCGATGCTCGACACCCGTGCTGTGCACGCCGGACGCGACGACCTGGCCGCGCTCGGCGTCCACGTCCCGCCGATCGACCTGTCCACCACCTACCCGCTGCCCGACATCGACGCCGGCGGAGCGTCGTACGACGAACTCACCCAGGGCCGCGGCCCGGACGGCGGGAGCCTCGTCTACCAGCGCCTGTGGAACCCGAACGTGGCCCGCTTCGAGGACGCGCTGGCCGAACTCGAGCAGACCGACGGCGCGGTCGCCTTCGGCTCGGGCATGGCTGCGCTCACCGCGTGCCTGCTCGCCATCGTCGCGGCAGGCCGTACGCACGTGGTCGCCGTACGGCCCCTGTACGGCGGTACCGACCACCTGTTGTCCACAGGCCTCCTGGGGACAACCGTGACGTACGCCAAACCCACCGAGGTCGCGGGAGCGATCCGCCCGGACACCGGCCTGGTGATCGTCGAGACCCCGGCCAACCCGACGGTCGACCTGGTCGACCTGCGGTACGTCGTGACCGCGGCCGGCGACGTACCCGTCCTGGTGGACAACACGTTCGCCACGCCGGTCCTGCAGCAGCCGGCTCGGCACGGGGCGAGCCTGGTGTTGCACTCGGCAACCAAGTACCTCGGCGGCCACGGTGACGTCATGGGCGGCGTCGTTGCGGCCGGCGTGGGGTGGGTCGGCCGGCTCCGGCAGATCCGCGCTGTGACCGGTGGCCTGCTGCACCCGCTGGCGGCGTACGAACTGCACAGGGGACTGCAGACGCTGCCGCTGCGAGTACGGGCGCAGCAGGCGACCGCGATCAAGGTCGCGGATTGGCTGTCCGCGCAGCCCGGTGTCGAGCGCGTCCACTACCCCGGACTGAACGACCCGCAAGGCCTGATCGGGCGTCAGCAAGCCGGTCCGGGCGCCGTGCTCGCGTTCACCTTGACCGGAGGATTCGAGGCCGCGTCCAAGGTGGCCCGCAGGCTGCGGCTCATCACGCACGCGGTCTCGCTGGGCGGGGTCGACACCCTGATCCAGCACCCGGCCGCGCTCACCCACCGGCTGGTCGCATCAGAGGCGAAGCCTTCGGACGGCCTGCTCCGGCTGAGCCTCGGTCTGGAGGACCCGGAGGACCTGATCACCGACCTCCGGAACGCGCTCGACGGCTGATTCTTCTGACAGCAGAAAGTCTGCTCAGGGCAGATCCGGTCCGGGCGGCCTGCGACGGATGGCACACTCGATACAGGAGATCCGGAGGCGAGGAGGGCCCGTCGTGTTGCTACGCCAGGTGATCGGAAACGTGTTCCGCCGACTACGGCGTGAGCGGGGCATCACCCTGCGGGAGCTCGCCGAGCTCGCCCAGGTGTCGGTGCCGTACCTGTCCGAGATCGAGCGCGGCCGCAAGGAGCCCTCCTCGGAGATCCTCGCCGCGATCTGCCGCGCCCTCGACCTCCAGCTCACCGACCTGCTGGCCGAGGTCCAGTTCGACCTGACCACCGCGGTCCGGTCCAACCTGCCCGTCCACCTGCAGACCGCAGCGATCCGGGTCGAGCAGCGCACCCAGCGCATCCCGTCCGGTCCCCGGGCGTACTCGAATTCCCCCACGGCTTACGCATTGGTCGCCTAACCTGACCGGGTGACAGAGCTGAAGTACGTCGTCCGGTTCCCGGTCGACGATCGCGAGTTGTCCTTCCTGCACGCGGCCGCTTTCGAGAGCGAGCCGGAAGTACACGCCTGGGCCGAGCGGCTGGAGCGCTGGGCGCTGACCTGGGTCGGTGCGTTCAGCAACGATCAACTGGTCGGGTTCGTGCAGGTGAGCTGGGACGGCGGTGCGCATGCGTTCGTGCTGGACACCGCCGTCCATCCCGATCACGGCCGGCAGGGCATCGGCAAGCAGTTGGTGCTGACCGCGGCGTCGGAGGCCCGCGCCGCCGGATGCGAGTGGTTGCACGTGGACTTCGAGCCGCACCTCAGCGCGTTCTACCTCGACGCCTGCGGTTTCCGGCCGACCGACGCCGGGCTGCTCAAGCTTCGCTAGCGGTCAGGAACTCGGTCGCGATGCAGGACGTCAGGCACCGTTCCTTCGCGTCGCCGAGCAGGTCCGCGGTCCAGGTGGTGAACCCGCCGTCGCCGATCCCGTTGCCGATGCCGAGCCCGGTACCGGCGTAGTACGTCGCGCTCTTCGTCCGCTCGGTGTCCTCGGTGAACGGTACGCCGAGCGCAGGACGGACCGTGTCCTCGATCCGGTCCCGCAGCGCGGACTCCTTGAACGCGGTGAACGTCAACCCGGCCTTGTCGCCCAGCACGGCGTGCCAGAAGCCGAGGTGGTCGATCAGCAACTCCGCCTCGGTCCGGCACGATCCGGTGTCGCGCGCGCTCGACACCAGGACGAAGAGCTCGAAGTGTGCGGAGAACCCCGGCGTGTCGAACGGTTGCGCGCGGACCACCCGCTGGCAGGCCGCCAGGTGGACGCGGTCCTGGCCGGCGCGCCGTCGTACCGCGGCCTCGATCGCCAGCTCGTTGGTGGGGTCGCTGGCCACCTCGGTACCGCGGATCGTGCTGACGATCTGGTGCTGATTGATCGGCGCGACCGCGGAGCACGTCCCGAGCGGCGCGAGTGGTGAGAGCTGCACGCCCGCGAACTTCTCCGGCAGCAGCTCCCACAACCGCTGCTGGGTCTTCACCAGCTCGCGTGGGTCGACGGTCGACGGCCGCACGAACCGGTCCTGCTTCCAGCGCTCGAGCAGACGCGCCGGCTTGACCTTGGCCGCGCGCTCCCGGGTCACGTCGAGCAGGACGGACTGCAACTCGGACTGGCTCAATCCGTTCACCAGGGCATCCCGGCTGCCGTCCGGCAGCTTGGCCCAGAACCGTTCGCTGACCTCTCCCATCGCTCTACTCTGACGGAAATTCCCCGGGAGCCGCGCGCCATTTACCGGTATGGTCGAGGACATGAGACTTCCTCCACACCATTGACCCAGTGACCGAGCGCTGTCGGCCCGGATCATCGCCGTCAGCGCGCTGCACGACTTCATCCCGCTGTATCCGCTGTACCAGCTGTTCTTCTCCGACCACGGGCTGTCGGCTGCGCAGATCTCGCTGCTGTTCGTGATCTGGTCCGCGACCGGATTCGTCCTCGAGGTCCCGTCCGGCGCGTGGGCTGATGCGTACTCGCGACGCAAGCTGCTGATCCTCGGTGCCTTGATCAGCGGACTCGGGTACGCCGCCTGGATCACGCTGCCCTCGTTCGCCGGCTTCGCGTTGGGCTTCGTCCTCTGGGGCGCCTCGTCCGCGTTGATCTCGGGTACGTACGAAGCCTTTGTGTACGACGAACTCGCCGCCCGGGGCCGCGCCGAGCACTACCCGACCCTGCTGGGTCGCGCCCGCTCCGCCGCCTTGGTGACGAACCTCGCGGCAACCGTTGTCGCGGCACCCCTGTTCGACCTCGGCGGCTACATGCTCGCCGGAATGGTGAGCGTACTGAGCTGCCTTGTCGAGGCATTCGTGGCGTGGACGTTGCCTGAGTCCCGGCCGGTGGAGAGCGCGCGGGAGGCGGACGAGCCCGGCGCCAAGGCCGCCCTCGCGAACTACGTGCACATGTTGCGGACCGGTGTGTCCGAGGTGTTGACCAGTCGCGTCGTACGGCGGGCGGTGCTGTTGGTCGCGCTGCTGGGTGGATTCCTCGGGTTCGACGAGTACTTCCCGCTGCTCGCCCGCGAGACCGGTGCCGCGACCGGAGCGATCCCGTTGCTGATCGCGGGAACCGTTGCGGCACAGGCGATCGGCGGCGCACTGGCCGGACCTCTGTACAGGTTGCGTGCGGCAACGTTTGCCGGCGGTCTGGCGGTCACGGCCGTGCTGATCGCTGTCGGTGCGCTGAGCGGATCGCCGTGGGGCTTCCTGCCGATCGCGATCGGGTACGGCGTACTGCAGCTCGTGATCGTGGTGTCCGAGGCGCGCCTGCAGGACGCGATCACCGGACCGGCGCGGGCGACCGTGACATCGGTTTCGGGACTGTTCGCGGAGGTGTCGGCGATCGCGGTGTACGCCGGGTTCGCGGTCGGGTCGGTGTGGTTCACGATGTCGATCCTGGTCGCGGGCCTGACGATCCCGGTGCTGCTGACCGCGTTCGTCGTACCTGCCTCGTTGCCCGCGCCACGTAGTTCGGCGGCTGCCGAAGCGTCCGAGCCCTAGTGTCACATCATGGGTGGCGAAAACGTTGTACGAATATGAGGAAACAGGGTGCGCTTGCAGCGGGCGCGGCGGCGGTGACCGTGGTGTTGTGGGCGTCGGCGTTCGTTGCGATCCGGCACGTCGGACAGGGGATGTCCGCCGGCGCGCTGTCGCTCGGGCGGTTGCTCGTCGGCAGCGTGGTGCTCGGGTTCTTCGTGTTCGCCCGCCGGCGGCGCTGGCCTGCTCGGGCGGACTGGAAATTGTTGCTCGTGTGCGGTCTGTTGTGGTTCGGCGTCTACAACCTGGCGCTGAACGAGGCCGAGCGGCATCTCGATGCGGGCACGACGGCGATGCTCGTGAACATCGGGCCGCTGCTGATCGCCTTGCTGGCTGGGCTCTTCCTGCATGAGGGATTCCCGCAACGGTTGGTGATCGGGAGTTTGGTCGCGTTCGGCGGCGTCGTCGTGATCGGGCTGTCGTCGTCCGGTGGTGGGACCGAGGTGTGGGGCGTGGTGCTGTGCTTGGTCGCGGCGGTGGCATACGCGATCGGTGTCGTGTCACAGAAGCCGCTGCTCGGGCGGCTTCCCGCGTTGGAGGTCACCTGGCTGTCCTGCGTGATCGGTGCGGTTGCTTGTTTGCCGTTCGGGCCTGCCCTGGTTCGCGAGGTGCGGCCGTCGAACGTTTGGTGGATCGTTTTTCTTGGCGCGTTTCCGACCGCGATCGCCTTTACTACTTGGGCTTACGCGTTGGCTCGGACCACCGCGGGGCGGATGGGCGCAACGACGTACCTGGTTCCGCCGCTGGCGATCGCGCTCGGGTGGCTGTTGCTCGGCGAGAGTCCGGCGCCGCTCGCGTTCGGCGGTGGTGCGTTGTGCCTGGTCGGCGTCGCGATCTCGCGTTATCGCGCGAAGCCGGCCACCAGGGTGGACAGGCCCGACTCGAAGCCGCTGTCGAAGTCGTAGGCGAGACCGTCCGGTCCCAGTTCGTTGACGATCCGGGTCAGGGTCGGCGCCTTGTCCTCTGGGAGGGCGCGGACCTGGGCCAGGAGATCGGGCGCGAGCTCGAAGGTCTCACCGCGGACGGACGTCTCGCCGAGGCTGAAACCGTGGATGAAGTCGATCAGCGTGTTCGCGGCCTCGAAGATCTGGCGTGGGGCCAGGCCGGCACGATCGAGGGCACGGTAGAACGGCTCCATCGTGACCACGACGACGTTCGACACCGCCGCCGGGTCGGACAGCACCTGGAGTGCGAGGTTCGGGTGGGCGCGGAGGCCGTTCCGGTAGGCGCGGGCGGCGTCCTTCAGTTGCTCGTCCCAGGGCACGCTGTCGCCGGGGTCGGGTAGCTCGAGTTCGGCGAAGACCAGCTCGGCGAGGCCGGCCAGGACGGCGGCCTTGTTCGGCAGGTGGTGGTACAGCGACATCGGGTTCACCTTCAACGTCGCCGCGAGCCGGCGCATGGTCAGCGCGTCGATGCCCTCGGCGTCGACAATCCGCAGCGCGGCGAGCAGGATCGCCTCCCGGCTGAGCCGCTCCTCCCCCGCCCGCGGTCGTCCGGAACGGTTGCCGACGTTAACCATACGCCGTATGGTACATAATCGTACAGTGTATGGATTGAGTTCGGAGGAGGACGGGATGCAGCCGTTGGCGGGGAAGGTGGCGCTGGTCGCCGGGGCGACTCGGGCGGCGGGCCGGGGAATCGCGGTGGAGCTCGGCGCGGCCGGCGCGACCGTGTACGTGACCGGGCGGAGCACGCGGGCGCGACGATCCGAGATGGATCGCCCGGAGACGATCGAGGAAACGGCGGAGCTGGTCGACAAGGCCGGCGGGCGCGGGATCGCCGTACCGGTGGATCATCTGGATCCCGCGCAGGTCCGGGCGCTGGTCGAGCGGATCGAGCGCGAGCAGGGCGCGCTGCACATCCTGGTGAACGACATCTGGGGTCAACACGGCGAACCCGAGTGGGACAAGACCGTCTGGGAGAGCGACCTCGATGCGGGCCTGCGACTACTGCAGCTCGGGGTGAACACGCACGTGATCACAGCGCACTACGCGCTCCCGCTGCTGATCAAGTCGCCCGGCGGCCTGGTGATCGAGATGACCGACGGTACGAACGAGTTCAACGCGGAGAACTACCGCGTCTCGTTCTTCTACGACGTCGCGAAGGGCGCGGTCAGCCGGGTCGCGTTCGCGCTGGCGCACGAGCTGGACAAGTACGACGCAACCGCCGTACTCCTCACGCCCGGCTGGCTCCGCTCGGAGGCGATGCTGGAGGCCTTCGGCGTCCGCGAGGACAACTGGCAGGACGCCACCGAACGCATCCCGCACTTCGCGATCTCCGAAAGCCCGTCCTACGTCGGCCGAGCCGTAGCAGCCCTGGCAGCCGACCCCGACGTCCGCCGCTGGAACGGCAAATCCACCTCCAGCGGCGAACTGGCCCAGCTCTACAACTTCACCGACCTGGACGGCTCCCGCCCCGACGCCTGGCGCTACCTCACCGAAGTACAACAACCAGGCAAACCAGCCAACACCACCGGCTACCGCTAAGCGCACTGCGCCTGGGCGGGTCTGTGGGTGTTGTTGGGCTGGAGGTTGTGGGGTGGGCAGGGGGTGTTGCCGGGGCCTGATGAGGTGACTGGCTCGGCTGTGGAGGACAGGGCTGGGTGGGGGTGGGCGGCGGCTAGTGGAATGCCGAGGGTGGAGGCCAGCGTCAGCAGGTCACGGCGGGAGGTGACTGCGGTGGCGGGGTCGCGTTCGTAGACGTACGTCAGCTCGGGCCGACGGACCTGCGCGGGGTGCACGAACACGTCCCCGGCGAGGATCGCCCGGTCCGTGACCACCGACTGATGCCCTGGCGTGTGACCCGGCGTCGGCACCAGCCGCATCCCGCCAAGCACCGTTTCGCCCGTCACCACCCGCAGCTGACCGGCCTCCTCGATCGGCCGGATGCGTTGCGTGTACGTCGTCCCGCCACGCACGTACTCGAGCTCATCCCGCTGCACCACGTACTCCGCCCGCGGAAACAAGGGCCGCACCCCATCGGACGCCCACCCCACGTGATCCAGATGCACATGCGTCAACACGACCGCATCCACCTCCGCGACCTCCACCCCCACCCGCCCCAACAACCCAGGCAACCGCCCCGCAACCCCCAGCCACTCAGCCGCCTCCCCACCCGCAGGCCCAACCCCCGCATCCACCAACACCACCCGCGACCCCTCAACCACCAAGAAACTATGAAAATGCAGCAACCACCCCTCCCCCACCACATTCCCCGGCACCACCCGCCCAGCCCACTCCTCATCCCCCACATCCCACCCCACCAACGCCTCCCCCACCCCCTCAGGAAACACAGCCACCGCATCACACAACACAGTCACGTCCACGGCCAACACCCCTCCCACCCCACCGGAAACCCCATCTCAGACAAGCTCCGCCCACAGGCAGGAATCTCCTGATCTACCAATTGACGAAGCTCTGCAACCCAGTCACTTCGGCCGACCGTCTGCAAGAGATACGCCAGCACGCACAGCGTCGAGTAGATGCGATTGTGCGTCATCTGCAGGCCGCTCAGCTGACGTAACTCCGGCACGGCGGCAAGTGGGCGTGGCGCAATCTGGTAGACGAGGTGCCGATTCCACAACCGTGAATGATGAGCGCAGATGTTGCGAACGTAGTTGAGCACCCGGAGCCAGTTGCCGAGGGCGTGACCGTTCCCTGCGCCACGCTCGTCAAGGATGCCGAGATCGACGGCGATCGCCGCCCGGTCGGCGGACTTGAGCCCCCGGTACAAGTGTGCGGTGGATCCGAAGTCCAGGATCTCGGTCACCACCCACACCGGCAGCCGGCCGTCGTACTTCGTCTGGAAATGAACGACGAAGTCCTCGGACGAGCGAGCCTGACCCGCGAGGACCCGGCCCAGCCAGTCGTCGTAGTGGCTGGGTCGGCCTCGGATGGATCGCGTGAACTGGCCGTCGAGGTTCGCCGGGGAGAGGTGCGCATACGCCCCACGCTTGCCCAAGGTGAAGCCGATCATCACGCGAAGCGCGATTTCGACGCGCTCGATCGCGTCCAGGACATGCAGCTTGAGGCGCCGGTCGGCGTCGTACAGCCGGACAACCGTGGAGAACTTCGTCCCGTCGACGAACTGGTCGGCGCGTTGTCGGGAGCCGAGTTGCCGGCGGTACGGGTACCAATAGCCGCTCAATCGGTAGTAGCCGATCACGCTCAGCAGTTCGGCGGCTGCGGCGGGATCGTCGATGACCATGCCTCTGCTCTCGAGCAGTTCGACTTGGGCCTCGAAGGACAGGTGTGGCTTGGCATAGGAAGGCACTGGGAAATCCCCGGGAAAAAAGACGACCAGCCCGTGCCCGAGTGGGCAGAGGGGCTGGCCTTGCTACTGACAGTGTATCCGGATTTGGGGGGTGGGGGCAGGTGGATTGTGTGCCTGTGGATATCAGGGGAGGAGCATCCAGGTGGCGAGGGTTGTCATTAGGAGGGCTATGGCTGTGTCCAGGTATTGCCAGGAGCGGGGGCGGGCGAAGGTGGGGGTTAGTTTGCGGGAAAAGAAGCCTAGGGAGAAGAACCAGGTGAAGCTGGCGGTTACTGCGCCTAGGCCGTAGAGCCAGCGGCCCATGGTGCCTCGTTGGTTGGCCAGGGAGCCTAGGAGGACGACGGTGTCGAGGTAGACGTGCGGGTTCAGGTACGTGAAGCCCAGGCAGGCCAGGACGACAGTGCGCAAGGCGGCGGGGGCATTGCTGGTGGGGGTTATGGCGCTGGGGTTGAAGGCGCGTCTCGCGGCGAGGAAGGCGTACGTGTAGAGGAACGCGGCGCCGCCCCACTTCGCGATGTCCAGGGCGAGTTGGCTGCGGGTGAGGAGGGCGCCCAGGCCGAGGATGCCGCTGGAGATGAGCAGGGCGTCCGAGAGAGCGCAGGTCAGTACCACCGGGAGTACGTGTTCGCGGCGGAGGCCTTGGCGGAGGACGAATGCGTTCTGGGCGCCGATCGCGACGATCAGGGACAGTGCCGTGGCGAAACCGGCGAGGTAGGGCATGTCTCGACAGTAAGGACACCCAGGCCATCAAGCCAGCTAAAGATTTTCACGCACCATTAGAATGACTTCACCATGCAATTCGACTCCGTGCAGCTCGAGACCTTCGTGGCAGTCCTTGACGAGGGCAGCTTCGACGCGGCCGCGCGCCGTCTGAGCGTCACACCGTCCGCGGTGAGCCAACGAATCAAGGCGTTGGAGAGCCGTCTGGGTCAGGTCGTGGTGATGCGCGGCAAGCCCGCTCGGGCGACCGCGGCGGGGGAGGCGTTGCTCCGGCTCGCGCGTCAGGTCGCGTTGCTCGAGGTCGAGGCGATCGCCGCCGTCCGCGGTACGGTCGACGCGCAGCGGATCCCCCTCGCGGTGAACGCCGACTCGCTGAACAACTGGTTCCTGCCCGCGATGCTCGACCTGTCCCGGACGCACGACGCGCGGTTCCTGGTCCACCAGGAGGACGAGGAGCACTCCGCGGAGTACCTGCGCAACGGCACGGTGCTGGCCGCGGTCACGGCCGATCCGCGCCCGGTGCAGGGCTGTCGCGTCGTACCGCTCGGAAAGATGCGGTACCTCCCACTCGCCACCCCGGAGTACGCCGATCGCTGGCTGACCGGGAAACCGTTGCCGGAGGCCCTTGCCGAGGCGCCGATGGTGATCTTCAACGAGAAGGACGTGCTGCAGCACCGCCTGGTCAGCAAGGTCACGCGGCGCAAGCTGGATCCGCCGTCGCACGCGATCCCGGCGTCCGCGCCGTTCCACGAGGCGGTCCGGATCGGCCTCGGCTGGGGGATGATCGAGGATCAGGTGGCCGGCCCCGAGCTGGCCGCCGGCCGCCTGGTGGAGGTTGCCCCAGGCAAGTACGTCGACGTGCCGTTGTACTGGCAGCACTGGAAGCTCGAGTCCGGCATCCTCGACGCGCTCACAGCCGCCGTACTGCGAGCCGCCACGGCCGGCCTTCGCAGACCAAAGCGCTGAGCCGCCGTCAGTCCCAGCGCAACGCCATCGGGTTGTCCGCGGGAATCAGCCCGTCAGCCATGAGTACGGCGCTCAACGGGTGAACCAACTCGTGCAACTCGGTAGACAAGACATCTCCCAGCGCCCGCCAGCCCTGATCCGCCAGCGCATCCGTCGTGTCCTCGACCTGCTGCCGCAGCGCGATCCCGTCAGCAGTCAGCGCACCCGAACCATCGAGCAGCCCACGCTCGCGAAGATCGTCGGACGCCGCCGCCCACTCGTCGTCGCTCCACCGCCGGTTGACCTGGAAGACCTCCTTGGCCGGCCCACCCGCCGCGGAGATCGTCACCAGCGCCTGACAAGGGCTGAGCCCAGCGGCAACCAACGCCGCAACGTGCCCATCACCCCGCGATTCGCGCAGAATCGTCGTCGCGTGCCACAGCACCAGGTGCGGCTCTGTTGGCCATTCCAACGCTGCATTCGCCGCCGCGAGTACTCGCCCGGCGGTAGGCGCCAGCTCCGCCGCCCGCCGGGCAAGCTCGGCCGCGCGGTCGAACACGCCACTAGACCATACGGTTTGGTATGGAGGCGTGCCGGACAGCCGTCGGACGGCGTTGTCGACAGCTCCGAGGCGTGCGTCGAGGAGTTGCGCGGGGGTGGCGTAGGTCCACGCGTCGGGCAGCGACCGCGCCACCATCGCGGGGTGGAAGTTGTAGAACACCGAGCTGACGATCTCCGGACCGACCGCACCCAACGGCGCGGCCCGACACCCGAAGTAGCTCATCCATCCGCCCTTGAGCCCGAGCGCGTCGGTCGCCTGCCGAGTCTCCGGCGCGAAGTAGGTGACCGCATGGAACGGCTCGAGCGCCTTCCACATCCGGCGAGCGCGATTCATGGCAAAGGACGGTACATGACGTGCAGACCGACGTAACCGAGTTTTGGGTGGTCGAAGGCTTCTGGGACTGTGCCGGCGATGCGGAAGCCTAGGGACTGCCAGAGGTGTACGGCGGGGTGGTTCGTCTCGACCACCGCGTTGAACTGGATCGAGCGGAACCCGGTCCGGCCGGCCCAGGCGATCATGTCCTCGCAGAGCGCCCGCCCGACACCCTTGCCGCGGGCCGCGCTGTCGACCATGAAGCTGGCGCTGGCCACATGCCGGCCGGGACCGGGCCGGTTCGGGTACATGTTGGCGCTGCCGAGAACGGTGCCGTCGGCATCGACCGCGACCGTCGTCCGGGCCAACGGTGAGCTGGACGGCGACATCCACAGCGCCTGCGCCTGCTCCTCGGTGAGCTCCGGATCGTAGGTGTACGTCTCGCGCGCGGCGACGATCTGATGAAAGAACGGCCAGATGGCCGGCCAGTCGTCAGCGGTCGCGTCCCTGATTTCGACAGTCATCTTGCGAGAAGCATCACCCGATGTTCGCCGGATGCCAAGGGGATTGCCGATAGGGTTGTCGGGGATGAGTAGATCCGTGATCCAAGGTCTCCCGCGCTGGACCCTCGTTGTGCCCGTGCTCGCCTTTCTCGATCTGGTGTTGTCGTGGCATCGCCACCTCGGCACGGTGCTGCTGATTCTGGTCTGCGTCGGGCTCGGCGCGGCCGTGTTCGCGGCCGTCCACCACGCCGAGGTCGTCGCGCACAAGGTCGGTGAGCCGTTCGGGACGTTGATCCTGGCGCTCGCGGTCACGGTCATCGAGGTCGCGCTGATCGTGACGCTGATGGCGTCCGGTGGCGACAAGGCCGCGTCGCTCGCGCGGGACACCGTGTTCGCAGCGGTGATGATCACCTGCAACGGCATCCTCGGCCTCGCGCTGGTCGTGGGCTCGTTGCGCCACCGCGTGCAAGGCTTCCGCGTACAGGCGTCGTACTCCGCCCTCACGGTGATGACCGCGCTGGTCACGCTCAGCCTGGTGCTGCCGACGTTCACCACGAGCGCGCCGGGGCCGCGGTTCAGTGCGGCGCAGCTCGCGTTCGCCGGGGTCACCTCGCTCGTGCTGTACGGCGTGTTCGTGTTCATCCAGACGATCCGGCACCGCGACTACTTCCTCCCGGTCAGCCCGGACGGTGACGTCGACGAGGACGAGGACCACCACGCCGCCGCACCGAGCACGGCGACCGCCCTGCTCAGCCTCGCGCTGCTGTTCGTCTGCCTGATCTCGGTAGTAGGCCTCGCGAAGACCGTCTCGCCCAACCTGGAACACGCTGTCCAGTCGGCCGGGCTGCCACTGTCGGTGGTCGGTGTCGTGATCGCGATGCTCGTACTGCTGCCGGAGACGATTGCCGCCGTCCGCGCCGCGCTGCGGAATCGCCTCCAGACGAGCGTCAACCTCGCGCTCGGCTCGGCGCTGGCCAGCATCGGCCTGACCATCCCCGCGATCGCGATCGCCTCGATCTGGCTGAGCGGACCGCTCGTCCTCGGCCTCGGCGGCAAGGAGATGGTGCTGTTCGCGCTGACCGTCGTGACCGGCATGCTCACGCTGTCGACCGGCCGCGCGACGCTACTGCAAGGCGCCGTTCACCTGTCCGTGTTCAGCGCCTTCATCTTCCTCGCGATCAGCCCCTAGCGCGGCTTCTCCATCCACCACTCGATGAATTCGTATGCACGGTCCTTCTCCATCCGGATCACCCACAGATTGCTGAACTCGCCCGGCGGATTCGTCAGGTACGTCGTCCAGCCGCGGACGAACGCCACGCCGTCCCCGAAGCCGAGCACTTCGTACTCGAAGGTCGTCTCGCCCGGCGCGTCCGCGATCTCCAGCCAGGCGTCGACGATCGCCTCCTGACCGACCACGGCCGGCTCGTCGGGGCGCCGGTACCAGGCCGCGTCATCGGTCCAGAGCGCCGCGATGTCCTTCGGATCGTTGCTCTCCCACGCCTTCCGGTACTTCTGCACCCAGCGGTCGAGGTCCTTCTCCTTCACGCGATCCGCCGGTGGTTGAGGACGACCGCCGCCGGTTGCGCCAGTACGCCGGGATGCTCGCGGGGGTCCGCGTCGTACGTGACGAGGTTGCCCGCGCCGCTCAGTCCGAGGTACTCCTGCGCGCCCGTCGACGCGGCGGTGATCGCCTGCTCGACGGACAGCCCGTGCTTGACCAGCATGTCGATCTCGCCCGCGACCGTGCCGACCACGTCGGACCCGGTCAGTACGCGGACGCCGTACCGCTCGGCGAGCGGGAGGATCGACGCGAGGTACGCCGACCGCTCCTCGCGGCGGGCCCTCTGCTCGGGGGTCTCGTCCGGGCTCGGGCTGACCGAGGCGCACAACGTCGGCGTCCACGCGCCGCCGCGGGCGCCGAGTACCTCCAGGTCCTGCTCGGTGAGCGCCGTACCGTGTTCGACCGAGTCGATCCCCGCCTGGATCAGGCCGGTCACATGGTCGGTGTTGACGTGCGCGGCGACGCGGGCGTTGCGCGAGTGCGCGAGCTCGAGCATCGCCGCGACCAGGTCGAGGTCGTACGTCGGGCTGATCTTGCTGCCCCGGATCGGGCCGTCCGGGCCGACTTCGGGGAAGTCGCCGACGAGCTTCAGCCAGGTCGCGCCGTCGGCGATCTCGGCCTCGACGGCCGCCAGCAGATCCTCGGGCGCGACCGGCTCGTACGCCCGCGGGAAGTACACTCCGGCCGGTGCGAGGAAACGGCCGGCCGCGAGTACGAGCGGGCGCCCGTCGTCCGCGGAGCGCGCCAGCCGGAGCGTGACGTCACGATTGCCGCCGACGTCCCGGAGCGCACTGACGCCGGCCTCGGCCAGCTCGGTCAGTCGCTCGGCGGCGAAGTCCTCGCCGCGCGGGACCGGTCCGTCCGGAGTCGCGGCCAAGGTCAGATGACAGTGCGAGTCGACCAGGCCCGGTACGGCGTACCGGCCGGGCAGTGGTTCTCCGTCCGTGGTCGCGCCGAAGGTCAGGCGGGTGGTGTCTCCGCTGGGGAGGACGGTTCCTTCGAAGACCCAGGTCGTCATGGCTCCATCGTGCCCCAGATCACGTCGAGGCCGACTTGAACATGTTCAAAAGATTGCCGTACGGTCAGCGGTATCAGAGATTTGAACGTGTTCAAGATGTGGGGTGGATGATGGATCTGACAGTCACGACGTACCTGCTCTACCTGCTGATCGCGGTGCCGCTGACCGTCTGGGTGGCCCGGACGCTGAGCCGGTACGGGCGGATCTTCCTGGTCGACGTGTTCCACGGGAACGAGGACATCGCGGATGCGGTGAACCGGCTGCTGGTGGTCGGGTTCTACCTGCTCAACCTCGGGTTCGTGACGCTGTTCCTGCGCAGCGGGACCGGGGTCGAGAACGCCAGCGGGATCTTCGAGCAGCTCAGCGTGAAGCTCGGGATCGTCATGCTCGTGCTCGGGGTCGTACACCTGACGAACGTGTGGATCTTCAACAAGATCCGCAACCGGAGCAAGCTCGACACGATGACGCGGCCGCCGGTGCCGCCGAACGACACCGTCCAGGGCCCTGGCTTCGTGGGTGGGCAGCCGCCGATGTGGCCGATCGAGCATGCGTGAACTGACGGTGCTGTACGACGCTGGGTGCCCGCTCTGCCGCCGGTTCAAGGACTGGCTCGCAGGGCAGCGGCCGGCGCCGGACGGGTACGGCGGGGTGGTGCGGTTGCGGTTCGTCGCGGCGGGGTCGGCGTACGCGCGGGCGCTCTATCCCGCGCTCGACCACGCGGCGACGTTGCGGGACATCACCGTGGTTGCCGACGACGGGTCCGTATACGTGGGGGACCGGGCGTGGATCGTCTGCCTGTGGGCCACGGGGGAGCACAGGCATACCGCGGTACGGCTGGCGAGTCCGGCGATGCGGCCGGTCGCGCGGGCGATGGTGCAGGTGGCGGCTGGACTGCGGCGGTTGACTGGAGGTGATTACGCTGACGGGTGTGACGGACGGTGCGACCGCGAAGGGCGAGCAGACGCGTGAGCTGATCCTGTCCACCGCGTTGCGGTTGTTCCGCGAGCAGGGGTACGGGAAGACCACGATGCGTGCGATCGCCACCGAGGCGGGCGTCTCGGTCGGGAACGCGTACTACTACTACGGTTCCAAGGACCACCTGATGCAGGCGTACTACGACCTGCTGCAGCACCAGCACCGCGAGGCGGTCGAGTCCGTACTCGCCACCGAGACGGCGTTCGTTCCGCGCATGGTCGGCGTACTGCGGGCCTGGCTGGACGTCGCCGCGCCGTACCACGAGTTCGCGGGGACATTCTTCAAGACGGCTGCCGATCCTCGTAGTCCACTCTCGCCCTTCAGTGAGGAGTCCCGCCCGGCGCGGGACGCGAGCGTGGAGATCTTCCGCCGGGTCGTCGACGGGTCGGATCTGAAAGTGCCCGCGGAGCTGCGGTCCGAACTGCCCGAGCTGCTCTGGCTTTTGCAGATGGGGATCGTGCTGTTCTGGGTCCACGACCAGTCCGACGACGTACGCCGTACGCGCACGCTGATCGACCGCGCCGTACCGCTCGTGGACCGGCTGCTCCGGTTGACCCGGATCCCGGGTGTGCGCGGCGTGACCAACGATCTCGTCGGGCTGATCCGCTCGGTCAAGCCGTAGTTCTACTCGCCGGTCGAGCCGTCGATGCGTTCGCGGAGCAGGTCGGCGTGGCCGTTGTGGCGCGAGTACTCCTCGATCATATGGATGTAGAGGTAGCGGACCGAGTACGGTCCGTCGTGGCCGGGGCGGATGAACGTACTGTCGAGCGAGTGGCTCGCGGCGAGTTCGTCGGACCGGCGGACGATCTCGCGGTAGTCGGCGATGTCCTGTTCGGCCTGCTCCGGGCTGACCAGGTCGAAGTCGCCGTCGGGGTGTTCGGCGGTCCAGTACTTCGGAGGCGAGTCGTGGCCGGCCAGCGCGCGGTGGAACCAGTACTTCTCGACCTCGCCCAGATGCCGGACCAGACCGATCAGCGACATGCTGGACGGATCGACCGCGCGCTCGGTCAGCTGCTCGGTGGAGAGATTCGACACTTTCCACAGGAGCGTCCCGCGGTGGTAGTCGAGAAAGCCCTGCAGCAGCGTGCGTTCGTCGGCGTCCGTGGGCGGGTCGACCCGAAACTGTTCCGTCACAGGCAGCAGTTTAGGGAGGGCCGGGTGGAATATCGGGCGGGTTGGTCCGGTTGATGCCGTAAACTGGTCTCGACGGCCCGCCCAGTTCTGCCTCGGGCCGGTGCGCGCAAACACCTTGCGCCAGCAGTCGACCACCACGCGCCGCGGCCGCACCGGCCGCGCCGGGCAGGACGACCCCCGATCTTTTGGAGTACTTCTATGGCGGCCCGCCGCCCCACGCACAACCACCCCACGTCCCAGACCAGCACGTCCACAACCGGTGCGGCGCGTCCGCGCCGCCGGCGCCGTACCGGTGCCGCTCGCAACCAGCAGTCCGCCGGTCGCGTTGAGGTTGCTGTGAGCAACGATCTGGAGACCCTCGGCGACGACGTCGTCGAGACAGTTGCCGATGACAACCGTACGTTCGCGGACCTCGGCGTACCTTCCGCTCTGGTCACCGCGCTGGCTGCGGCCGGCGTGACCAAGCCGTTCCCGATCCAGGCGGCCACGTTGCCGGATTCGCTGGCCGGCAAGGACGTTCTCGGTCGTGGCCGCACCGGCTCCGGCAAGACGTACGCGTTCGTGCTGCCCGTTCTCGCGCGGCTCGCGGCGTCCACTACGAAGCGCCGGCCGAACCACCCGCGGGCGCTGATCCTCGCGCCGACGCGGGAGCTCGCGACCCAGATCCAGGCGTCGATCGCACCGCTGGCCGACAAGCTCGGTCTGCGTTCGATGACGATCTTCGGCGGGGTCGGTCACGGCCCGCAGATCACCGGCCTGCGCAAGGGCGCCGACATCGTCGTCGCCTGCCCGGGCCGCCTCGAGGACCACGTCCAGGCCGGGCACGCGAAGCTCGGTGCGGTCGAGATCACCGTGCTCGACGAGGCCGACCACATGGCCGACCTCGGCTTCCTGCCCGCGGTACGCCGGATTCTCGAGCAGACCCCGGCCGACGCGCAGCGGTTGCTGTTCTCGGCCACGCTGGACGCCGGTGTCGACGTACTGGTCCGTCGGTTCATGACCGATCCGATCACGCACAGCGTGGACTCGGCGCGGTCGCCGGTCGCGCGGATGACGCACCACGTCCTGCACGTTCAGTCCGACGCGCGGCTCCCGGTGCTCGTCGACCTGACCGCGGCGCCGGGTCGTTCGCTGGTGTTCACGCGGACGAAGTACGGCGCGAAGGCGCTGACGAAGAAGCTGATCGCCCAGGGCGTGCCCGCCGTCGAGCTGCACGGAAACCTGTCGCAGGGTGCGCGGACGCGGAACCTGGAGGCGTTCTCGGACGGTACGGCGCGGACGCTGGTCGCGACCGACATCGCGGCCCGTGGGATCCACGTCGACGGTGTCACGCTGGTCATCCACGCTGACCCGCCGGTCGAGCACAAGGCGTACCTGCACCGCTCGGGCCGCACGGCCCGCGCCGGTGCCGAGGGCACCGTCGTCACGCTGATGACCGACGACCAGGTCCGCGACGTCCGCGACCTGACCCGCAAGGCGGGCATCGCCCCGACGATCACCAAACTCGACGCCACCCACCCGCTGCTCACCGAGCTGGCTCCGGGCGACCGCACCTACGTCGCCCCGTCGGTCAAGGAGCCCGTCACCGGGCAGTCCACCGGCAAGCGCAGCTCGGGCAGCTCACGCTCGGGCGGCTCACGCTCGGGCAGGCGGCCGGCCGCCACCCGATCCGAGACGAACGGACGCCCGTCCGAGGCGCGCCGCTCCGAAGGCAGCCGGGCAGACGCCGCACGCTCCGGCACCCCGAGCCGCCGCCCTTCCCGCCGCACCCGCCGCCGCCCCGCCAACCAACAAGCCGCCTAACCCACCCACCCGTCACCGTCTCCTCTCGTCGTTCGTTCGCGCAGAGCGAGACGTGGCGGGTTACCGTTTGGGGGGTGTGTTGGGTGAGTGAGGGGTATTGATGCGGATCCGTACGGTGCTGAACGATCTCGTGCCGGGTGCGCTCGGGGTGACCGACTCGCACGATCATCTGTTCTTCCGGTCTGCGGCGTTGCCGGAGGACCAGGAGCTTGATGACGAGGCGGGTGCGGTTGCCGAGGTGCGGGCGTTTGCGGACGCCGGTGGGCAGGCGATCGTGCAGTGGACTCCGCACGGGCTGAACCGGCGTGCCGACCTGCTGCCCGGGATCTCGACCAGCACGGGGGTCGCGATCGTCGCGGCGACCGGTCTGCACCGGCGGGAGCACTACCCCGACGGGTACGTCGACAAGATCCACGACGAGCTCGCGGAGATCTTCGTCCGCGAGCTGACGACCGGAATCGGCGACACCCAGATCCGCGCCGGCCTGATCAAGATCGCCGGCGGTTTCCACATCCTCGACGCGCACGCCGAGCACGTCATGCGCGCCGCCGCCGAGGCCCATCACGCGACGAACGCGCCGATCGCCGTACACCACGAGCTCGGCTCCGCCGCGGACGCCGTACTCGATCTGCTCGTCGACCGACTCGACGTCCACCCGGCCGCCGTCGTCCTCGGGCACCTCAACCGGTTTCCGGACCACCGCGCGCACCTCGAGCTGGCGCGGCGCGGCGCCTGGCTGGCCTTCGACGGACCGTCGCGGGCGAACAACGCGACCGATCCGCGACTGATGGATTGCCTCGCCGCGCTCATCGACGCCGGGTACGGTGACAGCCTGCTGCTCGGCGGCGACACCACGACCGCCCGCGCCCGCGCGTCGACCGGCGAAGGTCCGGGAATGCCCTACCTGCTCACCCACCTCCGTCCGCGGATCACGCAGTACTTCGGTGCGGAAGTTGCCGACAACGTGTTCCGCAACAACCCAGCGCGCGCCTTCGCCACGGATTGGCGAGCATAACGGTACGTTCCGGGGCATGAGCGTGATCGCGCAGATCTTCGTCGTCGTCGCGGGGCTGTTCCACCTGGCCGTGTTCGCCATGGAGAGCCTGCTGTTCCGCAAGCCGAGCACGTACCAGCGTTTCCTGGTGCAGGAAAACGATGTCGAGGCCACCCGCCCGTGGGCGTTCAACCAAGGCTTCTACAACCTGTTCCTGGCGATCGGCGCCCTCGGCGGCCTGATCTGGGGCGGCGACAAGGGCCACGCGATCGCGCTGTTCGCCTGCGCGTGCATGGCGGGCGCGGGCGTCGTACTGCTCGCCTCCGACCGCCGGATGCTCCGCGCGGCCGCCGCCCAGGCCGTCCCCCCGCTCCTCGCGCTCGTGCTCGCCGCGGTCCTCTAGGAAATAGTTGACTTAAAGCCCACTTGAGGACGGATCGTTCTCGGCATGACGACAGTACTCATGCCGCGACTCCGTCGCGGCGGGCCACGGGGCTGTAACTCCCGTCCTTCCCTCGTCGCTCCGGTCGCTCCGCTCCCTCCGCTCCTCAGTCCAGGACGGGAGGCCCCGTGACCGGGCTTGCCGAGCCGGCGACCGGGACCGACGGCGTCCTCTCCCCGCAGTACCGTGCGCTGACGATCGGCATGGTCGCGCTGATCACGCTGGTCGCGTTCGAATCGCTGGCGGTCGCGACCGCGATGCCGACGGTCGCGCAGGCGCTCGACGGGCTGAGCCTGTACGCGCTCGCGTTCGGCGGTCCGCTCGCTTCCGGTGTGGTCGCGATGGTTGTCTCCGGCACCTGGAGCGACCTGAAGGGGCCGACCCGGCCACTCTGGCACGGTACGGCGTGGTTCCTGGCGGGGTTGGTGATCGCAGGATTCGCGCCCTCGATGGAGGTGCTCGTCGTCGGGCGGATCATCCAGGGATACGGCTCCGGCCTGCTGACGGTTGCGTTGTATGTCATCGTGGGGCACCTGTACCCGGCCCGCCTGCGGCCGCGGATCTTCGCCGCGTTCGCAACAGGATGGGTCGTGCCATCGTTGGTCGGACCAGCGATCGCCGGATTGATCGTCGAACACGCGAGCTGGCGTCTGGTCTTCCTCGCCGTACCGGTCCTCGCGATACCCGCAGCGCTGGTGATGCGGCCGGGGCTGGCGCAGGGCAGCGGGTACGACGTACGCCCGGGCAGGCTGTGGGACAAGCGCGCGATGTGGGCGGTGGCGGCTGCAGTCGGCGTCGGGTTGCTGCACTACGGCGGCCAGCAGCGTGGCGTCGTACAGCTCGTCCTGTTGGCGGTCGGGCTGGCCGGGGTGATCGCGTTCGGTCCGCGGTTGTTGCCCAAAACAACATTCACGTTCGGGCGCGGACTGCCGTCGGTGGTCGCCTTGCGCGGGTTGGTGGCCGCTTCCGGGTTCGGTGCCGAGGTGTTCCTGCCGCTGATGCTGACTCGGGAGCGCGGGTTGTCGCCGGCGCTGGCCGGATTGGTGCTGACCGTCAGCGCGCTGAGCTGGACCGCGGCGTCGTGGTACCGCGGGCGCCCGAACCAGCCGTTCGCGCACAGCGTCTTCCTGCAGGGCGGGATGATCCTGATCGTGCTCGGCATCGCGACCGCCACCCTCACGCTGAACCAGCACGTACCGGTCCTGGTCGGGATCCTCGGCTGGAGCCTGACCGGGCTCGGGATGGGTACCGTTTTCCCGACGCTGTCAGTGCTCGTGCTGGAGTACTCCGAACGGGACGAGCAGGGCGCGAACAGCTCCGCCGCACAGCTCAGCGACTCGTTGTCCACGGCAACGGTGCTCGCGATCGGCGGGTCGCTGTTCGCCGCGATGGAGCCGCATTCCGCGGTCACGGCGTACGTCGTGGCGTTCGGATTCCCGGCGCTGCTCGCGCTGCTCGGAGTGCTGGCGGCCCGCCGTACCGCCTGATCCTCGGTGCCGGTCGGCACGAGTGGGATTGGTCACCGGCGCGCCGGGTCGCGTTGACCGGGGTTCGGGTTGGGCCGTACGGTTCGGGAGTCAACCTGCGGTGCCATGAGGGAAGCCGGTGAGAGTCCGGCGCGGCCGCGCCACTGTGATCGAGCTTCGGCTCGTAAGTCAGGACGCTCGGGCACTGCAGCCTTTCGAAGGGGACGCGCACTTCCCCAGGAGGTTCAGTTCAGATGGCAGCTCCTGCCCGCACCGTCGCCGTACCGGCGATTTCTCCGAAGCTTCTCGCCGCCGCGCTGCTCAGCGTCGGTGTGCTGTTGCTGCTCGCGTACCTGGTCGGCTTCGACCAGGGGGCCGTGTCCCGCTCGGGCATGTACCTGCACGAGCTGATGCACGACGGTCGGCACCTGCTCGGCGTGCCCTGCCACTAGATCGGATGCGCACCTTCGGATCGCTCCTGGTGCGCGGACTGATCGTCGGACTCTTCGCCGGCCTGCTGGCCGGAACGTTCGCCTACGTGATGGGCGAGCCGCGTGTCGACGCGGCGATCGCGATCGAAGAGGCCGGCGCCGCGCACTCACACGACCACGGCCACGAGGAAGAAGCACCACTCGTGAGCCGCGAAGGCCAGAAGGTCGGCCTGTTCCTCGCGACCAGCCTGTACGGCGTGGCGCTCGGCGGGCTGTTCGCCGTCGGGTTCACGCTGCTCCGCCGCAAGCTCCGTACCGGGAACGACGCGCACGCCGCGCTGGGCCTCGCCGCGGCGGGCTTCGTCGGCATCGTTCTGGTCCCGTTCTTCAAATACCCACCCAATCCGCCCGCGGTCGGGGACCCGGACACGATCACGAAGCGGACCGTCACGTACCTGCTGACGCTGGTGATCGGCCTGCTCGCGGTCTGGGCCGGTGTCGCGCTGTCGCGCTGGGCGGAGCGGTACGGCGAGGTCGCCCGGCTCGCGGGCGGTGTCGTCGGACTCGTCGCGACCGTGGTCGCGGCGTACCTGATCCTGCCGCGGATCAACGAGGTTCCGGAGGCCTTCCCCGCTACGCTGCTGTGGCAGTTCCGGTTCGCCTCGCTCGGTACGCAGGCGACGCTGTGGCTCCTGCTCGGATTCGGGTACGCGGCCGCGGTGGACCGCCGGCCGGCCCGAGAAAAGGTGACAGTTTGACGGAGTTGAAGACCTTCCCCGCCCCACCGCCGCTGTCGTTGACCTTGATCGCGCACGCCCTGACGCCCGCGCTGCGCGGACTCGTCCTCGGCGGCGACGCCGAGCCGGATCCGGCGAGCGTCGAGGCGGCGCGGGAGCTCAAGTTCGCGGCCGATGCGGTGTACGCCGGCCCCGAGCGGGCCGCCGTACGGACAGCTGCTGCCCTGGGGTTCGAAGACCCCGTGGTCGAGCCCGCACTGCGGGACCGTGAGTACGGCGAATGGACCGGCCGCGACCTCGAAGAGCTGCTCGGCGAGGATCCGCAGCGGGTGTCGGCGTGGCTCGAGCGGCCGCACACGGCGACGCCCGGTGGCGAGTCCGAGAACGATGTGCTGATCCGGGTCGCGGACTGGCTCGGCGACCTGGTCGAGCGGCACGACGAACGGACCTCGGTCGTCGCTGTCGTCCATCCCGCGGTGGTCCGGGCGGTCGTCCTGTACGCCGTGGACGCGCCGGCGGAGTCGCTCCGGCACGTCGACGTACGTCCGCTGGCCGCGGTCCGCCTGTCACACCACTCGGGCAACTGGTCGCTGGCCTTCGGAAGCATCTCCTGACAAACTGCGGTAGGCCCGGTCTCACGCCCAGGTGACCGGCTGTCACGGGGAGTCGCGGATGATCGTGTCCGAGCTGTTGGATGAACGGTTCCGTGCGAACCACGAGCTACTCGTTGCTGCCTGCGACCGCCTGCAGGCCGCGCTCGACGCGCGGACGGCGACTGATGCCCAGGTGAAGCGGCTCGCCACCATCAAGGAACTGCTCGTCCCGGTCACGGCCACCGACGTGGATGCCGACGGCAACGTCGTGCAGGTCCAGCGGCCGCGGCAGTTCCTCACGGTCGACCCGGACGGCAAGGGCCGTGCTGTCGAGGTCCTCGGCGATCTCGAGCACGCTAAGAACGTCGCCGTCCTGGTGCCCGGGATGGGGAACAGCCTGGACACGTTCCGCGGGCAGTCCGACCGTGGCGGCCTGATCCGGGACGAGGCCGGCCCGCAGGACACCGCCGTGGTGGTGTGGCTCGACTACGACTCGCCGCAAGGCTTGCTGCAGGCGGCCAGCAAGAAGGCGGCGATCGAGGGTGGACCGCGGCTCGCGGAGTGCCTGACCGAGCTCGACGAGCTGAAAGACCCGAACGCCGACGTCACGGTGGTCGCGCATTCGTACGGCACCGACGTCGCCGGGCAGGCCGTGATCAAGGGCGGCGCGCGGCCGACGCGGCTGGTGATGACCGGGTCGCCGGGGATCGAGAAGCACATCGACGAGGCTGCGGACTTCGTCCAGCCGCCGACCCGGCTGTTCACCGAGCGCGCGCCGGGCGACTACGTGTCGTACTCCGAGTGGCACGGGCCGGACCCGGCGAACTTTCCGGACGCGATCCGGATGGCGACGGCCGACCCGCGCGGCGAGGACCCGGTCTCAGTGCACTGGCACAACGAGTACTACCGCCCGAACAGCGAGGCGCTGCGCAACATCGGCCGGGTGGTCCGGGGCGATCTTGAGCACATCACGACGACGAGCACCGGACGCGGCGCGGAGACCGAGTTGGCGTGGGCGGTCCCGCTGAACGTGGCGGCGCACCTTGCTTCGACCGCCTACGACGAGGTGACTTCGCTGGACCGCGGAGCAGCGGTGGCGTACGACGGAGTTGTGGCGCCCGGGGGTCCGCCGCAAGGGTCCGGGGCCGCCGGCCCAAGGAGGGCCAAGATGGTGGAGCGAAGCGGTCGAGCGGAGGGGAGGCGGCGATGACGGACGACAGGGAGTTCCTGCGGAGCGAGTTGGTGGCGGTCGCGGAGGCCGTCGTACCCGACCAGCGGCCGGTCGTCACGCACGACCCGGGCCCGGTGAACCCCGGCGTACTGTTCGACGGCCGCGGGACGGCTACCGTCTCGAGGGTCACCGTCCAAACCGGCAACCCACAGGCGCCGGATCCGGCGGCCGAGGTCGAGGCCGCGGCGACGGCGTTGCGCGCCCGCGGCTGGTCAGCGGACGTCGTACCTGTGGAGAACGGTCATTATCGGGTCGCCGCGCGCCGCGACGGGTACGACGTCGCCGTGCACGCCTGGGCGACCGACTGGCGGATCACACTCACCGGGGAAACGCCCGTCGGCTCCTGAACCGGATGTACGGCGTGTCCTCGCCTGGCTTGGCCGCACGGTGTATCACGGAAGCGTGACCTTGACCGAAGCCCGCAACCACCTCCGCTCGGAACTCCTCGCGGTCGCGGCCGTCGTCGTACCTGGCCAGACGCCGGCGGTGACCCAGGATCCCGGACCCGTCGACCAGGGCGCGCTGTCCGACGACCGCGGGCCGGAGTCCGTCTGCACGATCACCGTCGAGACCGGCGACCCGACCGTCACCCCGGACCCGGAGGCGCAACTCGGCTTCGCCGCCGCCACCCTCGAGTCCCGCGGCTGGAAGGTGACGATCGCCGAACCCACCGACGACCGCCACGAACTCACCGCCCGCCGCCAGGGCTACGACCTCACGGTCACCGCCCGCAGCACCGACTGGCACCTGACCTTCACCGGCCAGACGCCGTACGTCGACGAACTCTAGGAGTCCGCGGCGCGCTCAGCCTCGCTGCGGAGTACGCAGAACTCGTTGCCCTCGGGGTCCTGCATCACGACCCAACCCTTGCCGTCGGGTTCGCGGCGGTCGTGGGCGATGGTGGCGCCGAGGGTGAGCAGCCACGCGACCTCCTCGTCGCGGGTGGTATCCGGGACCAGGTCGAGGTGGGCGCGGTTCTTCACCGACTTCTCGTCGTTGTTCTGCTCGAACAGGACGGTAATGCCGTCGGCCGGGACCGACGCGTACGGATCGCCGGGGTTGTCGTCGTCGGGGCGTTCGGCCTTCAGCACCTGCAGCCAGAAGCCGGCGAGTTCGTAGGGGTCGTGGGCATCGAACGTCACGGTCCGCACGCGAGAAGTCATGCGCAGAGGCTACTTCTGGAAGAGCAATCGGTCCTCGGGAATTTCGCTCACCTGGTACGGCGTGAGTCCGGCCTCGACCGCGATCTCGGTCAACGCGGGCGCGGTCCAGCGGTGGACGTAGATGTTCATCGGGTGGCCGCCGTACCCCGAGGTCTTGTGGGTGGACTGCTCGCCGACGTGGAACCCCGTCAACAGGAACCCGCCGGGTGCGAGGACCCGGTGAAACTCGGCGAAGGCCTGCGGTACGACGTCACGCGGCAGGTGGATGATCGACCACCACGACACCACGGCGGACGCGGAGCCGTCCGGGAGGTCGAGCGCGGTCATCGAGCCGACGCGGAAGTCGAGGTCGGGGTGGTCGCGGCGGGCGACCTCGATCATCCCCGGCGAGAGGTCGATCCCGACGACTGGCAGGTCCCGCGCGGCCAGCAGCCCGGTCGTCCGGCCGGGTCCACAGCCGACGTCGAGTACGGGCCGCCCGCTGCCGGCGACCAACTTCGCGAGCAGGTCGAACGCCTCGACCTCCCAGTCGGCGCCGTCCACCACGAGCTCGGCGTACGAGACCGCGACGTTGTCGTACGAGGTGCTGATGTCGTCCAGGTAGCTCACCCGGCCGAGCCTAGAGTCGGCCGGGGACAGTTTTCTCAGGCCTTGCCGAGGGACTGCTTCTGCCGGCCGAGGCCCTCGATCTCGAGTTCCATCGTGTCGCCCGGCGCGAGGTACGGGAACCGGCCGGACAGCGCGACGCCTTCCGGCGTACCGGTGTTCACGATGTCGCCGGGGCTGAGCACCATGTACTGCGAGAGGTCGCGGATCAGCGCCGCGACCGGGAAGATCATGTCCCGGGTGTTCGAGTCCTGCCGCGGCTCGCCGTTCACCCAGGAGCGGAGGTTCAGGTTCGTCGGGTCGACCTCGTCGGCCGGTACGAGGGCCGGGCCGAGCGGGTTGAACGTCTCGCAGCATTTGCCCTTCGACCACTGGCCGCCGGACACCTCGATCTGGAAGGTGCGCTCGGAGACGTCGTTCGCGATCGTGTACCCCGCGACGCAGGCGAGCGCCTCCTCGTCGGTCTCGACGTACCGCGCTTCCTTCCCGATCACGACGGCGAGCTCGACCTCCCAGTCGGTCTTCACCGAGCCGCGCGGCACGAGTACTTCGTCATCCGGGCCGACGACCGTGTTCGGGTGCTTGAAGAAGACGATCGGCTGCTTCGGCGGCTCGGCGCCACCCTCGGCCGCGTGCGCCGCGTAGTTCATGCCGATGCAGACCACCGCGCCGGGGCGGGCGATCGGCGCCCCGATTCGCAGGCCCTCGACCTCGGCCGCGGGTAGTTCGCCGGCGTCGAGGGCTGCCCGGGTGCGGGCGATGCCGTCGGCGGCGAGGAAGGAACCGTCGATGTCGGCGGTCAGCGGGGTCAGGTCGTGAACGGTGCCGTCGGCGGCGCGCACGTACGGGCGCTCCTCGCCGACTGCGCCCAGGCGGAGCAGTTCCATAGAAGTCTCCTAGGAATCCGAGGTGTCGAACATGGGCCGCAGCCGAGCGCGCGAGGACTCGATATGCGACCGCATCGCCGCGGCCGCCTCCTCCGGGTTGCCCTTGCGGACGGCGGTCACCACTGCCTTGTGCTCACGCAACGCCTTCGTCGCGATGCCGCCACCGTAGTACAGCCGGAACAGGTGCAGGTGGCAGTGCGTCCGCTGAAAGGACAGCCGGGCGGTCTCGTTACCGGATAGCTCGAGCACCAGGTCGTGGAACCGCTGGTCGTGCGCGGCCATCGCCCGGTAGCTCTCGTACGACGGACGGTCCGGTACGTCGGTGTAGCTCAGCATCTCGGCCTTGAGCCGGGCCAGGTCGTCCTCACCGGCCCGCTCCGCGGCGCGGCCGGCCGCCCACGGCTCGATGTGCAGCCGGTACTCGAACAGGTCCTCGAACTCGGCGAGCGTCAGCCGCGACGACACCCGGTACCCGCGCAGCGGCTCCTTGATCACCAGGCCGTCGGACTCCAGCCGGGCCAGCGACTCGCGGATCGGGGTCTGCGAGATGCCCAGCTCACGGGTCAGTGCATCGATGTTCAACCGGGTGCCCGGCTCGACCACGCTGTCCATGATCAGGCCCTTGACCGTCTCGTAGACGTCGTCGCTCAACACCTGCCGCTGCGGCAGCCGGGCAAGCTGGCCCGCCAGGCCCACGTGCGCATCAGTCACGGGTTACTCCTCCCGGGAAAGCCACCATTCTGCCCGACTCGCAGTCCGTCTTGACGCGTCCAGTGTGAAGCGGGAGCATCAGGATCGCAATATCCTATAGGATCTCGGGAGGAAAATGTGAGTACGGCGATCGTCCGGGCCGAGGCGTACCTGGTCGACCTCGAGGTCGAGACCGTCCGGACCGACGCCGTCCAGGCGTTCCTCAAACAGGAAACGGTGTTCGTGCGGCTGACGACGGCGGACGGGCTGACCGGCCTCGGCTACTCGTACACGATCGGCACCGGCGGCACCGCCGTACTCGCGCTGCTCCGCGACCACCTGCTGCCGCGGCTGACCGGAGCAGACGCGCGCAACGTGGAGGCCGTGTGGTCGGACCTGTTCTGGTCCACGCACGCGACGACCGTCGGCGCGATCACCTCGCTGGCGTTGGCGGCGGTTGACACGGCGCTCTGGGATCTGCGGTGCCTGCGGGCGGGCGAGCCGCTGTGGCGGCTGGCCGGCGGGTACCGGCAACAGGTCCCGCTGTACGACACCGAGGGCGGTTGGTTGCACCTGACAACGGATGAACTGGTCGCCGGCGCGCTCGCGTCGCAGAAGGCCGGCTGGCCGGGTGTGAAGCTCAAGGTCGGCAAGCCGCGGGTGCACGAGGATCTCGAGCGGCTGCGCGCGGTCCGGGACGCGGTCGGGCCGGCGATGGACATCATGGTCGACGCGAACCAGTCGATGACGTACCCCGAAGCCCGTCGGCGGGCCGCTGCCTTCGAGGCTGTGGATCTCTCGTGGTTCGAGGAGCCGCTGCCGGCCGACGACGTGACCGGTCACGTGCGGCTGGCCTCGGGGACCTCGATTCCGATCGCGGTCGGTGAGTCCTTGTACTCCGTTTCGCAGTTCCGTGAGTACGCCGCGGCCGGCGGCGCGGGGATCATCCAGGTGGACGTGGCGAGGGTCGGCGGGATCACCCCGTGGCTGAAGGTTGCGCACCTCGCGGAGACGTTCAACCTCGAGGTGTGCCCGCACTTCCTGATGGAGTTGCACGTGAGCCTGACGGCCGCCGTACCGAACGGGCGGTACGTCGAACACATCCCGCAACTGCGCGCGATCACGTCGTCCGAGATGGAGATCGTGGACGGGCACGCGGTCGCGCCCGACGTACCCGGCCTCGGGATCGACTGGAACCAGGACGCCATCGACGACCGCCGGGTCGGATGAGAGGGTACGGCGCATGAGCAGAGTCGACGCACATCATCACGTCTGGGACCTGAGCGTTCGCGAGCAGTCGTGGATGGTCGGTCCGGAACTGGACCCGATCCGGCGGAACTTCGCGATCACCGACCTCGCACCACTGGCCGCGGCCGCCGACGTCACCGCGACGGTGCTGGTCCAGACAGTCGGCGTGCTCGAGGAGACCGTCGAGTTCCTGGAAATTGCCGCGAGCAACGATCTGGTCGCCGGGGTGGTCGGGTGGGTCGACCTGACCGCGCCCGACGTCGCCGACACGCTGGCGTCACTCCAGGCCCGCCCGGACGGCTCGTACCTGAAGGCGATCCGCCACCAGGTCCACGACGAACCCGACAACGACTGGCTGCTACGCCCCGACGTCCAACGAGGCCTGGCCGCGGTCGCCGAAGCCGGCCTCGCCTACGACCTCCTGACCAAACCACCCCAACTCCCCGCCGCCATCCAGACCGCCCGCAACCTCCCCGGGTTGACCTTCGTCGTCGACCACATCTCCAAACCGGTCATCGGCCAACCCCTGGACCCGTGGGCCACCCACCTCCGAGAGTTGGCCGCCGAACCCAACGTCACCTGCAAACTCTCCGGCATGGTCACCGAAGCCAACTGGACCACCTGGACCCCCAAAGACCTCCAGCCCTACGCCGACGTAGTCCTGGAAGCCTTCACCCCCGCCCGCGTCATGTTCGGCTCCGACTGGCCCGTCTGCCTCCTGGCCGCCACCTACCCCCAGGTAGTCGAAACTGCCGAAACCCTCACCAAAACCCTGACCCCCGCCGACCAACAAGCCATCTTCACCACCACTGCCACCCGCACCTACAACCTCTAGGAGGTCAGCTGCGGCGGCCCGTGCGGCTTGCGAAGTTGTCGAGTGCGGTGATGACGTCTCGAGCGATCCACGCACGGTCACGTTTTCCGGTGGAGATCTGCTTCAGGATCGATGCGTCGACGAGTTGGTCGACTGCTCGTTGAGCCGCTGGTTGCGATACGGCCAAGTGCTCCTGGACATGCGCGACCGTGACGGCCGGCTGGCTGAGCAGGTGCGGCAGCAAGCGACGAGCGGCAGAACCCTTGCGGGACGGGAGATTCTGCTGCCAGTCCTCGTAGATCACGGTGAGGTCGGTGACGAGTTCGCGGCCGTTGCCGACCGCCGCGAACGACGCCCGGCTGAACTGGGTGATGATCGGCGCGGGGTCGCCGTCCCGGTACGCGCCGAGCGCCGCGAAGTACGCATCCGTGTCAGTGAGCAGCCCCGCCGAGACCGGCACCGTGAGGCGCCGGGTCACGCCCGACCGCCGCAGCATCGCGTGCACCAGTGTCCGTCCGGTACGGCCGTTCCCGTCGTTGAACGGATGGATCGTCTCGAACTGCGCGTGCGCGAGCGACAGGTGGGTGAGAACCGGCAGGTCGGTCCGTTTGCAGAACTCGACCAGATCGGCCACCAGCGCCGGAACCCGGTCGTGCCGGGGCGGGACGAACGTCGCGGTATGCGGTGTCGGGCCGCCACCGATCCAGACCTGGCTGTCGCGGAACTGCCCGGGTCGCGCATACGTCTGGTCGTGCATCAAGGCCCGATGGGCAGCGAGGATCGAGTCGGTGCTCAGGTCGTCGGCGAGGTCGATCGCTTTCTGCATGGCCTCGACGTTGGCGGCAACCAACCGGGCATTCTGCCCCGCGGACGCGTTCAGAGTGGCGATCGCCAAGGCCTTGGCGCCGGCGGTCACACCTTCGATCTGCGACGACGACGCCGACTCGGTGCGCAGCAGTACGACGGCCAGCGGCGCGAGCTCGCCGTCGGCGCGCGGGAGCGAGGCGGCCAGTTCCGCGTCGAACCGGGAGATCTCGATCAGCGCGTCCTCGGCCTCGGCCGCGACCTCGGACGGAACGTCGAAACCCAGCTCCGCGATCGTCGGAGGGATGGATGCCAGGTACGAACCGCGCGACTGCGCCCGCTCGCGCCGGGACATGGGCCCGTCCGTCCCGGCCCAATCGCACCGCTCCCAGCCGACCGAAAGTTCGTTCACTCCGCTCACTATATAACTTTCTCCAGATAAAGTTATATAAGCACTAGTCCGGGGGGAGGAACTCGACGCGGACGCCGAGGAGGCGGATGGGGTGGCGGAGGTCGAATTTGTCGAGGAGGGTCAGGGCGGTGGTGGCGATGACCTCGGGGTCCTGGGTGGGTTCGGGGAGTTTGCGGCTTTTGATGGGGGTGTAGAAGGTGGTGAAGCGGAGCTTCAGCCAGATTCGCTGGATGGTGCGGCCGTCGGCTACCACCTCGTTGGTTACCTCGGTGGCGATTCGGCGGATCTCGCGTTCGATGTCGGAGCGTTCGACCAGGTCGGTCTCGAAGGTTTCCTCGTGGCTGCGGGAGACCGGTTCGCGCGGGACGTCGGTGACCTGGGTGTCGCCGAGGCCGCGGCCGAGGGCGGCGTACCAGGTGCCCATCTTCGGGCCGAAGCGTTTCTGCAGGGCGTCGACGTCGGCGGCGGCCAGTTCGGCGACCGTGGTCAGGCCGAGTTCGTTGAGGTTGCGTTCCATCCGGGTACCGATACCCCACAGGTCGCGCACCGGGCGGTGGTCCATCACCTCTCGCCAGTTCGCGGCGGTCAGCCGGTAGATGCCGGCCCCGCCCGCCGCGCCCTCGAAGGGCTCCGCGTGCGAGCGCTCGTGCTTCGCGAAGTTCGTGGCGAGTTTGGCGCGGGTCTTGTTGTCGCCGATCCCGACGCAGCAGGTCAGACCGGTCCGCTCCAGCACCGCGGCCCGCAGCTCAGCGGCCAGCTTCTCCGGGTCGTCCGTCTCGGCACCGACGAAGCACTCGTCCCAGCCCCACACCTCGACCACCACCGGGAACGTCCGCAGCGTGTCCATCACCTCGGCCGACGCCGCGTCGTACGCCGCCGGGTCCGAGGGCAGGAACACCGCGTCGGGACACTTCTTGTACGCCGCCCGCACCGGCATCCCGGAATGTACGCCGTACGCGCGCGCCTCGTACGACGCGGTCGCGACCACCTGCCGGGGACGGGCCGGATCGCCGGACCCGCCGACCACGACAGGTAGTCCACGAAGTTCAGGCCGGCGCCGGATCTCCACGGCCGCGATGAACTGATCCATGTCCACGTGCAGGACCCACCAGCTCATAGCACACAGGTAACCACATCAGCTCGACGCACTGGAGTACGTCAGCAGCCCGCGCCGCCAGACGAACCGCACCAGCAGCAGCGCCACCACCGCGAGCCCGGCCCCGATCGCGACCGTCGACCAGCCGAGATCGCCGGCCAGCGCCCGGATCGGGAACGTCGTCGCGAACGCCACCGGGAACGCGAACGTCAGGAAGGTCCGTACCGCCACCGGGAAGAACACCAGCGGGTACCGCCCCGCCTCGACCAGGCTCAGGAACACGAAGCCGATCGGGTTCACCGACTGCAGCCAGAACGCCAGGAACGACAGCCCCGACCACACACACGTCAGCAGCACCAGCCCACAGCAGACCAGCACCAAAGCCTGCACGACCTGCCACGGCCCGAAGTTGATGTGAGCCTGCACGAGCCCGATCACGAGGACGACGATGCCGCTCGCAACGTTCGTCAGCTCCGCGACGTTGATCCACCGGAACGTCAGGTAGAACTGGCTCGACACCGGCCTGAGCAGTACGCCGTCCAGCTCGCCCTCGGTCAGGTACGTCGTCATCCGGTTCAGGTTCGGCGCGATGAACGTCGCGATCAGCCCGGTGACGATCTGGAAGACGCCGACCAGCGCGATCACCTCCGCGCGCGACCACCCGTGCACCTCGGACGTGAACCCGAACAGCAGCAACGTCGGTACGATCCCCAGCCCGAGCTGCACCAGCCCGACGAGCAACGTGGTCAGGAAGTGCGCCCGGAAGTGCGTCTCACGTACGACGGCCTGCAGGAAGAACCGCCGCCACAACCGCAGGTACCTCATGCGCCCACCGCCGAATACGACCGGATGCCCGCCGCCCACACGAGCCGGGCCAGTACCGCGAACACGACGACGTACCCGAGCTGGAAGCCCAACCCGGCCACGAGATCTCCACCGTCGAGCTGCCCCGCGACGACCTCCACCGGGAACGACACCGTGTACCGGAACGGCTGGTGGTCGACGAATCCGCGCGACCACGACGGCATCAGCGCCAGCGGTACGACGGCACCGGACAGCACGCTCGCGATGATCACCCGCGCCTGCACGAGCGCGCTGACGTCGTCCATCCAGAACGCCAGCGACGCGATCAGGATGTCGATCGTGAACACCAGCACCGCTCCGAGCAGGATGCTGACCGCGAACAGCACCCAGCGCCCCGGTGCGGCCGGGATCCGCATCGAGTCCCGGAAGATCCACCAGACGATGCCGATCATCGGTACCAAGGCGAACAGCTTGAGGAACTTCTCCGACAGGTTGTTCGCGACGAACTTCGTCAGCAGCGACGCCGGCCGCACCATCCAGCTGGACAGCTTCCCGAGCCGGATGTCCTGGGCGAGGAACGCCGCCATCCACGACGAGGTCGCCATCGTGACGAAGCCGAGCAGGACGAAGTACGTCGTGACGTACTGCTTGTCGACCGGCAACCGCGCCCCGCTCGCGAGGGCCGTGCGCCAGATCAGCAGCGAGATGATCGGCATGCAGATGTTCGACACCATGAAGATCACCCAGGCCGCGCGGTACACGGACTGCTGCGCGATCTCGGCCGCCGTCATTCGCCGTACGACGCGGAGGTTCCGTGCGACCGTGCCCTTCACAGCGAGCTCCGGCGCTGGAACAGGTCGCGCATGATGTCCTCGATGTCGGCGTCCGCGACGTCCAGGTCGACGAGCGGTCCGAGCCGGGTCAGCTGCTCCATCACGGCGCCGGCGCGGTCGCGATCCGCTTCGAGTTCGACCGTCGTACCGGACACCTCGACGTCGGTCACCCCGTCGAGCTGACCGACGTCCACCGGCGCGGCGTACGTCGCGCGGACGAGCTTGCGCGGTCGCGCCGTACGGACGAGCTCGTCGAGGCCGCCGTCGTACTGGAGCCGGCCGTGGTCGATGATCATCACCCGCGAGCAGAGCGCCTCGATGTCGTCCATGTCGTGGCTGGTGATCAGGATCGTGGTACCGCGGAGCCGGTTGACGTCGGCGAGGAAAGAGCGGACGCGGGCCTTCGCGACCACGTCCAGCCCGATCGTCGGCTCGTCCAGGAACAGGATTTCCGGGCCGTGTACGAGCGCCGCCATCAGCTCGAGCTTCATCCGTTCACCGAGCGAGGTCTTGCGGACCTGGACGTTCAGCAGGTGTCCGACCTCGAGCAGGTCGGCGAGTTCGCTGACGTTGCGGTCGAACTCCGTGGTGGACAGGCCGTACATGTCCTTGTGCAGCAGCAGGCTCTCCATCGCCGGGACGTCCCACCAGAGCATGGTCTTCTGGCCCATCACAAGCGCGATCCGGCGCAGGTACTCGTGCTTGCGGGCGGACGGGGTGTGGCCGAGGACCTGCAGGTCGCCGGAGGTGGTGTAGAGCAGGCCGGACAGCATCTTCAACGTGGTCGTCTTGCCGGCGCCGTTCGGGCCGAGCAGCCCGACGACCTCGCCGCGGCCGATGTCGAAGGTCACCCGGTCGACGGCGAGACGGGTCTCGTACGTACGCCGTACCAAGCTCTTCAACGCCCCGCCGAGGCCGGCGCGCTGCTGGTGGAAGGTGTAGGTCTTGGTCAGATCATGTGCCGCGATGACAGGCGGCAGGGCGTGAACAGACGTCACGGGTGTGCACCGCTTTCGAGAGAACGTCAGGACCGGGCAGCATCCACGCGCAAACGCGCAGAGCGCAGGACGCACGCTTCGCCGAGCAAAATCAGCCGGCGGCCCCGAAGGTCCGTCCCGGCTACGCGGTCCGGTCCGACCGCGTGGGCTGGGTTCGAATCAACCCTTGTCTCGACGAGCTGGCGACATCGCTCCCTGTGGTCCTTTCGACGTGCGGCTGCCGTCCCCACCGTATTCCGATCCGGAAAGCGTCGTCCAGCCGGTTTCAGCGCCGGAAGGCCTCCCGGTGTGCGCCGACCCAGTCGGCGAACGACCGCGCCGGCCTCCCGAGGACCCTCTCGACGGTGTCCGTGGCTGCCGGCGTCACGACCTTCGCATACCGCTCCATCAGCGCGCGGGCGAACGTCTCCGGCAGACCGTTGGCGACCATTCCCCGTACGGCGGCCTCCGCCGGAACCTCCTGGAACTGCAACGGCAGACCGAGGACGGAACCGATGACGTCCACCAGCTCCCGCTGCGTCAACGACTCCGGCCCGGTGACCGCAAGTCGCTGCCCGTCCCACCTGTCGTCGACCAGCACCTCGGCCAGTACCGCGGACACGTCGGCCTCGTCGATCAACGCCTCGGCGAAGTCGCCGTACGGCGCCCGCACGACGTCGCCGGCCCGGACCTGCGCCCCGAACAGGCCGATCGCGTTCGCCGCGAACGACGTCGGCCGTACGGCGACCCATGGCAGCCCGCCCGCGACGACCGCCGCCTCGACCTCCCGGTTCCGGTCGCCGTTCCACCGTGACGGCTGCAGCGCGGGGTCGTCGTCGACGTTGATCGCCGACATCACCACCACCCGCCGGACGCCGTATTCGGCCGCGAGCGCGACCAGCCCGGCCGCCTGCTCGCCGACCGCCCGCGGGTGCACGAACAGGACGTCGACGTCCTTCAGCGTGGGTGCCACGCTGCCGAGCTCGCCGAGGTCCGCCGCGAACCGCTCGACGCCCGCCGGCACCTCCGCCACCGAACGTCCGACCACCCGAACCGCCGCCCCGCGCCCGACGAGCGAGGCAACCAACGCCCGCCCAACCGTTCCTGTCCCACCGGTGACCAGAATCATCTTCTCCTCCTAGATATGAATTTCATATATTATGATTCTCATACTAACCATCGAGGAGACCGATGAACGAACTCGAGCTGTCCGCCGGAACCGTGCAGTACGTCGACCGCGGGACCGGGCCGGTCGTCGTACTGCTGCACGGACTCCTGATGGACGCGTCGTTGTGGGACGACGTGATCGCCGACCTGTCCGCGGACCACCGCTGCATCGCGCCGACGCTGCCGTTCGGCGCGCACCGGATGCCGATGAACGCCGACCTCTCGCTCCCGGGGATCGCCCGCCTGGTGGTGGAGTTCCTCGACCGCCTCGACCTGGAGGACGTCGTACTTGTCGGCAACGACACCGGGGGAGCCGTTGTCCAGCTCGTCCTTCGGGACGATCCGCGGCGGGTCGGCCGTGCCGTGCTCGCGTCGTGCGAGGCGTTCGACAACCTCCCGCCGGGGCTGACGGGGCGCTCGCTCGCGCTGTCCGGCAAGCTGCCGCCCGCGCTGTTCGGAGCGTTCATGCAACAGTTGCGGGTGAAGGCGATCCGGCGGTCGCCGCTCGCGTTCGGGTCGTTGACGAAGCGCGGCGACGCCACGACGGCGGGCTGGATCCGCCCGGTTCTCGAGCAGCCCGAGATCCGCGCGGAGACGGTCCGAATGCTGCGGGCGGTGTTCGCGAACCGCCGTGTGCTCGAGGAGGCCGCGCCGGAGCTCGCGCACTTCGACCGGCCCGCGCTCGTCGTGTGGGCGGCCGACGATCGGGTGATGCCGCTCGACCACGGGCGCCGCCTCGCCTCGCTGCTGCCCAATGCCGAGCTCGCACTGATCGAGGACAGCTACACGTTGATCCCCCTGGACCAGCCGGCGCGGTTCGCGGAGCTGATCAGACGATTCGCCTAGAGGCTCTGCGCATCTGTTGCGACGTCACGACGTAGCCGAGCGAGTCGTACAGATTGATCGCCGTACGGTTGTCACCGAACACGTTCAGGTCCAGCTGGCTGTACCCGCGCCGCCGGCACTCCTCCTCGCCGGCCGGCATGATTGCCGCGACTCTAGGCTGAGCGGCATGGAGTTGACGCTCGAGGTGGCTCAGAAGTTGTTGGCGACGCAGCCGTTCAGTGTGTTGGTCGGGGCGCGGGTGACCGCGTTCGGGGATGGTGGGGCGACGTTGGAGCTCGACATTCGCGAGGACCTTCAGCAGCAGAACGGGTTTCTCCACGGGGGAGTGCTGAGTTATGCGGCCGACAACGCGCTCACGTTCGCGGGCGGTACGGCGCTCGGGCCCGAGGTGCTGACGGGCGGGTTCACCATCAACTACCTGCGTCCGGCGCAGGGCGCCGTACTGCGGGCCGTTGCCAAGGTCGCCCATTCGACCACCCGCCAGGCGACGTGCACCTGCGAACTCAGCACCGTCAACGGCGACACCGAAACCCTGTGCGCACTGGCCCAGGGCACGGTGATCGCCGTACGCCGCTGATCACTTGAAGCTGGAGAGGAAGGTTTTCAGGAGGGGGCCGGCGGTGTGGGAGCCGGATTCGCCGCCTTCGACGATGACCGCGAACGCGACGTCACCGCGGTAGCCGGCCATCCACGCGTTCGTGGTGACCTTGCCGCCGACGACGACCTCGGCCGTACCGGTCTTCGCCGCGACCGCGCCGTTGCCGGCCAGCACCTTCGCCGTACCGCCCGTCACCGTCGTGCGCATGAACGTCCGCAGCGCCGCAACAGTTGCCGCGGGCAACGGAGACGCCGCCGGACCGGCCGCGTCCTTGCCCGGTACCAGTACCGGCTTCATCGCCGTACCGTGGTCGACCGTCGCCGCGACCAGCGAGATCGCCAGCGGGCTGGCGGTCACCGTACCCTGGCCGATCATCGACGCGGCCTCCTCGACGTCGTCCTTCGGCAGCGGGACCTGACCACCGTACGCCGACAGCGACAGGCCGAGGTCGCGCCCGATGCCGAACATCGCCGCCGCCTTGGTCATCCCGTCCTTCGGCAGCTTCGCGTGCTGCGAGATGAACGCGGTGTTGCAGGACTCGTTGAACGCCTTCTGCATCGTGCCGGTGCCGTACGCGGTCAGACCGTCGTAGTTCTTGAAGGTCTTGCCGAAGACGTTGATCGTCGGCGTACACGGCAGCGGCGTCGTCGTGGTCTCACCGGCACCGAGCAGCGCCGCCGAGGTGACGATCTTGAACGTCGAACCGGGCGCGTACCGGCCCTGGAAGGCGCGGTTGTAGCTGGTCGGCTGCGGGCCGTTCGCCGCGGCCAGGATCTGACCGGTGGACGCCTGGACGGCGACCAGCGACGCGGGCAGCTTGCTCGCCGCCAGCGCGGCCTCGGCCGCCTTCTGCATGTTGGTGTCGAGCGTCGTCTTCACCGGCTGCCCGGCGGTGCCCTTCTGGGTGAAGACGGTCTTGATCGTCATCTTGGTCTTGCCGTCCCGCAGCGTCACCGTGCCGCCCGGCGTACCGGCGAGCTGCTGCTGGAACGCGTACTGCAGCCCGGTCGTCCCGACCTGGTCCTGCGCCGACGCCGTCGGGCCCGCGTTCTTCAGCGTGTCCGCGGTCGCGGTCTTCATCGTGCCGAGGATCGACTTCGCGAACGTCGCGGTCGGCGGCAGCGACTGCGTACCGCCCATCGTCAGAACGCCCGGCAGCGCCTGCATCTTCGGCCGCAGCGCCTCCCACTCCTCGGCGCGGATGGTGATCGCGTCCACGAACTGCCCGGCCGGTGCCGCCTTCGCCCGCGCGGCCAGCTTCGCACCGTCGACCTGGAGGTACTTCGTGAACGCCGCGTACGTCGCCGCGGTCGCCTTCGTACCGGATGCGACGCCGACGATCACGACTTGCCGGTTCGCGGTCAGCGCGACGCCGTTGCGGTCGAGGATCGAGGCCCGGGCCGGCAGCGCGCGGACCCGCTTCAGATAGTTGTTGTCGCCGAGGCCCGGGTAGATGGTGTCGCCGGAGGCCTTGATCTTCCAGCTGCCGCCGGTCTTCACCGCGGTCGCCGTACTCGTCCACTTCATCGTGCCGATGCCGCGCAGTTGCGCTTCGACCGCGAGGTTCTGGGTGCAGTTGTTGCCGTCGGAGCACTTCGGGACGTCCTGCGGGGTGACCGTCACGGTGCTCGCGACCAGCGCGGTGTCCACGTCGTCGAGGCGCTTCGCGAACACGGTCGGGTTGTCGGTGAGCGCCCCGGCCGCGTCCGGCTTCCCGTTCGGCGCCCAGGCCTGCACCCAGGCGTCGGCGAACTGCTTGATGACCGCGCCGGACGCCTTCTGCTCGTCGTTCCCGGACTTCCCGCCACCGGACTTGCTGTCCGAACAACCAGCGGTGATCAGCAGACTACTCAGGCACACGATCGCAGTGGTTCGCTTCACGTTCTCAACTCTCGCACGACGACGGATGGACACCGGGACACGGCCTTCGGCGTGTGGCTACCTCTCGGAACCTACTCAACCTACCCAAGTACGACGCCCGGTCCCGCTCAGGAGTTGGCCGGAGAGGATGCGTGAATCGGAAGCAAGTCGGGGCGCGTATCGGGCTGCCGCCATCTGGAACCGCGTTCCACGGGGCGCCGTCGGCGGCGTATTCTGCTCGTTTGTGACCCGCCTTGCGCTGCACAGCCGCCTGATCCCCGGGACCGAAGAGGCCTACGAGTCCGAGCACGCCCGCGTCTGGCCGGAACTGATCACGGTGATGCACACCGCCGGGATCAGGGACTGGTCGATCTGGCGCAGCGGCCGGGACCTGTTCCACCTGGTCGAGGCCGACGACTTCGAGGCCGCACTCGCGTACCTGAAAGACAACCCGACCGACCAGCGCTGGCAGCAACATATGAGCCAGTTCGTCGAGGGCTTCGCCCAGAACCCCGAGGGCGTCGCCGGCCAGTCCCTCCGGCACGTATGGACGATGAGCGAGCAGGTCGACTAGTACATCTCCCAGACGAGCACCTCGGCCCCGGCAGGTCCCGCGGTCAGCTGCCCGCCCTCGTCGGTCAGCCGTACGGCGTCCGCCGTCCCGAGCTCGACGCCGTCGAGGGTCGCCGTACCGGTGGCGAGAAAGACATGCAGGTACGGCGCTGCGGGCAGCGTGATCGCACCGCCCGGAGCCAGTCGCGCGACGGACATCCCGGCGGCGGGCTGGTTGATCCGGATCGCGGTGGACGTCGAATGCTTCGCGAGACCCGACACCACCGGGACGAGCTCACCGGTGGACAGGTCGAGCTCCGCCTGTTCGTACGACGGCGGCAGGTCGAACCGGTCCGGCCGGACCCACATCTGCACGTAGTGCACCGGCTCGGCCCCGTCGTTCCACTCCGAGTGCTGGATCCCGGACCCGGCCGTCATCCGCTGAGCGAGACCGGGATGCACCTCACCGCTGTTGCCCTGCGAATCCCGGTGTGCCAGTGCGCCCCGCAGTACCCAGGTGACAATCTCGAGATCCTGATGCGGATGCGTCCCGAACCCGGTGCCCGGAGCAACCGTCTCGTCGTTGTGCGCCACCAGGAACCCGAACCCGACATTCGCCGGGTCGTAGTGCGCCCCGAACGAGAACGAATGCCGCGAGTCCAGCCACTCCTCAGACGTCCGGAACCGCTCGCCCGCGCGATGGATCTCCACAGGTTCTAGTAATACCCGGTCTCACCGTCGAGCAACTCACGCATCGCATCCAGGTGCCCGACGTGCCGCGCGGTCTCCTCGACCATGTGGATCAGGATCCACCGCAGCGACGGCTGGTACTCCGGGTCCTTCCCGACGTCGTCCAGCGAATGCGCCGCAGTGATCCGGTTCGACTCCGCGTACTGCGCCTCGAACTCGTCCAGCAGCTGAGTCAGCGGTACGCCCTCCACCCGCATGTCGGCGCTCTCCGGTTCGTCCTGGAACTGCGGGTTGCTCGACTCCGGCTCGCCCAGGAAGATCACGTTGAACCAGCAGTGCTCGGTCCACCGCATGTGCGACACGAGCCCGGCCGGAGTCATCAACGGCGACTGCGGCAGCACCGCCCGGTACTCGTCCTCGGGCCGCAACTCTTCGAGCTTCCGCCGTACCAGCATCCGCTGCAGATCCAGCCACCCGACCAACTGAGTCCGCTCATCAGCCACGATCGGCGGCCGCTTGTCACGCAGGTTCATACCGCGAACCTAGTGGATGACGAACGGACTGCGCCGCTCGGTGGGCGGCGCAGTCCGGTCCTAGGTGAGACGCTCCGTCAGCCGGTTGGGTTCCCGTTGTCGGAGCCGAGGGTGGCGGTGATGGTCATGGCCTTGCCGTTGCGGGTGATGCTGAGCTTGACCTGATCGCCCGGGCGGTGCGAGCGGACCGCGGCGACCAACGCGTCCCCTGACGCGATCGCCTTGCCGTCCACAGCGGTGACCACATCACCTGACTGCAGGCCGGCCTTGTCCGCCGCACCGCCGGACGTGACCTCGCCGAGGCGTGCTCCGTTCGTGAGCCCGTCGGAGGACTGCGCGTCACCGACCGTCACACCGAGCCGCGCATGCGTGGCCTTGCCCTTGGCCACCAGCTCGTCGATGATCGGCTTGGCCTGGTCGATCGGGATCGCGAACCCCAGGCCGATGTTCCCGCCTTCGGATTGTCCCGATCCGCCGGCGGTTTTGATCGCGCTGTTGATACCGACCACCTGGCCGGCGAGGTCGATCAGGGCGCCGCCCGAGTTACCCGGGTTGATCGCGGCGTCCGTCTGGATGGCTGGGAAGACCGTCGTACTGTCCTGCTGTTCGTCGCCCGACGTCACCGGGCGGTTCAGCGCCGAGACGATCCCGCTCGTCACCGTCGACTCGAGACCGAACGGCGAACCGATCGCCACCACGCCCTGGCCGACCGCGAGCTTGCCGCTCTGGCCGAGCGTGGCAGGCGTCAGATCGGTCGCGTTCGCGTGGATGACCGCGAGGTCGGTGAGCGGGTCGGTGCCCTTGACCGTCGCCGGTATCGTGCGGCCGTCGTTGAGTACGACGGTCAGCGACGCGTCCTGCCCGGCGCCGGAGACCACGTGGTTGTTGGTGACGATCAGGCCGTCCTTGCTGATCACGATGCCGGACCCGGTCGCCTGGCCCTGGCTGGTCGCGACCGCGATCTTCACCACGCTCGGCAGGACCTTCGCGGCGGCGCTCTGCACCGAGCCGTCAGGTGCCGACGCAGGCGCGGCCTGGTTGCCGTTGAGCGGCGCGGTCACCGACGGCGTGTTGGTGCTGTGGTCGTTGCTGGCCGAGTAGACCGCCGCACCGCCGACGCCGCCCGCCGTACCGACCAGGAGCGCGGTGAGCGCTACCGCGGCCAGTCCGAGGCGGCGCTTCTGCTTCGGAGCGGTGGCAGTGGCCTGCTGGGGTCCGAGCGGCCAGCCCGGGGCGGGAGACGTCCCCTGATGCGTCCCCGGCGCCCCGAACTGCGGGTAAGCGCCCCCACCTGAGGGGTACTGTCCCGGCCGCTGCCCCTGCGGCCCCGAGTCCAGCCGCGGCTGCCCGCCTTGCGGCGCGTACTGCTGCTGCTGATGCTGCCCGTACATCGGCAACTGCTGCGTCCGCTCCGGCCCTTGCTGTCCCTGTGCGTTCGGGCCGGGTTGCTGCTGCGGCTGCTGCGGCTGGTTCTCGGTCATGTCCCGTACTTTGTCGGCCGGACCTTAAAAGGGCCTGAAGATCCGCTCGGAGCCGCCGAAGAACTCGATGAAGATCCTCTGAAGGACCTGTCAGCTTGCGGTCAGGAACGATCAGCGGGTCTGCGTTGCGGCGTGGGGCAGCCAGAGCGTGAACTGGGCGCCGGCTCCGGGGGCGTTGCGGGCGTAGATCATGCCGCCGTGTTGTTCTGCCGCGTGCTTGACGATGGCCAGGCCGAGACCTGAGCCCGGGCGGCTGCGGGCCTCGCTGGAGCGGTAGAAGCGGTCGAAGACGTGCGGCAGGTCGGCGTCGGCGATTCCGGGGCCGGAGTCGGTCACGGTCAGTACGCCGTCCTGCAGGCGTACCGTGACGTGGCCGATGGGCAGGCCGTCGGTGCGCTGCTCCGCGCCCTCCGGGACGCTGTACTTCGCCGCGTTGTCGAGCAGATTCGTCACGGCACGTCCCAGCAAGCGCTCGTCACCCCAGACCGGGAACGGCGACAACTGCACGTCCCACTCGAGGCCGGGCGCGCGTCGCCGTACCTTGATAACGGCGTCCTCGACCACGTTGGAAAGCTCGATCAGCTCCGCGTTGCGGACCTGCGGAGTGTCGCGTGCCAGCTCGGTCAGGTCGCCGATCAGCTGGGTCAGCTCGTCCATCTGGGCGCGTACGTCGTCCAGCAGCTGCTGCCGATCCTCCGCACGGAGCCCGCCACGCTTGTCCGCCTGGGCGAGCAGGTCGAGGTTCGTCCGGACGCTGGTGAGCGGCGTCCGCAGCTCGTGCCCCGCGTCGCCGACGAGCCGGCGCTGCCGGTCCCGGGACTGCGCGAGTGCGTGCAGCATCGCATTGAACGCCATCGCGAGGCGGGAGATCTCGTCCGTACCGCTGACCGGGATCGGCTTCAGGTCCTCGGTCGCGGCGACGTGCTCGGCCGCCCCGGTCAGTCGCGCCAACGGACGCAGACCCGAGCGGGCTACCGCGTTGCCGGCCAGAGCGGCCCCGATCACACCGATCAGCCCGAACGCCCACAACACGATCCCGAGGTTGTGCAATGTCTGATCGATGGGCCCCAACGACTGCGCAACCACCAGCGCGCCTGGTTGGAGGAAGTCCGCATCGTCCTGGCACTGGTCACTGAACCCGACCGGACAGAACTTGGCGGGCACCGCCACCACCCGGAAGTGTGAACCACCGTTGCGGGCGCCGACGGTCCGCAGGCTGGAGCTCCTGTTTCCGGTGGCGACCTGCAGTTCGGATTGCCCCATCGGGGGGAGTGGGCTGTTCTGAGCGCCGTACTGATCGCCGTTGGCGCTCAGCACCCCGACTCGGATGTCGCTGAGGCCGAGCGCGTCCGCGGAAGCCCGCCGCAGGTTCTCGAGGTTGGTCAGGACGCCGTTGCGGGACGCCTGCACGACGCGCTGCGACAAGCTGTTGTCGAGGTTCTGGTACATCTGCTGGCGGACGGTGATGTACGCCGCGATGCTGACGATCGCCACCGCCAGGCCGACCGCAACCGCGGCGAGGAGGGTCACGCGGGCGTGCAGGCTCAGCTTGTGGAGGGTCTCGTTCCACCAGTTCTGGGTCCGGGCGGCCGTCGCCGCCACCCGGCTGCCGTTGCCGTTCGCAACAGGCTGACCGGGCGCTGCCTGCTGCGTCGGCTGCTGCGTCGGCTGTTGCGTGGGCGCGGGTGGTTGTTGCGGTTGCGGCGGTGGCGCACCGGTGTACGACGGAAAATCCTGGGGGTGTTGCTGGCTCACGGTGGGGTGTCCCTCAGCACGTAGCCGATGCCGCGGACGGTGTGGATCAGCCGCGGCAGACCGTTCACCTCGGTCTTGCGGCGCAGGTACCCGATGTAGACCTCGAGCGAGTTGGCGGTGGTCGGGAAGTCGTAGCCCCAGACCGCGTCCAGGATGACCGCACGCTCCAGCACCCGGCGCGGGTTGCGGATCAGCAGCTCGAGCAGCGAGAACTCGGTGCGGGTGAGCTGGATCGCCACGTTGCCGCGGTGTACCTCGTGCGCGTCGACGTCGACCACGAGGTCGCCGTACTGCAGGACCTCGCCACGCTGGCCGCCTTCGCCGGGGGTGCTGCTGCGGCGCAGCAGTGCGCGCAGCCGGGCCAGCAGTTCCTCGAGCGCGAACGGCTTGGTCAGGTAGTCGTCGCCGCCGGCGTCCAGGCCGTCCACCCGGTCCGCGACCGCGTCCCGCGCGGTCAGCACCAGGATCGGCACATTGTTGCCCGCGGCCCGCAACGCCTTGGTGGTCTCCAGGCCGTCCAGGCGCGGCATCATCACGTCCATCACCACGACGTCCGGCTCGACGTTGCCGATCACGGCGAGCGCCTCGGCGCCGTCGGACGCGGTCACCACTTCGAAGTCGTTGAACTCCAGCGAACGGCGCAGCGAGTCCCGGACCGCCCGGTCGTCGTCCACCACCAGTACCCGCATCTGTAGTCCCCGCTCCGCTAGAAGTTCCGCCACCGAGAGTAGGTCGCTTCTGTGAGAATCGCCTGAGAACCCGCTGATCCCTCGCCGAACACCTCACGCACACCTTAAGTTGCCGGGTGTGGACGTCCTCGAGTACACCCCAGAACCCAACGACTACGCCTGGACCTTCGGCGGGGTAGCACCCGTACGCCGGGTCAAGCCGGGGACCGCGCTGCGCCTGTGGACCGAGGATGCGTACTGCGGCACTCTCCGTAGCACGTCGGACCTGGCCAGCGCCTCCCTCAACATGCCGTACGTGAACCCGCAGACCGGCCCGTTCTACGTCGAGGGCGCGGAGCCGGGCGACACCCTGGTGCTGCACTTCGTCGAGCTCACCCCGGCCCGGACCTGGGGCGTGTCCACCACCATCCCGTACTTCGGCGGCCTGACCAGCACGGACCGGACGGCGACGCTGCAGGACCCGCTGCCCGAGCGGACCTGGATCTACGAGGTGGACACCGACAAGCAGACCGTCGGATTCCAGGCACAGAGCAGCCACCTGGAGCTGGCGCTCCCGCTGGAGCCCATGCTCGGCACGGTCGGCGTGGCGCCGGCCGCAGGTGAGGCGCGCTCCGCACTGGTACCGGAGATGTTCGGCGGCAACATGGACACGCCTGAGATGCGGGCCGGTGCGACCTGCTACCTGAAGGTGAACGTCGAAGGTGCGCTGTTCTCGGTCGGTGACGGCCACTACCGCCAGGGCGAGGGAGAGTCCTGCGGTACCGCGGTCGAGGGCGCGATGAACGTCGTACTCGTCGTGGAGCTGGTCAAGACGCCCGGACCTGTCTGGCCGCGGATCGAGAACGACGAGTACCTCGCGGTCGTCGGCTCCGGCCGGCCACTCGAGGACGCCTGGCGGGCCGGTCAGGTCGACATGGTGCGCTGGCTCGGTGAGCTGTACGGCCTGGACAAGCTGGACGCGTACCAGTTGCTCAGCCAGGTCAGCGAGGTCCCGCTGGCGAACGTCGTCGACGTCAACTACAGCGTGGTCACCAAGGTCCCGAAACGCCTGCTACCGCAGGTCGAGGTGTACGACGGCATCCACCAGCAGCTCAGGCAGCTCTCCTTGAGATAGCGACACCCGCCAGGCACAAAGCCCCGCCGCCCAGTGCGAGCGCCGTGGGAGTCTCCCCGAGAAGCAGCCAGGCCAGGAGAATTGCCACGACCGGTACGGCGTACACGGTGATTCCCATGCGACCCGCACTGGTACGCCGGAGCGCAAAGGCCCAGGTGGTGAAGCCCAACGCGGTAGGGAACGCGGCCAGGTACACGATCCACCAGATGGTTGCCGCGTCGGCGGAGCGAACGTCACTGATCAATGCGGGCGTGAACGGAAGGCACACGATCGCACCGATCGTGCAGGCGAGCCACGTGACCTCTGCGGCGGGCAGGCGGCTCAGGAGAGGCTTCTGCGTGACCACGCCGACGGCGTACGAGATCGCGGCGACGACGCACAGCACGACGCCCCACGTCTCGGCCCGCCCATTCGAGGTCGATGTACCGATCACCACGATCCCCGCGAACGCGACCAGGCCGCCGATCACCAGCTGCCGCGGGAAGCCCTCGCCCAGGCCGAGGCCCGCGAGTACGGCGATCAGTAGCGGGGCGATGTGCACGAGCATGGCGGCCGTACCGGCGTCGAGGCGGCGTTCGGCCTCGTTCAGCGCGAGGTTGTAGACGCCGAACCACAGCACCCCACAGGCGATCAACGGCAGCCGGTCGCGTCCGGTCGGCCAGCGGCGTACGGCCGGACGCGGCCGGGTCAGCAGCAGCGCGCCGAGGAAGATGCTGCCCAGGCCGAGCCGCGCAAGCGAGAGGGCGCCGGCGGAGATCTCGGTGCCAACATGCCGGATGGCGACGAAGGATGAGGCCCACAGGACGACGGTGATCGCGGCGGCGACGGCCGCGAGACCGCTCCGGGCGGGGGCTTCGGTTGAGGTTGTCACGCCACTACGGTAGAAACAGATCGTCGGTAGATCTATGGTGGTTCGGAGGTCAGGAGGGCATTTTGCTTACCGAAACGAGAAGTCAGCTTCTGGATGAGCTCAATACTCGGATCTTCGAGGAGCTCACTGCGGACCCCCGGCTGCGGACCACCGAGCTGGCCCGGCGGCTCGGAGTGTCGACGCCGACGGTCCGCGAGCGGGTGGGCCGGCTGGAGGAGTCCGGCGTGATCCGTGGGTACCGTCTCGACGTCGACCCGGCTGCGCTCGGCCGGCCGGCCGGTCGCGGCGTGGGTGCGGCTGCGGCCCGGGCCGAACCAGATCCCGAAGATCGTCGCGCTCGCCGAGCGCACGCCGGAGGTGGTCGAGTGCCACCGGATCTCCGGCGAGGACTGCTTCCTGATCCGCGTCCAGGTCGCCGAGATCGCCGCCCTGGAAACCGTCCTGGACAACTTCCAGGTGCACGGCCAGACCACGAGCTCGTTCGTCGTCTCCACGCCGGTACCGCCGCGGAGCGTGCCGTTGTCCGCAGGATGAACCCGACCACTTCCCGGAGTGGTTCACATCACTAGTCTGGTGGCGATTTCAGAGACACTCCGGAAGGACCGAGGACCCATGGCTGTCCGTAGAGTTGCCCTGCTCACCGCCGGCGGGCTCGCGCCCTGCCTGTCGTCCGCCGTCGGCGGACTGATCGAGCGCTACACCGAAGTGGCGCCCGACGTGGAGATCATCGCCTACCTGAACGGGTACCACGGCCTGCTCAGCGGCCGGTTCCTGACCGTGACGCCGGAGGTCCGGGAGAAGGCGGCGCTGCTGCACAAGTTCGGCGGCAGCCCGATCGGCAACAGCCGGGTGAAGCTCACCAACACCGCCGACCTGGTCAAGCGCGGCCTGATCGAGGACGGGCAGAACGCCCTCCAGGTCGCGGCCGAGCGGCTGGTCGCGGACGGCGTCGACGTCCTGCACACGATCGGCGGGGACGACACCAACACCACCGCCGCCGACCTCGCGGCGTACCTGCAGGAGCACGACTACAACCTGACCGTGGTCGGCCTGCCGAAGACCATCGACAACGACGTGGTCCCGATCCGGCAGAGCCTGGGCGCCTGGACCGCGGCCGAGCAGGGCGCGCTGTTCGCCAAGAACATCATCGCCGAGCACAGCTCGAACCCGCGGATGCTGATCGTCCACGAGGTGATGGGCCGCAACTGCGGCTGGCTGACCGCCGCCACCGCGCAGGCCTACCAGCAGTGGGTCGACGAGCAGGAGTGGAACCCGGGCATCGGCCTGACCAAGGGCGGCTGGTCGGTGCACGCCGTGTACGTGCCAGAGGCAACGATCGACCTGGACGCCGAGGCGGAGCGGCTGCGCAAGGTCATGGACGAGGAGGACTGCGTGAACATCTTCCTGTCCGAGGGTGCCGGTGTGTCGTCGATCGTGGCCGAGATGGAGGCGCGCGGCGAGGAGGTCGGGCGGGATCCGTTCGGGCACGTCAAGCTGGACACGATCAACCCGGGCGCGTGGTTCGCGAAGCAGTTCGCGGAGCGGATCGGCGCCGAGAAGACGATGGTGCAGAAGAGCGGGTACTTCTCCCGCTCGGCCGCGGCCAACGACCGCGACCTCGCACTGATCAAGGAGTGCACCGACTACGCCGTGGACGCGGCACTGCGCGGTGAGTCCGGTGTGGTCGGCCACGACGAGGAGCGCGGCGACGAGTTGCGCGCGATCGAGTTCCCGCGGATCGCCGGCGGCAAGGAGTTCGACGCCGGCGTGGAGTGGTTCGTCAGCCTGAAGTCGGAGATCGGTCAGGCCTGACGGCGCTCGGTCAGGTCTGAGCGCAGGCGGTCGACCCAGGCGTCGGCCGCCTCCTCGATCTGCGCCAGGACCTCGTCGAAGCCGTCGTCCTCGCCGTAGTACGGATCCGGTACGTCGTCGCGCGCGAACAACTGCGCCGCGGCGCCGTACCGGTTCAGCGTTTCCAGGTGGCCGGAGTCCATCGCGAGCACCAGGTCCCGGTCCCAGGACCGTTGGTACTGCTGGGCGCGATGCGAGCTCCCGTCGTACCCACGGCGTCGCAGCGCCGCCGCCGCGCGCGGGTCCATCCCGTCGCCCACGTGCCAGCCGCCCGTCCCCGAGCTGGAGACGAGCACGCCGTCGATGCCCGCCTCCGCCAGCTTCGCGCGCAGTACCACCTCGCCCATCGGCGAGCGGCAGATGTTCCCGCTGCAGACGATCTCGACGCGCATGCTCAGTGGATTTCGGCCTTCTCCGGCAGCACCGCGTTGATGATCATGCCGACGACGCTGATGATCAACGCGCCGAACAGCGCGGACCAGAACCCGTTGACGTGGAACTGGACGTCCAGCTTGCCGGTGATCCAGGAGGTCAGCAGCAGCATCACCGCGTTGATCACGAAGGTCAGCAGGCCGAGGGTCAGGATCAGCAGCGGGAACGACAGCACCTTCACCACCGGCTTCACGATCGCGTTCACGATCCCGAAGATCGCGGCCACGATCAGCAGCGTGAGCACCCGCTTGCCGGTGGTCGCGCCCTGCAGGGTGATACCGCTGACGATCCAGCTGGCGATCGCCAGCGCGACCGCGTTCGCCAGCAACCTGATGATCAAGTTCTTCATGCCGTCGATCCTCCCACCCACGAGGCGCAAGCACGCTCCGTACACACCCTGATCAGACCCTGGGTATTGACATCGAAAATGACCAAGTGATCTGATCATTTTCATGTCACGACGCTTCGGTGTGCTTCTCGCGTTGTCCCTGACGGCAGCGGGCCTTGCCGTGCCCGCGGTCCCTGCCGCCGCATCGACCTGCGGTGCGGTCACCACGAACTGGACCGCGCGGACGACGCCGCACGCCGCGCCCGAGAACCTGCTGAACGCCTACAGCAACACCGGCAAGGGCTGGACGGGCGCCGACAGCACGTACTCCGTCGCGCTGCCCGGCGGCCGGACGGCGTGGGTCTTCTCGGACACGTTCCTCGGCCCGGTGAACCCGGACGGCAGCCGTCCGACCACGGCGCCGTTCATCAACAACTCGTTCGTGATCCAGCACGGCACCGACCTGAAGACGGTCACCGGCGGTACGGCGACCAACCCGACCGCGCTGGTCCCGCCGCCGTCCGACGGCTGGTACTGGTTCGGCGCAGCCCAGACCAGCCACGCCGGCCAGGACCTCGACGTGGTCGCACTGCGTTTCCAGAAGACCGGTACGGGTCAGTGGGACTGGCGCTGGGCCAGCAACTACCTGGCGCGTTTCGACAGCAAGACGTTCAAGCTCAAGTCGCTGACGCCGATCCCGTCCGCTGCGAACGTGCAGTGGTCCGGCTGGCTGCTGCGCGACCGGGGCTACACCTACATCTACGGAGTCGAGGACCTGGGCGCGTCGAAGTACCAGCATGTCGCCCGCGTGCGTGGCGACGACCTCACCGCGAAGCCCTGGGAGTACTGGACCGGCACAGGCTGGTCCGCTGACGAGGCCGCGTCGACCCGGGTACTCGAGGGCGTTGCCAACGAGCACAGTGTGACCCGATGGGGTGACGGCTACCTCTTGGTCACGCATAACACCAAGGAGCTCTTCAGCAAGAGCATCCTCGGGTACTTCTCCTGCTCGCCCACCGGCCCGTGGGTGAAGCCGGTCGAGCTGTACCAGACCCCGGAGACCGGCGGGAACATCATCACGTACAACTCCCACGAGCACCCGGACCTGCGGCAGGGTACGTCGCTCCTGGTGAGCTACAACGTCAACAGCCTGGTCAGTGACGAGCTGTACGGCGACGTGAGCATCTACCGTCCGCGCTTCCTCTCGGTCACCCTGGCGGCGACCAAGTGAGCGCATCGGGAGGCGTCGTACGGCGGAGTCTGCTGGACGACCTGGCGACGTCGATGCTCACGCTGATCGAGGAGCGCAAGCTGGCGCCGGGGGACCAGTTCGAGGCGGTACGGTCGCTCGCGGAGCGCTTCAAGGTCGCCGTACCGACTGTCCGCGAGGCCCTGCGCCGGCTGGAGGCTACCGGGGCTGTCGAGCTCCGGCACGGCTCTGGTGTCTACGTGGGTCCGAACGTCGGCCGCTTGGTGCTGGCGAACCCCCTGGCGCTGGCGCCGAGCCCTGACCGGTTGGTGGAGCTGCTGCAGGCACGTGCACTGATCGAACCGCCTGTTGCGGCACTGGCCGCCAGGACTCGTGCGGAGACCGCGCTGGAGCAGATGGCGAAGGACCTCGAGGCTGCGGCCGAGCTGATCGCCTCCGGCGACCACGCGCAGCTGGCCGAGGTGAACATGGACTTCCACCGCTCACTCGCCCAGGCGTCCGGCAACGCGACCCTGGCCGAGGTGGTCGAGTCCGTGACCGTCGTGAACGCCCGGGAGCAGTTGGAGATCCTGCACATCCACGGCGACCGCCAGGCCGACCTGGACGAACACCGGGCGATCTACGACGCGATCCGGTCCGGTGACCCCGACCTGGCCGAGCTGCTCACCCGCGAGCACCTGGACGGCGTCCTTGCCGTCATCAACGAAAAACTTCAGCAACCCTGAGCTGAGAGGAACACCATGATTCACCGGAAAGCGCTGACGGCGTTGGCCGTGGCCGGAGCGCTGGCTCTGTCCGCCTGTGGCGGCGGTGGTGGTGCCGCCGCGCCGAAGAAGGGCGAGGACAAGCCGGTCGACTCGCTGAAGTTCTACAACGACAAGGGCGGCTGGAAGGACGCGTTCACCCAGGTCGGCGCGGCCAGCAAGAAGGATATCGGCGTCGGCATGGAACCGGTCGGGTACTCCGACTCGAACACGTACACCGCGTTCATCCGGTCCTCGTTCCGGACCAAGGAGAAGGCCGACCTGTTCACCTGGCACACCGGCAAGGAACTTCAGGATCTGGTGGACCAGAAGCTCGTTGCCGAGACCACCGACCAGTGGACCAAGGCTGTTGCTGACGGCAACATCCCGGAACAGCTCAAGCAGTACTTCACCTTCGACGGCAAGCAGTACTGCGTACCGCTGAACGCCGGCTACTGGGTGATGTACTACAACAAGGCCGTCTTCAAGAAGGCCGGGATCACCGAGACCCCGAAGACCTGGGCCGATCTGCTGAAGGTCGCCGACAAGGTCAAGGCGATCGGCGTGAAGCCGTTCTACCAGACCAACATCCTGTTCTCGTTCGTCTGGTTCGAGACCCTGCTCGCGGGCAAGGACCCCGACCTGTACGACGCACTCGCCACCGGTAAGGCGAAGTACACCGACCAGGGTGTCGTCGACGTGATGAACGAGTGGAAGAAGATGATCGACGCCGGCTACTTCAGCGACCCGGGCTCGAAGACCGAGCCGCAGGCGCAGCTGAAGAACGGCGACGTCGCGATGGAGAACTTCGGCACCTGGTTCAGCGGCAACCTGAACACGCTGAAGATGAAGGCCGGCACCGACTACGACTTCTTCATCATCCCGAACGTGAACCCCGCGCTGCCCAAGACCTCGATGATCTTCGAGACCGGGCCGGTCTGCTCGGCCGCGGCGAGCGATCACGCGTCGACGGTGAAGAAGTGGACCGACTGGTGGGTCACGCCGCAGGCGCAGACCGCCTGGGCGAACTCGCGCGGCGACCTGTCGTTCAACCCGAAGGCCGAGATCAAGGACCCGGGGCTGGCGGCGCTCAACAAGGACGTCGGCGGCGACGGGTACCGGCTGATCAACCGGTGGTTCGAGGCGACGCCGGTGCCGGTGGCCAACAAGGCGCTGGAGGTGTTCGGCGCGTTCGTGACCAAGCCGGGTGACCCGATGCCGGGCCTGCAGAAGATCCAGGCCGAGGCGGACGCGTACTGGGCCAAGCAGAAGTGACCTCCACGATCGAGCGGTCACCGGTCAAGGTCCGGGCGCGGAGTCAACGCCCGGACCGGACCGGTGCCCGGGCGGCACCGCTGTTCGGACTGCCCGCGGTAGCTGTCGTCGCGCTGCTGCTGTACCTCCCGTTCCTGTGGACGACGTACGTCAGCTTCACCTCCTACGACGGGCTCGCGTCACCGGTGTGGTCCGGGCTGGCGAACTACAAGGCGATGTTCAGCGACCCCGACCTGGTCGGGGCGCTGGTCAACACGCTGCTGTGGGTGGTCGGCATGGTCACGCTGCCGGTCGCGCTCGGCCTGCTCGTCGCGGTGCTGACGTACGGGCACAAGTGGGGCACCTGGTTGCGGCTGCCGTTCCTGCTGCCGTACGCGATCTCCGGTGTGGCCGTCGGCGTCATCTGGGGCTTCGTACTGCAGCCGGACGGCGCACTGGGTCAGGCACTCGGGTTCTTCGGGCTCCCGGGTGCCCACACCGGCTGGCTGCAGGCAGGCCCCGGCAACACGATCATGATGATCATCGCCGTCACCTGGCAGGCCGCCGGCGTCAACGCCCTGCTGTTCGTCGTAGGCCTCCAATCGATTCCGAGCGAACCGCTCGAGGCCGCGCGTTTGGACGGTGCCGACGGCTTCAAGCTCTTCCGCTTTCATCTCTGGCCACAACTGCGTCCGATCACCACGGTGGTTGTCGGCTTGTCGATCGTCGGCAGTCTGAAGACGTTCGACGTGGTGTGGGTGATGACCCAAGGTGGGCCGGGTACGTCGTCGGAGACCCTCGCGCTGTCCATGTACAAGGAGACGTTCGTGCTGAACGACTACGGCCAGGGCGCGGCGATCGCGCTGTTCCTGAGCCTGGTGACGTTCGCCGCGTCGATCCTGTACCTGCGCTACCAGTTGGGGGATGCCCGTGAGCAGGGTTAAGACCGCGGTGCTGATCGTGCTCGGTCTGTTGTGGCTGGCACCCGTTTATCTGTTGGTCGTCAATGCGTCGAAGTCCGTCGACGGTTACGACGCGAAGACCGTCTGGAAGCCGGCGGGGTTCGACCTGTTCGCGAACTTCGGGGACGCGTGGAGCAAGGCGGCGCTCAGCGACACGTTGGTGTCGACGACGATGTACAGCGTGATCGCGCCGGTGCTCGCGGTCCTGGTCGGCGCGGCCGCCGGATACGCGATCGTCGTACTGAAACTGAAGCGTGGGTTCCTGTGGTTCGTGTTCATCTTCGGCGGGACGATATTTCCGCTGCAAATGATCCTGATGCCGCTGTTCTCCGGGTACGCGAACTCCGGGCTGTACGACACCCGGATTGGGATGATCGTCGTGTACACCGCGATCAGCGTGCCGTTCTCGGCGTTCGTGATGCGGAACTTCTTCACTGGGATCGCGCGTAGCGTGTTCGAGGCCGCGGTGGTCGACGGCGGCGGGCTGTTCCGGATCTTCCGCAGCATCTACCTGCCGATGGCGGGTTCGGCGCTGGCCGCGATCTTCATCCTGCAGGCCACCTTCGTCTGGAACGACCTGCTGCTCGGCCTCACGCTGAGCCAGTCCGACTCGGTCCGCCCAATCATGCCGGCCCTCACCGGCCTGCAGAGCACGTACGGCGGCGCCGCGCTGCCGACCGTCCTCGCCGGCGGCCTGCTCGTCTCGCTCCCCACCGTCATCCTGTTCCTCGCCGCCCAACGCTTCTTCTCCCGGGGCCTCGCCCTGGGTCAGTTCTGAGAGGACACATATGCCAAGAACAGTCGTCGTGACAGGTGGTGCCGCCGGCATCGGGCGCGGTGCCGTGGAGCGCTTCCTCGCCGCCGGCGACCACGTTGTCGTCCTTGATCGCGAGATCTCTGCACTCGATGGACAGGTCACCGGCCTGCAGGTAGACGTTGCCGACCGGGCCGCGCTGGCAGCCGCCGCGGAAGAGATCGGCGAAGTGGACGCCCTTGTCTGTGCCGCGGGCGTCCAGCGCTACGGAACTGTTGTCGATACGCCCGCCGCCGTCTACGACGAGGTGATGGCCGTCAATGTCGGCGGCGTGTTCTTCGCCTGCCAGGCGTTCGTCCCGAAACTTCCTCGCGGCGGGAGTGTCGTGGTGGTGGCGTCCGTGCAGGCGTACGCCGCGCAGACGAGCGTCGCCGCGTACTCGATGGGCAAGGGCGCGCTGTTGAGCCTCGTCCGCGCGATGGCTGTGGACCACGCCGCCGATGGCATCCGGGTGAACGCCGTTTGCCCGGGGTCGGTGGACACACCCATGCTGCGGACGTCGGCCGCGCAGTTCGGCAACGGGCGATCGACCGACGAGGTGGTCGCCGAGTGGGGCCGGTCGCATCCGCTCGGCCGGGTCGCGACGCCGGGAGAAGTTGCCGAGGTCATCTACTTCCTGTCCTCACCGGCCGCGTCGTTCGTCACCGGCGCCGACGTCAAGGTCGACGGTGGGCTGACCGCGGGGCTTCCCGTCGTACTGCCGGAGGGCCGGAAGTGAAGATCGTCGACGTCCGCGCGACCACGGTGACGATGCCGCTGGAGGCGCCGCTGCGGCACAGCAACGGGGCGCACTGGGGACGCTTCGTGCGGACCGTCGTGGAGGTCGAGGCCGACAACGGGCTGATCGGGCTGGGCGAGATGGGCGGCGGCGGACAGAGCGCCGAGGCCGCGGTCGCCGGGCTGAAGGAGTACCTGGTCGGCCACGACCCGGCCCGGACCGAGGCGTTGCGCTGGATGCTCGCCAACCCGACCGCGAGCCTGTACAACAACCGAACTCAGTTGCTAGCGGCAATTGAATTCGCCTGCCTGGACCTGCAGGGCCGTGAGCTCGGCGTACCCGTGCACGCGTTGCTCGGCGGCAAGGTCAGGAACCGGGTACCGTTCGCCAGCTACCTGTTCTTCCGGCATCCGGCGGACGACGGTACCGGTGAGATCCGCACCGCCGAGCAGCTGGTCGCGCATGCGCGTTCGCTGGTCGACGAGCACGGATTCAGCGTGCACAAGCTGAAGGGTGGCGTTTTCCCGCCGGACTACGAGCGCGAGTGTTTCCGCGCGCTGGCGGAGGCGTTCCCGGGGCATCGCGTGCGGTTCGATCCGAACGGCGCCTTCAGCGTCGAGGAGGCGATCCGGTTCGCGCGCGGTATCGAGGACCTCGACAACGACTACCTCGAGGACCCCACCTGGGGACTGAACGGGATGCGCCGGGTCCGCCAGAACACGCCGATCCCGCTCGCCACCAACACCGTCGTGGTGAACTTCGAGCAACTCGCCGCGAATGTTCTCGACCCGGCCGTCGACGTGATCCTGCTCGACACCACGTTCTGGGGCGGGATCCGTCCGTGTATCAAGGCGGCCGGCGTCTGCGAGACGTTCCAGCTCGGCGTCGCGGTGCACTCCTCGGGCGAGCTCGGTATCCAGCTCGCGACCATGCTGCACCTCGGTGCGGTGGTTCCCAACCTGTCGTTCGCCGCGGATGCGCACTACCACCATCTGCGCGACGACATCATTGCCGGCGGCAAGCTTCCGTACGTCGACGGCGCGATCGCGGTCCCGGACGCGCCCGGACTCGGCGTCGAACTGGACCGCGACAAGCTCGCCGAGTACGCCGAACTGTTCCGCGAACTCGGCCCCTACCCGTACGACCGCGATCCGGCCCGCCCGGACTGGTACCCGCTGCTACCGAACACCGATTGGGCAGACCCGTCATGACGATCCCGCGTTCCGCCGACCTGGCGAGCGACGTCCTCACGCACTCGTACGACGACATGTTCAACCCGCCGGGGCTGACGAACTTCCTCGGCACCGCCCAGGTCGACCACGACGTGGTCGCGATCCGCAGCGTGAACTTCCCGCCGTACTCGCACGGCGACACGATCACCGGCCAGCTGTACGTCGACGGCCGCCTGGCCCGCTCGTACGGTGGCACCGTCGAGGTCGTGTGGCGCCCGGACCGCGTGATCCGCTCGACCACAGTCGACGGGCTGGAGGTACGCACCACCACCGCCTGCGCCCCGGGCAGACCAGCCGTGGTCGTACAACTGGACATTGCTGGGCAACCGGGTCGATCGGTTCAGGTTGGGCTTTCGTTGGCAAGTACTGCGACCCGTTCGTCGACCGGATGGTTGCGCCCGGAGCCCCCGTCCGAGCCCAATACGCTGACAGTTGTAGACAGTCGCGTTGTCGGCACTGGGGCGTCCAAATCCGCCGTCAGCGTGCAAGGCCTCGACGTACCCAGCACTGTGGACAGGGGGATGCTCGAGGCCACAGTTGTCCTGGACCGCGCCGGGCAGGCGCGACTGTCGTATGTACATGTGCTGGCAGGAACGTTGGAGGAGGCCACGGAGCACTTCGACGTGTGCGTGGCCGACGTACCGGCGGTGATCTCGGTCGCGGAGAGCATGTGGGACGTGGCGATCGCCGACGCCTTCGACCCGTCCAGCGAGGGCTTCAGCGGATCGCTGCCAGTGCTCGAGACGTCCAACGAGGCGCTGCGGAAGCTGTACTGGTGGGGCGTCCTCGGCGTGATCTGGTTCCGTCGTGACAACCCGGCGAGCGTACTCGGGCGGACGTACGACACGTTGATGCCGCGGTACTGGCAGACCACGACGTTCATCTGGGACTACAGCCTGTCCTCGCTGACGCATGCGCTGCTCGACCCCGAGCCGATGCGCAAGCACATCGAGCACTGGATCGACCTCGACATCCACAAGCACTTCGGCACCGAGTGGCTGACCGGCGGACCGGTCGGCTACTGGTACTCCGTCAACGACTTCGCCATGACTCGCCTGGTGCGTGACTACGTCCGTTTCACCGGCGACGACGCGTTCCTGGACGCCGCGGTTGGCCCGAAGGCGGTGGGGGAGCACGTAAACGATTGGGCGACCGCCTGGCGCGGGCTGCGTGGTGAGCACGCTCTGGCAGACTACGGCGGCATCGACAACCTGCTGGAGTGTGTGAGCAGCTATGTGCACGAGGTGGCGAGCTTCAACGCCGCCAACGTCTGGTGCATGAGGGTGGCCGCTGAGATCGCAGACCGGTCGGGTGACTCGGACCGTGCGGCGCTACTGCGCAAGGAGGCGTCTGCGCAGGCAGGGCACGTCAACGAGCTGTACGTGGACGGCAAGGGCTTCTGGAACGCCCGGCAACCGGACGGCACGCTCGTACCGGTACGGCACTGCTACGACTTCAACATCGTCGGTACGACGATCCCGGACGACATGTCCGAGTCGCAGCGCGCGGAGATGGTCACGTTCTTCCAGCAGGAGCTGCAGACACCTACCTGGATGCGGGCACTGTCGCCGTACGACGCGGACGCCTCGTACAGCGTCCGCCCGGACCACCAGTGGAACGGCGCGTACCCGGCGTGGCCGGCCGACGCGGGGCGCGCATTGTTCGCGCTCGGGCGTGGCGACGTACTGCTGGACTGGCTGCCCGGTCTTGCGAAGACCGCGAACCAGGGGCCGTGCGGTCAAGCGCACTTCGTCGAGGAGGCGCAGCCCCCGATGGCAGGTGGCGCGGCGAAGGCGCCGTCACAGTTCCCGTACCTGATCGACTGGTCCTGCTCGTCCTCCGGCGCATGGGTCAGCCTGGTCCTGGAAGGCATCTTCGGCATCGAGGTAGCCCTCGACGGGACCGTCACCGCGAATCCACAGCTCGCCCAGCTCGACCCCAACGCCCGCCTGACCGGCCTCCGAGTCGGTTCCCGGACGTACGACGTGACCGCGGACGGGCTGGTCCGACGGTAGGTCTGACGGTACTGCTGGTCAGCCCGGCGGCATCGCGATGGCCTCGAGGAGCGACTCCTCGGCGCCGGCGAGGTGCCGCCGGAGCTCGTCGACGCACTCGTCCAGCTCGCCGCGTTCGAGCAGCCGGATGAGCTTGCGGTGGGAGGCGACCTGCTGGCGCGCGTCCTGCCGCAGCGCGTCCACCCGGGCCAGCGCGAGCCGGGCCTCACTGGTGACCGAGTCGGCGGTCGCGATCAGCCGCTCGCTACCGGTCAGCGCGACCAGGCTGCGGTGGATGGCCAGATGGGTCTCGGTCAGCGCCTCCGGGTCGGCGCCGTCCTTGGCGGTCGCGGCGAACACCCGCATCGCCTCGCGGACCCGCTCCCGGGCCGCCTCGTCGGCGTCGAACCAGGCGCGGATGCCCGCTGACTCCAGGACGAACCGGGCCCGGCAGATGTCGGCCACCGCCTCGGGGTGCAGGATCGCGACGCTGACGCCCTTGTTCGGCTCGCGGACCGCGAGCCCCTCGGTGACCAGCATCGTCATCGCCTCGCGGATCGTGCTCCGCGCGACCCCCAGCGCCTCGGCCAGCGGCTGCTCGCGCAGCGGCGTACCCGGTTCCAGGTCGCCCGCGAACATGGCGGCACGCAGCGCGTCGACCACCCGGTCCACCGTGGTCGAGCGGTCCACCCGCAGCCGTTCGTACATGGGAGGATTCTCGTCCAGACCCGGCCGGTTGTCGCGCCCGCCCCGCCCCGGCGGCCGGCCTGATGCTCCTATAGACCCGGAGCCGTCAAGTCTGGGTTGTGAGCGCTTGGGTGATGAGGGGTAGGAGTTCGCGGCAGAGGTTGCGTTTGAGGCAGCGGATGACTTCTTTGGTGGTTTTGCCTTCGGCGCGTCGGCGGGCGACGTAGGCGCGGGTGGGCTGGTGGTGGCGCATGCGGACCAAGACGATGGTGTGCAGGGCGGTGTTGGCTTGGCGGTCGCCGCCGCGGTTAAGGCGGACGCGGTGGGTGCGGCCGGAGGCGACGGGAACCGGAGATGCCCCGCAGACGGCCGCGAAGGCGGCGTTGCTGTGCAGTCGGTGGGGGTTGTCGCCGGCGGTGGTGAGGAGTTGGCCTGCTGTTTCGGGGCCGAGGCCGCAGCGTTCGAGCAGGGCCGGTGCGGCCTGGTGGGTGAGAGTGCGCAGTTGGGTGTCGGCGTCGGTGACTTCCTCGGTCAGGTGCTGGCAGCGGCGGGCGAGGCGGCGCAGCGCGGTCTTGGTGGCTTGGACCGGGTCGGTCAGATCGGTGGTGGGGCGTAGTGCGGAGGTGGCGTGGATGAGTTGGTCGGTGGTGAGGCCGGCGAGTTGTCCGCGTAGTGGTTCCGGCGCGGTGGTGACGAGCTGGCGCAAGGTGTTGATGGCGGCGGTCCGGGCCTTGATCGCGCCGGAGCGGGTGGTACGCACGACGCGAATGGACTCCACGATCCCCGTACGGGTCTTCGGTGTGCCGGTCGCGGTGCCGGCCAGGACCGCTCGGGCGGCGGCCTCAGCGTCGATCGGGTCGGACTTGCCGCGGCGGCGGCGGTTCTGCCGGTTCGGTCGTGACACCTCCACCACCCGGACGTGTTCGGAGGTCAGCAGCCGGGCGAGGCCGGCGCCGTAGCTGCCGGTGCCCTCGACCCGACCACGGCAAGGTCGCCGAAACCCCTCAGCCAGGTCAGTAGCTGCTTCTCCCCGGCGTTGGTGGCCGGGAACTGGGCATGGGCAAGCAGTCGGCCGAGGTGATCCAGGCAGGCGGCGGTGTGGGTGTCTAAGTGGGTGTCGACCCCGCCGACGACTTCGCCTGATCCGGCGATGTCGGTGATGTCGAAGTGAGTAACGCCGATCGGGTCTGTCATCGTAGAGACAGCCGTCCTTCCGTTGTGCGAACCGACACGGGACGGCACGCACCGCCGGTCCGGGCGGACAGCACATGGACGGGCCTCTGCGACAGGCTCCTATCAGGTCACGTTCCGTCCGGCCGGTGCGTGCAGCTCGCCGGCCGGAGACGGATCAGCCCGAAGTCAACCCCTGTTGCCGGTGACGGTGGATAACTGAGTCATCCGGCCAGCGAACCCATCATCCATGTGGATAACTCCCGACACGATGACCCGGTTTTCGGGCACCATTTTCCTCACGTGGTCGCCCCTTCCGTGGACCGGCGCGGAAGCCACTCGAGCCTGTGAGGAGCAGACCGTGGATGGTGCCAAGAAACTGCTGCCGCTCCTCGCGGCACCGTTTCTGCTGGCCTTTGCGCTCGCGCTCGCTCTCGTGTTCCTGCTGGGCTCGTTGATGAACATCAACGCCGAGGCGGCGGCCTGCACCATGTCTCCGGCGAACGGCGCCGACTCGGCCTCGTTCGCGTGGCCGACCGACAAGCACGAGATCTCCCAGGACTGGGCCGATCCCGACCCGGACACCGGCAACAGCCACTCCGGGATGGACTTCAAGGTCGACGAGGGCAGCAAGGTCTACGCGGTTGCCGACGGCACCGTCTCCTCGGTCGCGAAGAACGAGATCGTGCTCAAGCTCGGAGAAGGGGCCGAGGCGCACTACAAGTACCTCAAGGACGTCCTGGTCAGCAACGGCAAGACCGTCAAGAAGGGCGACCAGATCGCCACTTCCGGTTCCGGCGACGAGGACCCGCCCGGACTGACCGGCGCGCACCTCCACCTCGAGATCTGGCTCGACAAGGACGGCGAGGGCCACCTCGAGAACGCGCACATGGACACGAACCCGTTCGTTGTCCAGGACACCGGTGACGACAGCAGTAATGCCTGCGGCTGCCCCGGCGGCGACCTGTCGGGTGCGAACAACCAGCAGAAGGCCTTCAATTACTTCGTCTCCCAGGGCTACACCAAGGAGCAGGCGGCGGGCGTGGTCGGCAACATGATCGCCGAGTCCGGCGTCGAGCCTGGCCGGAAGCAGGGCACCCCGCCCGGCACCGTGACCAAACCGGCGGACGTGGTGGACGCCCCCGGCAACGTCGGCTGGGGCATCGTGCAGTGGACCCCGCCCGGCAAGATGATCAAGCCGTCGCGGACCGCGGGCGCCAGTGACGACCAGATCGCCTCGCTGGCGTTCCAGTTGGACTTCCTGCACAGACAGCTCCTCGGCCAGACGTCCTCCCCGGAGAAGGCGGCCGGTGACGCCCTCAAGGCGGCCACGACGGTCGAGGACGCGGCGCACGTCTTCGCCGACAAGTACGAGCGGTTCGGCGGCCACGAGGACCCGAACGCGCCGACGTACGCCGAGCGCGAGGCGAACGCGCGGCACGTGCTGTCGACGTTCGGCGGCGGCGCGACCGATCCGAAGGACGCCTCGGCCCCGGTGGACCCGTGCGGCGCGGGCAGCGGGAACATCGCCGAGGTCGCGAAGAACCTCGCCTGGCCGCAAGGCCCGAAGGCGCACTGGAGCGTCGACCCGAGTGAGGCGAAGCCGGAGTACGTCGCGGCGATCGAGAAGTACGACGGCGTCACGAAGGACAACTGGCGGTCGCTCGACGACCCGTACTCCGACTGTGGGCGGTTCGTCGCGACGGTGGTGCGGATGAGCGGCGCCGACCCGAACTTCCCACAGGTCTACACCCCGACCCAGCGGCAGTACATGCTCGACCACCCGGAGAAGTACGACCACTGGGAAAACGAGCCACCGGGCGGGTACAAGCCGGGTGACATCTTGAACGGACCGGGACACACCTATCTGTACGTCGGCCCCTGGGGCGATGGTGGTGGGTGGAACTCCGCGGCCGGATCCCTCGGCCAGCACGTCCCGACAGCTGACAACCTGTACGGTGTCGGCCCGGACGGGTTCTGGGTGTTCCGGGTCAAGGGCGGGACCACGCCGACGACGACGCCGAAGAACTGAGCAAGGACGGGATGAGCAATGCTTGAGGAGAACCGCGGACTGTTGAGGTTCGGCGCCGTCGTACTGGTGGTGGTCCTCGTCGTGGTCGGTGGCGTCCTGCTGTTCCGCGGCGGCTCGAACACCAAGCTCACGGTGATGTCGATCCCGAACGACCTGACGCTGCGGCTCGACGGCCACGAGATCCCGGCGAACGGCGAGGTCAACGTCAAGTCCGGCAAGCACACGCTGGAAGGCTCGCGGCCCGGGTTCCAGAGCTACACCCAGACGATCGACATCTCCGGCAAGGCGCTCAACTACAAAATGTACCTGTACGCGAACGGCCCCGAAGGTCGCGAGTGGGCGCAGCGCAACCCCGAGCAGGAGCTGGAGCTCGAACACGAAGCCGGCAAGAACTACGACGAGATGGTCGACCGGCTGCGCGCCAAGTACCCGGTCCTGGCCTACCTCCCGTACGTCGGCGACGGCTTCGAGGCCTCCCAGGCCCCCTCCAAGTCCGACCCGAACAACCCCGAAGCCATCTCCCTGGCCATCGAGGTCTACGGCCCCCAAGGCAAAACCAAAGCCCTCCAATGGATCCAAGGCTACGGCTGGAACCCCACCACCCTCGACATAATCTGGACCACCGGCAAGTAACCCCCCGCCGGCACCTGTCAGGCGGGGAGGATGAGCTCGCCGCCGGGGGTGGTGATGGCGGCCAGCGGGAAGTCCAGGGGGTTGGTGAGGCAGCGCGCCGAGCCGCCGCCCTTGTGGAACTCGGAGAGGTCCAGGACGACCACCCGCAGACCGAGGCCGGTGAGGATCTCGTGCAGGCGAGGCGAGCACGCCGGCATGATGATCGTCTCGCCGACAACGATCGAGTTCGCCGAGAACGCGAACGCCTCCTCGTCGGTCAGCACGATCGGATCCGGCACGATCCCGGACAGCTCCGCCTGACTCGCGGCGTCGAAGGCCGGCGGGTAGACCATCGCGTGCGTGCTGTCCACCGGGCAGAACGGCAGATCGAGGTGGTACATCCCCTCGTGCGCGATCCGCAGCCCCCGGACCCGGATGTCCCACTCGGTCGCCAGGTGCTTCAGCGCCTCTCCGTCCGTCCGCGGCCCGTATCCGACAACCAGGCTGTCACCGAACACGAACGCGTCCCCGGACTCGAAGTGGGGCCCGACGCCCTCGCCGCCGACGCGGTCCAGCCGGAACCCGTGCCCGGTGAACCAGTCCGCCGCGCTCAGCGACTCCTTCCGGCGCGGCTCGAACCGCATGTGCGAGAGCATCGCGCGCCCGTCCGCGGCCGCCAGCCCGAGGTTCATCGCGTACACCATGTCCGGCGAGTCCGCGCGCTGCTCCAGTACCTCGACCTCGCCGCCGGCGTCCACGATCGCCTGCCTCAGCGACTCCCACTGCTTGAGCGTCAGCGCGGGGTCCGGCTGGTCCTGCGTCGACATGTACGGGTTGATCACGTAGTCGATCCGGAAGTGGTCCGGCCGGACCATCAGATAGCGACGCCCCCACTCCAGCGGCTGACCCATGACACCCTCCCTGACCGTTGAGATCTGATTGCAAGATCCCCTGATTGTCCGACAATCAGTCAGTTTGAGGCCGGGAGTATCCGGAGTCAAACGCTGTGCGCGAGGTCGCTCCGGAGAGGCTGGTTCCGGGCTGGTGTAAGGACTAACCTGCGGGCATGACCCCTGACAACGAGGTTCGCTTTCGCGCCTGCCTGGACGATGTCGCGGCTTACAAGCCGGGCCGTCCGCCGGAGCGCTCGGACGGACGCCCGACGTACAAGCTGTCCAGCAACGAGAACCCGTACCCGCCGCTTCCCGGGGTACTGGCCGCCGCGACCGAGGCCGCCGCGCAGATGAACCGCTACCCGGACATGGGCGCGGTCGACCTGCTCGAGGCGCTCTCGGACCGGTTCGGCGTACCGGTGAGCGACCTCGCGGTCGGTACCGGATCGGTCGCCCTGCTTTACCACCTGCTGCAGGCGACGGTCGCGGACGGCGACGAGGTCGTGTACGCGTGGCGCTCGTTCGAGGCGTACCCGATCGCGGTCCAGCTGACCGGCGCCACCTCGGTCCAGGTCCCGCTGACCGCGGACGCCCGCCACGACTTCAAGGCGATGGAGGCGGCGATCACCGATCGTACGAAGGTCGTGCTGGTCTGTACGCCGAACAACCCGACAGGCCCGGTGGTACGACGGGACGAGCTGATCGCGTTCCTCGACGCCGTACCGTCCAATGTGCTGGTCGTGGTGGACGAGGCGTACCGCGAATTCGTCCGGGAGCCCGACGTCGTCGACGGCGTCGAGCTGTACCGCGACCGCCCGAACGTGCTGGTACTCCGGACGTTCTCGAAGGCGTACGGCCTGGCCGGATTCCGCGTCGGGTACGCGATCGGCCATCCGGAGGCCGTCGGCGCGATCCGCAAGTGCGCGCTTCCGTTCGGCGTCAGCCACGTCGCCCAGGCGGCCGCGATCGCATCGCTCTCCGTCGAGAACGAACTACTCGAACGCGTCGATGCCCTGGTGGAGGAGCGCGAGCGGGTCGTCAGCGAACTACAGGCGGCCGGTTGGAACGTCCCCGAAACCCAGACCAACTTCGTCTGGCTCGACCTGGGCGACGACACCGTCAAGTTCGCCGAAGCCGTCCAAGCCGAAGGCGTCTCAGTCCGCCCCTTCCCCGGCGACGGCGTCCGAGTAACCATCGGCGAACCCGAAGCCAACAACCTCTTCCTCACCGTAGCCCGAACCTGGCCCCACCAGCAGCACTAGCTCCCCGCGCCACTTGCGTACTGCTTACTGGGCCGCGGCTGAGACGGCTGGTGGTGACCGGGGGCGTGTGACGTCCCGCGCGTGCTGCGCGCCCGCTTAGTTCGTCGCTACGCTCCTCACTGCGGTCGCTCCGCCCGCTCCCACCCACCCGTGCGTTGCGCGGGCTGCCGCCCGCGTACTGCCGGCTGCCGCCGGCGTTTTGCGAGCTGTCGCTCGCGGGTGAGTGCTTGGCGCGGGCTCGGAGTGAAGCGGCTGGTGGTGAGCGGGCGCGTGTGGTTGCCCCGCGTACTGCGCGAATGATCCCGCCGACCCCGTGAGTTGCGCACTCGCGCCTGCCTCCGAGTGCTTGGTGGGAGCCTCTGGGTGGATGGTGGTGACCGGGCGTGTGGTTCGTCCCGCGCGTGCTGCGCGCCTCAAGGTTCGTCGGTGGCTACTGAGCGCGTGGCTTCGCGTGCATCCATCTGCCGTGAGTTGCGGGCGTCCGCCTGTCGTCGCTGCCGACCGTTGTGAGCTGCTCGCGTGCGAGTGCTCATCCCAGGCACTTGGATGAAGTGCCTGGCGATGCCGAGGTGTGTTGGGGCGTCCGAGGGCGTGGGCCGAAGCACGGCCCGTGGCGGGAACGGTTGATGCCGGAGGGTGGTCCGGAGCGGCTCGGAGGTGGGGGACGACCGTCGCCTTACGGGATACCCGGGTCCGTGCCGTTGACAGCAGTTTAAGCCGAGGCGGGACACCTGGCAGTCGCTCGCGGGCCCCAGCCCGCAACTCGCCGGCGGCAGCCGGCAAACCCCGGCGGTAGCCGGAACCCCCGGCGGTAGCCGGAAGAACCCGGCGAAGCCGGAAGGCCCCCGGCGGTAGCCGAACACCCCCGGCGGTAGCCGAACACCCCCGGCGGAAGCCGGGAGAACCCGGCGCCAGCCGGAAACGGCCCGGCGCCAGCCGGAAGCTGATCTTCCGGGCGCGAGCCCGGGGTGGGTGGGAGCGTGCGGAGTGGCCGCGTCTGAGGAGCGGAGCGACGAGGCTAGCGGCCGCGTAGCAGGCGTGGGTCGACTGACCAGCAGGCGTGGGTCGGCTGACCAGCGCCGCGTGGGTCGGCTGACCGGCACGACGGGTCGACTGCGCAGTACCCGGGGGCGTCTAGCCGGCAGGCGGAGGTTGGTGGTGGACATAAAAGATGCGGCGCCGGGAGGAGTGAGGCTTGCTCCCGGCGCCGCGGTGTTGCGGGTGTTGCGCCGAATCAGTCAACCCACCGAGGTGGCTGGTTCGGGTCCTGCATCACTGACCAGGGAGGGTCAGTTGTTCTGCGTGGAGTCCTGCTCGCAGGTCTTGAGCGAGTCGACGGAGTTGCCGTCGTTGTCCAGACCCAGGATCCCAACCGGGTTCGTCAGCGGGACGTTGCCGCCGATGCCGGTCGCCGAGATCTCGTTGTGGCAGACCTGCCACGGGCCGACGTTGTTGCGGCTCACGGAGACAACGCCGTGGCCGTCAGCCTTGTACCACTTGCGGTTGTTCTGCTCGTTGCCCTGCTCGCAGGTCTTGACGGCGGTCACGCTGTTGCCGTCGTTGCCCCAGCCAACGATGCCGGTGATGTCCTCGGCCGGCACGTTGCCGCCGATGCCAGTGCCGGAACCGAAGTTGTGGCAAGCCTGGAACGGGCCGAGGTTGTTGTCGTCGATGGCGACCAGCGAGCCGTCCTTGTGGACGCCCCACCAGCGGGCGTGGTCCTTGCCGTAGCCCTGCTGGCTGACTGCCGACACCGAGTCAGCGAGGCCCGTGCCCTGCGCCTTCTTCTGCGCGTCGTCGAGCATGTTGGCGCCCGCGAAGCTCGCGACACCAAGGGTGGCAACGGTCGCCGCCGCAGCTGCGATGACGATCTTGCGAGTTACCTGCATTTTGCCAGGTTTCCTTTCGGGTTTGACGGATTCGTCTTAGTGGTAACGACGCCTGGCACACCCGGTTACAACCTTTTTTGTCAACTATCTGCGGCAGTCGGATGCCTGATGAAACAGCAATGTGGGCGAGCGGAAGTTGAGACAGAAGTGCCCGTAACCAGGCCGCAGATGCGTCGTTGAGTCAGCGCGGGTGACGGATGGGCCCGGTGAATCTGAAGATTGTTTCGGTGGGCTCGGTGGCTGCCGAATTGGCAATAGCACGATTCGTCGGAACAATTTGGAACCATTGCCGGAGTTTCGTGCCGTGTTTTTTCGGGGCAGGGCGCGACCGGCAGCCAGACCCGCTGCCGCGCGCATCGGCAGCGGTGGGAGACCCGGGTCCCTTGGGCCCGGGTCTTTCCTTTGATGAGTGCTACTGACTCCGCCGCCGTTCCGAACTGACGACGAGCGCCACCCCGACGATGATCACCGCGCCGCCGAGCAGGATCTGCCAGGTCAGGCTCTCGCTCAGGATCAGCCACCCGAGGAACACCGCGACCGCCGGGTTCACGTACGCGTACGTCCCGACCAGCGAGATCGGCGCGTTCGCGAGCAGATACGAGTACGCCGTGTACGCCAGCAGCGACCCGAACACCACGAGGTACGCGAGCCCGAACCACCCGCTGCCGTGGATCCGGTCGAGGTGCAACCGCCCCGGTTCGCCCCGCAGTACGCCGATCAGCACCATCGCCGTACCACCGAAGACCATTTCGTAGAGCGCCGTCACCAGCGGGTCACGCGGCAGGCCGAGCCGCGGCGCGTACCGCGAACCGGTGGCCCAGCAGATCGTGCCGACGACGAGGATCGCGACGGACCACGGCTTCGCACTCGTATTACCGCCCGACAGCGACAGCAGCGCCGCGCCGCCGAACCCGATCAGTACGCCGACCCAGGTCAGCGCTCGTGGTCGCTCGCCGCCGCCGACCCGCAGCAGCATCAGCCACAGTGGTACGGCGGCCACCAGCAGCGCCGCCAGACCCGAGGGAACGGTCTGCTCGGCGACCGCTACGGCGCCGTTGCCGAAAGCAAGGAGCATGATGCCGACCGCGGCCGCGCCGAGCGCCTCGCGGCGGGTGATCCGCAGCCGCCGCCAGCCCGACTTCAGGGCGAGGCCGGCCGCCATCAGTACGGCGGCGGTCAGGAAGCGGGCTGCCATCCCGAGCATCGGCGGGATCTGCGCCTCGACCACGACCCGGATCGCCAGGTACGTCGAACCCCAGACGACGTACACCACCCCGAGCGCGGTCCAGATCATCGCGCCGGAGGCCGGCCGGGAACCGGTCTCGACCACTCCGGCGGGGGCAGACGCCGCCATTGCGAACCCTCCTCGAGTCTGTCAGGGGTGTCTTACATGAACGATACTTACGCTAGGGCCCGCGCGCAGCGGCGCGCAAGCAAGATCCGGCCAGCAACCCACCGTTTCCCGCCAGCTCCACACGCCGATCCCCCGCCGGGCACCCGTGCCGCCGCGTAGGCACCTCCTTGATCGAGACCAACTTGTGACAGGTTCCGTCGGCACCCGAATAATCTGTAATATGAGCGCACCGATAGGACCAGTGGTTGGACTGGTGTCTCACCGCAGGACCGTTTTCGGTACCGCCGTACCCGCCGGAGTCCAGACAGTTAGCGGATCAGGCACCTGGTCTGTACGGTGTCCGGCAAGATGGGAGTGAGACCAGTGAGGAGGTCCACTGCCAACAGTGCATCAACCCCTGGAACCACGCGGACCTGCCTGCGAAGCCTCACCCGGCAACAGCCGGTGGACCGCGTGCACCGTTGCGGTCGCGGCGATCCCGCGCTCGAACCCGAGGAGTGCATGTGAGTGAGTCGGTGCCGGGCCCTGTCCCGGAAGTGTTCGCGCCCCACGAGGCGCCGGTCAGTCCGCCCCAGGCCTCCGAAGAGGTCGAGTTCGTCCAGCTGCTGACGCCCGAAGGTGAGCGCGTCGAGCACCCGGACTACTCGTTCGATCTCGACGACGAGACGATCAAGGGCTTCTATCGGGACATGGTCCTGGTACGCCGGATCGATACCGAGGCGACCGCCCTGCAGCGCCAGGGTGAGCTCGGCCTGTGGGCGTCCCTGCTCGGCCAGGAAGCGGCGCAGATCGGCTCCGGCCGGGCCCTGAACAAGAAGGACATGGTCTTCCCGACGTATCGGGAACACGGTGTCGCCTGGTGCCAGGGGGTCAACCCGCTGAACCTGCTCGGCCTGTTCCGCGGGGTCGACCAGGGCGCATGGGACCCGAAGGACAACAACTTCCATCTGTACACGATCGTGATCGGCGCGCAGACGCTGCACGCGACCGGGTACGCGATGGGCCAGCAGCGCGACCACGCGGTCGGCGACCCGGACAACGGCGAGGCCACGATCGCGTACTTCGGTGACGGCGCGAGCAGCCAGGGTGACGTCAACGAGGCGTTCATCTGGGCCTCGGTGTTCAACGCCCCGGTCGTCTTCTTCTGCCAGAACAACCAGTGGGCCATCTCGGAGCCGATCGACCGGCAGACCCGGATCCCGCTGTACCAGCGCGCGGCGGGCTTCGGCTTCCCGGGCGTCCGCGTCGACGGCAACGACGTACTCGCGACGTACGCCGTCACTCAGCAGGCCCTGAAGCGCGCCCGCGAGGGCAGCGGGCCGTCGCTGATCGAGGCGTACACGTACCGGATGGGCGCCCACACCACCTCCGACGACCCGACCAAGTACCGGCTCAGCGAGGACCTCGAGCACTGGAAGCTCAAGGACCCGATCGAGCGCGTGCACGCGTACCTGGCCCGGCACGCGGGGGTCGACCACGACTTCTTCGACGAGGTCGACGCCGAGGGCGACAAGATCGCGGCCGAGCTGCGGGCCGGCTGTCTCGCGCTGCCGGACCCGGTGCTCACCGACTTCTTCCAGAACGTGTACGTCGACGAGACGCCGCAACTGGCCGAGCAACGCGACCAGTACGTGGCGTACGCGGCTTCGTTCGAAGGCGAGGGCTGAGCGATGACCAAGATCACTCTCGGCAAGGCCATCAACGCCGGACTCCGGGCCGCGATGGAGAAGGACCCGAAGGTCGTCGTGATGGGCGAGGACATCGGCAAGCTCGGCGGCGTCTTCCGGGTCACCGAAGGTCTGCAGAAGGACTTCGGCGAGGACCGGGTGATCGACACCCCGCTGGCCGAGTCCGGCATCATCGGTACGGCGGTCGGCCTCGCGCTGCGCGGGTACCGCCCGGTGTGCGAGATCCAGTTCGACGGCTTCGTGTTCCCGGCGTACGACCAGATCATCAACCAGGTCGCGAAGATGCACTACCGGTCGATGGGCAAGATCACCATGCCGGTCGTCATCCGGATCCCGTACGGCGGCGGCATCGGCGCGGTCGAGCACCACTCGGAGTCGCCGGAGACGCTGTTCGCGCACGTCCCGGGGCTCAAGGTGATCTCCTGCGGCGACCCCGTCGACGCGTACTGGATGATCCAGCAGGCGATCGCGTCCGACGACCCCGTGGTTTTCTTCGAGCCCAAGCGGCGGTACCACGAGAAGGCCGAGCTGGACGAGTCCGCGCCGCCGGCCCTGCCGCTGCACAAGGCGAAGGTGGTCCGTGAAGGTACGGACGCGACGCTGCTCTGTTATGGGCCAATGGTGAAGACGTGCCTGCAGGCCGCCGAGGCCGCGGTCGAGGACGGACGCAACCTGGAGGTCATCGACCTGCGGACGATCGCGCCGTTCGATCTGCCGACGATCTTCTCCTCCGTGAAGAAGACCCGGCGGGCGGTCGTGGTGCACGAGGCGCCGTACTCGTTCGGTCCCGGGTCGGAGATCGCGGCGCGGGTGACCGAGGAGTGCTTCTACCACCTCGAGGCCCCGGTGCTGCGCGTGACCGGGTACGACACCCCCTATCCGCCGTCGCGGATGGAGGACGAGTACCTGCCGGACCTGGACCGCGTCCTGGACGGCGTCGACCGGGTGATGGGGTACTGATGGGCATTCAGCAGTTCCGGCTCCCGGACGTCGGTGAAGGTCTCGTCGAGGCCGAGATCGTCAGCTGGAAGGTCAAGCCGGGCGACACCGTCAAGCTCAACGACACCATCGTCGAGATCGAGACCGCGAAGTCGCTGGTCGAGCTTCCGGTTCCGTTCGCCGGCGTGATCACCGACCTGCTCGTGCCGGAGGGCGAAACCGTCCCGGTCGGTACGCCGATCATCTCGGTCCAGACCGAGTCCGCGGGCGAGGAACCGCTCGCCGACGACATGGTCCCGTCCATCCCGGAGCCGGAGGAATCCGGCGGCCGCACCGCGGTCCTGGTCGGCTACGGCCCCAAAACCACCGAATCCAAACGCCGCCAACGCAAACCCGCCCCCACCCCAGGCGGCACGCCCACACCGGTCGGCACGCCGGGCACAGCCGGCGCGGCTTTGGCTGCGACGCCGGCCCCGCCACCAGCGCCCGCGACCGCGGCGCCCGCGGCGTTCGCGCCCACGGCACCCGCTGGCACCGGCCAGGCACCCGCCGCACCGCCCTCGACCCCAGCGCCGGCCGCGGGAGGCAACGGGACGGTGCACGTGCTGGCCAAGCCGCCGGTGCGGAAGTTGGCGAAGGACCTCGGGATCGACCTCGCCACGGTGACGGCGACCGGTGCAGGTGGCGTCATCACCCGGGCGGACGTCGAGGCCTATGTAGCGGCCCCGGCCGACGCGCCGGTTGCCACGGTACCGGCGTACGAACCGGCACCGGTGATCAGCGGACGCGAGGACACCCGCGTACCGGTGAAGGGCGTACAGAAGGTGATGGCGCAGGCGATGGTTGCCAGCGCGTTCACCGCCCCGCACGTCACCGAGTGGATCACCGTCGACGTCAGCGCCACGATGGAGCTCGTCGAGCGGTTGAAGTCGGACCGCGCGTTCAAGGATCTGCGCGTCTCCCCGCTGCTGATCGTCGCGAAGGCGGTCACCCTGGCGGCCCGCCGTACGCCGATCGTCAACGCCGCCTGGGACGAACAGGCCCAGGAGATCGTCTACAAGGGCGCGGTGAACCTCGGCATCGCCGCGGCCACCCCGCGCGGGCTGATCGTCCCGAACATCAAGGGCGCCGACTCGCTCACCCTCCCGGACCTGTGCCGGGCGCTCAACGACCTGGTCGCCACCGCTCGCGAGGGCAAGACGCAGCCGGCCGACCAGGCGGGCGGTTCGTTCACGATCACCAACGTCGGTGTGTTCGGCGTCGACGCCGGTACGCCGATCATCAACCCGGGCGAGGCCGCGATCCTCGCGTTCGGCGCGGTGCGCAAGCAGCCGTGGGTGGTGGACGACGAGATCGTGCCGCGGTGGATCACCACGCTCGCGCTGTCGTTCGACCACCGCCTGATCGACGGCGAGAAGGGTTCCACCTTCCTCGCCGACGTCGCCAGCATCCTCGAGGACCCGGCCCGCGCACTGATGTTCTGAATTCGAAGGCCCGGGCGAATTCACCCGGGCCTTCCTGTTTGACCTCAAGCGCTTTAAGTGTGTGACCGTGGCGGCATGACGGTTTTCACCATTCAGGAGGTCGCGCGGCGGAGCGGGTTGAGCGAGCCGACGCTGCGGTACTACGAGGACGTCGGGCTGATCGGCCCGATCGACCGGGACGCGCAGAGCGGTCACCGGCGGTACCAGAACGCTGACGTCGACACGCTCGAAGCGCTCGCCTGCCTGCGCGCGGTCGGCGTCGGCATCGGCGACATGCGTACGTACCTGGCGAACCGCGCCCGCGGACGCGAGGCCGCCGGTGAACAGCGCGACCTCCTGCTCCGGCACGCCGAACGCATCGAGGCCGAGATCGCGGCGCAGCAGGCGCGGCTGCGCTACCTCCGCGAGAAGGCCGCGCTCTGGGACGCCCGCGACCGCGGCGACGAGGCCGCCGAAGCCGCAACCATCGAGCGCCTCGTCGACGTCGTCGACGGTCTGGGAGCCCTCCGATGAGCCCGGCGCCCACGAGTCCGGTACTCGTGACAGGCGGTTCCGGTTACCTGGCGACGCATCTGATCGCGCGACTCCTGCGCGATGGTGCGGACGTCCGTACGACGGTCCGCTCTGTGGCACGTGCCGCCTCGGTGCGGGACGCCGTACGCCGTGGTGGTGCCGACGACACGCATCTGGAGTTCGTCGAGGCGGACCTGATGTCCGACGACGGCTGGAAGGCCGCGGTCGACGGCTGCACCGAGATCCACCACGTCGCGTCGCCGATCCCGGTCGTCCAACCCGAGGACCCGGACGAGCTGATCGTCCCGGCGCGCGAAGGCACGCTGCGAGTACTACGAGCAGCGCGAGACGCCGGCGCCCGACGCGTCGTACTGACCTCGTCCTTCGCCGCGGTCGGCTACACCCCGAAGCCCACCGCTGAGTACACCGAAGACGACTGGACAGACCCCGACACACCGGGCCTGGCGCCGTACCCACGGTCAAAGGCAATCGCCGAACGCGCCGCCTGGGGCCTCATGCAGGACGGTGCGACCGAACTGGTGGTGGTCAACCCCACCGCGATCTTCGGCCCCACGCTGACCACCGACCTACGCTCGTCGACCCAGCTGATCAAGATGATGCTCGACGGGACCATGACGGTCGTCCCACGCGCGCGCTTCGGAGTGGTCGACGTCCGCGATGTAGCCGACCTGCACATCCGCGCCATGATCACACCCGATGCCGCTGGCAACCGTTTCCTTGCCGTCGGCAATGATCCGGCCACGAGCTTCCTCGAGCTCTCGCAACTCCTCCACAACAGCCTCGGCGCGACCACACCCACGGAGGAAGCCCCGGGCCCCGACCTCCCACGCCCAACCATCCACAACACCCGAGCGCGCACCGTGCTCGGTTGGAATCCGCGTCCCCTCGAGACGACCATCGTGGAAACCGCTGAAAGCCTTCGTGACCTGGGTCTACTACCCCCAGGCATCCTCTGACCGCCAACGCCACCCCGCCATCGACGGCCGCCCGCGCCGCCCGACGACCAACGAGTGGTACGTCGCCTGCCAGCTCCTCGGCGGCTGCCGCAAGGTACGCCGTACGTCATCCGGGTCGGCGTCGATCGGGAACCGCAGGAAGATATGGAACTGCTCCTCGTCAGCATGCAGGGCAACCAGAAGCTTCCGCGGATCCCGATAGTCAACACCTGCCCAACTGAGCTCCAGACCGGCGATGTCCACCTCCCCGATGTCCACAGTCCGCTCCCAACCCTGGTCGTTGCCGAGTCTCTCGACCTCCACGTCGTACTGCGCGGCGTCGAACGAGACGCCGTGCTCCATGGGCGCATCACCGGACCAGTCCCAGTGCACGACACCGTCGACTCGACTGACCTCAGCCTCGGTCGAACCGCAGCCTGCCGAGCCGCAGCTGCACCGCCCGATCACGACCCGCCCGGCGGCGGCCAGGAGGTTGGCGGGCACGAGGAGGTCGAACGGGTGCATCCCCATCCCATCGACCTCCTCGGTGATCAGCTCGTCGTTGACGCGGATGACCACCTCAGGTCCGAGTTCCCCGTCCACGATTTCGAGGTGGAGGGTGTCGGTCGGCAGGCGCGCGTACGGCGTACCTTCGACAACCTGACCTGGTACCCGCGGATCCGGTCGAGGGATCGACAATTCGTCAAGCGCTCGGAGGAGAAGTGCCCTTCGATTTCGGGTGGTCAGCGGCGCCTCGGCAAGCTCTCGGAGAGAAGCCGACTCGAGCCCCTCGGTGATCGCGCGTCGTGCAGCTGCGATCATCGCCTCACCCCGCGGACTCCGTGCCGCTGCGTCGTACAGGCGCTGTTCGGGGGAGGTCTCCACGGCACCATAATCTGCCTGACCGGCTCGCGTCGTGGTGAGAGGGTGGTGACGTGCTGGTGATCTTGGTGGTGCTCGGGGCGGCCGTTCTGCACGCGACGTGGAACGCGATGGCCCACGGCGCACCTGACCGAGTCGCCGGCCTGGCCCTGTTCGAACTGGCCGCGGGTGTCATCGGCCTAGTCGCCGTCCTCGTGATGGGCCTCCCGCCGGCAGGGACGTGGGGGTACATCATCGCGTCAGCGCTGATCCACCTCGCCTACCTCGGCGGGCTGTTGGCGTCGTACCAGCTCGGCCAGTTCAGCCAGATGTATCCGTTGGCCCGCGGTACGTCGCCGTGGGTGGTGGCGTTGGTGTCGATCGTCGTACTGCACCAACACCTGGCCTTGGTCGAACTGGCGGGCGTACTGCTCGTCTCGGCCGGACTGATCGCGATCGTCTTCATCGGCCGCCCCGGCCGCAGCCAACTCCCGGCGATCTTCGCCGCCCTCGGCACCGGCCTGACGATCGCGTCGTACACGGTCGTCGACGGACTCGCCGTACACAAGATGCCGGTGGCAACGTACATGGGCTGGGTCTTCATGCTCCAAGGCTTCGCCCTGCCGCTGGTCATCCTGCTGTGGCGCGGCCCACAAACCTTCAACCTCCCGCGGTCGGCGATCATCTCCGGCCTGGCCGGCGGCGTGGTCTCGATGATCGCCTACGGCCTCGTCCTCTGGGCCCAAACCCGAGGCACCCTGGCCACCATCGCCGCCCTCCGAGAAACCAGCATCATCTTCGGCGCCCTCATCGGCACCCTCTTCTTCAAAGAACGCTTCGGCCCCAAACGAGCCACCGCCGCCGCCGTCGTAGTAGCCGGCATACTCCTGATCACAACGGGCTGACCAGCCAACCGCTGCCGCGAAGGCGACGGCCCTAGACTCGACGGCATGTCTGGCTACTTGCAGGTCTCGACGGCAACGGCGACGCGTGATGAGGCGGTCCAGCTCGCGGGCTCGGCGGTCAGTGCCGGTCTTGCGGCGGGAGCCCAGATTGTTGGGCCGGTCGTATCGATCTTTTGGCACGAGGGTCAGTACGGCGAAGGCGAAGAGTGGCAGGTGCTGCTGAAGACGACGGAAGGCCGGTACGCCGAACTTGAGGCCCATCTGCTGGGGAACCACTCCTGGGCCAATCCCGAGGTGAGTGCCGTCCCGATCACCGCCGGATCCGCCAGATACTTGGACTGGGTCGATCGGACGACGAAGGGCTAGCCGCGCGCCCGCTCGAGCACGGCCGCCACCTCGGGACCGCCGTAGTGCGACAACCGACTGAGTACACCGCGCAGACGATCTCCTGGGCGAACAGATCCAACGCCGGACGCGAGGTCGATTGCGTGCTCCGTTACGTATGCGGCCCGCTCGGGATCGTCGGCGTCCATGAGCGCGTGAGCCAGCCATGTGCTGTAGAGCGCCTTGTCACGCGAGTGTGTGTCGTCGTATCGCGCAAGAGCGTCGTCCAGCAGTGGGACCGCGCGGGATGGTCGGTGAAGTTCGGTGTAGCAGCGGCCGGCCATGATGTCGATCTCCAGGGGGTCAACCCAGAACACCCAGTCCGGCTCCGGGAAGTGTGACGGCTCGTTGATTGCGGCTGTAGCGGCATCGAGCGCACGCGCCGTCGCGGACATTTGCCCACTCACGGCGTAGGTCCAGGCAAGGCGTTCATGCAATAGCGCGCGCACTCGGGGCGTCGCCTTGGTGCCCGCGATGCGTGTCGACTCGGCGGCAGTCCGAGTGTCCGCCTTCTCATATGCCATGAACGCCAGGGAGTTGCCTTCTAGCCCGGGATCGCCAGACTCCTTGGCCGCCGACAGCGCCGCCGTGTAGTGGCGCCTTGATTCGACGTACCGGCCTGCGTCGAATGCCGCCCAACCAGCCATCTGTGCCTGCTCGGCGAACACTCCGGTCAACGCTCGGGCTGTCGCACTGCTGTAGCTGGCGGTCTTGATCAGCTTCTCCGTTGCCGCCATCTCGCTCGTGTAGACCTCGTAGGTGTCCATGCCGCCGAGGTGGTCATCCAGTCGTCGCAGGCGGGCGGTTCGCTGCTGGAGCTGACGAATCTGCGTCGTACCGATCTGGCTGCCCATTCGCGCCCGAGCGAGGGGCGCGAGAGCCAGTGCAGTCGCCAGACCGGCGAAGACCCGTCGATCCACCGCATCCGAGCCGACGTCCGCGCACAGCAAGTCGTCGAGCGGTTCGTCGGACAGGTGAAGCGCTCGCGCCAGGTGGGGGCGTACCCACGCTTGCGGCTCGGTCCGGCCGGCCTCCCAGCGGACCACGGTCGACCGCTCGACTCCAAGAGCGTGGGCAAGCTCGTCTTGGCTCAGCCCTACGGACTTACGCCGCTGAGCCAGGGAGAGCCGCCGATGCCCCACCGATGCCTCATTTCTGCCTCACCAAACCCGGATCACGTGCTGTTACCTGGGCGGCGCGGCGAGTCAACACCACAGCACGAAGGTACCAGTGGCAGAAGGGGCTGACACATCAATGGTCGAGTCGATGGCAGGCAGTGGCGTCGAGTGGTCGGGGGACAGTGACCGTCCCGTGAAGCGAAACGAACTCGGATGGCCGGAGCTCCGGAGCGCGCCGGCCGAGCCGTGCGAAGGTCGCAACCCGATGACCGAGCGCGTCTGCCGACTGGGATACCACCAGGGCTACCACCGCGACGACACCGGAGCAGAGTGGCTAGATGACTAGGCGAAGGAACACCCGGGACCGTCAGTTACACCGGTCGGCCTGGCCTGCTTTCGCGGAGAACCGCTGCAACGGCGTATGGCTCAAGGGCTACGACGAAGGCCACGCTGGCCGGGCTGCGGACCGACGATGCCCAGTGGGCCTCCTCCCGTGGTGCGTCGAGGCATACCTAGCCCGCGGCCCGATCACGCCTCGCATGTCGACTCAGACCTACGGCCGGCTGGAGTGGCAATTCGTCCAGCCTCGAAAGCGCATCACTGCCTGATCGGCGGGGCGAGCGTGCTGACCCTGCATCCGCGCCCGTCCCGCTCACCACCAAGCGACCCCGGGCTGACCACCTGACAGCCGGGGTCGTTCGCTTGCCATGCGATGTGTCCTTCAGTCAGATTGCAATCAACAGCGTTCCACGTCACCGCCCTAAGCTCGCCTCGTCCGCTGCGGAGCGGGATCTACTCGGGGAAAGGTTCTCCAACCGGCCAAGGACTGCCTAGGCCGAACCACTCGGCCTGGGAGCTTTGGGGGGTTTGGAACTCGATGTGTCCGTTTGGCCCTACGAAGGACCGTCGCCAAATAGGCAAGGCGCCCACGCGAATCTCCGGATCTGGGTGTTCCCAGATCGTCTGTTGTTGTCCGCCGACGAGGGCAGGGTGGAGTTGTTTCACAACAAGGACCGCCGAGACTCCACGGTGAGCCCAATGATCGCCAGCGTACCAGTACCCGTCAGGTAGGCGCATGGAAGTGGTTTCGTCGGTACCGTCTGCAAGCCTGCGAATCTGCACGGCGTCTGTGCCGTATAAGGCGTTTCGCACGTCCCAATCATCGGTGGACCAACTGTTTGATGCCACTGCGACTACGAATGGCGCGCCGAGTTGGCCGTACGCCGAACCCTTGGTGGCGAGGGCGCTTCGGATTCCCTGTTGGTCGTTCAGCCACTCCCCGCGGGGGCCGAAGATCCCGAGCGGCCGCACGCCTTCCTTCCCGCGAGCCTCAGCCGTCTTGGGAATTGCGTGAAACTCAATACCCCAGCCGTCTTCCTCATACGAGAACCTGGCGAAGTCTTCGCGCTGCTTCGCCTCGCCGTAGTCATCGGGGTCGAGACCAGTGAGCCAGTTCTCCAAATCGCGTCGCAACTGACGAACCCCCGGTGAGCCGTTGCCTTGCTGCACCACGTCGATCCAAAGGAAGAAGTTGGGAGTGTTCAGCTTATCGAGCGACTGGTATACCGCGTTGCGCCGCGCTGTTGCGGCGAAGTCAATGTCGCTGAGCGAGGTTGAGCGTGCCTCGAAGTAGATCGACGTACTGTCCTTCTGCGCCAGGAAGTCTGGCCGACGGGTTGTTCCCTCCACCTTCGGGTGACATGTCACTGCGTAGCCCATCCTCAGCAGACACTCGTGGAGGTACAGCTCGAAGAACGCCCCGGTGAACTGACGGTCGTCCCTGTCTCGTAGACGCCCCCTGACATCTTTCTGAGCGTCGGTGCACAGTCGGGAGAACCAGTCTTCGATCAGGTCGCGGACTTGGTCCCAATAGCGGCCTGCCACGCGGTCGAGATACTGAAACTGGCTCTCCCCGTGCGCCGCCTCGGACGGGTCTGTCCGAGCGATAATGGAAAAAACGCTCACGCCGCATTTCATCACGTCCGTCGGACGCTTCAGACGTGTCTGCCCAATTGACCTCTTAAGAATCAAGGCGCCCCGGGCTTGCGACCTGTTAGCCGACGCCCTCCACCGCGCCATCTGCGTACGGCCGATCCTCGACTGGTCAGCTCCGACAAGCACGGCATCGGTGGCGGCATCGACGAAGGCCGGCGAGTTGGCCGCGTTCCCCTGGCCGCTCGATGTGCGGTCCGCACGGCACGCATCAAGAGCGCTTCGCGTCGCTTCGGAGTCGGCAAGCCGACTCGTGGCACACCTCGGCGGTAGAGATCGAGGCGAGCCAATCGGATCAGCGCCAACATCGACCACACCGTCTATGGCTATCAGGCTCCGCCAAGGCTTCGACTGAGCCTGATGACAACCCCATCAGAGAGATGGGGGCGGTGTGCCGTCTAGGCCCGGATCTGGATCTGGAGCGCTCGTGACCTGACCGGCACCATCGCCGCCACGGCCGATGTCGTACATCCACGTACCGTCCGGGAGTTGGAAGTTAGGGAGGCCAGCCAACTCGTACCCGCTGCGGCCGCCCCTACCATCCGCCCCGCCACCTTCGCCGCCGAACGCCCAGCCGTCACCGCCAACCTCAGCGCTGCCACCGTCACCACCTGCCCCGCTAGGTCCACCCCCGCCACCTGGTCCACCAACAGCGAGTCCCGTACCCCCAACCGTTGCGGCTCCACCGCGACCGCCTTGACCGGGGTGCTTCTCCTGCTTGGCGGACCACGAGATCCCGCCAAATGGGGTTGAGATGCCGTTGACTCGTCCGAAGACGGCCCGCACCTTCATGAGCCACTTCTTCATACCGCCGCCTGTACTCTCCCGTCGACCGGTGCCGACCGACGGCCTATCAACAATCCTCCTGGCGGCAACCCTCAATCTGAGTAGGCGCGCCGTACCCCGGTCGTACCCCAACGAGTGCGCACGCTCTGCCTGTCCAAGCCTGCGGCGGCTCAAGTCTTCAACAGGCGAAGGGGACAGCGGCTCGGGTGCCGGGTCCTACGAATCAGAAGGTGGGCCTGGGATCACAACGCGCGCTGTGTGGTCGTCGTCGTGCACGGGCGGTGCCCTGCGCGGCTGTCGCCGTAGAGGGCTCAATCGGCCCTCGCAGTTGCACTCGGCGTTCGCGAGCAGAAAGTAGCGTTAGCTCGCCGTCCGTCGGCGGCAATCGGCAGAATTTTCGGTGGGTGCCCGGATGTGGCCCGGCGTTAGCCTCAAAAATGGACGCGGGTGGGGCGGCGCATGGCTCGGTGGCAGAAGGGCCCGTGCAACAGCGCGTGGATTGGCTGCCAGTAGTACGCCCCCTGTCAGCTCTTGCTTAGCCGGTTCATCCCCTGTCAGTCCTTGCTGGGGCGGCGCGGCACCTGTCAGCTCTTCCTCGGGCTGTGCAGCACCTGTCAGTTTTGGGGGTGAGTGGGGGTCCCGGGCGGTGGACCCCCACTCGGCTTGGGTTAGCGGGTTACGGCGTCGAGGGCGTCGGCGATTCCTTCGCCGTAGAAGGAGTTGTTGGCGGTGGTGCCGGTGCAGCGGGCGTCGGGGGTGGTGGGGCAGGCGGTGTCGTCGGCCTCGGTTTGGAGGGCTCGTTCGATGTCGCGGGGGCCCCACCACGGGTGGGTGGACTTCATCAGGGCGGCGATGCCGGTGACGTGCGGGGAGGCCATCGACGTACCGCTCAGTTTGGCGTAGCCGCCGGGAACGGTGGACAGGACCGAGCTGCCCGGCGCGGCGACGTCGATCTTTCCGAGGCCGAAGTTGGAGAAGCTGCTGCGGGCACGGGTTTGGGTCGTGCTGGCGACGGTGATGACGCCGGGGAGCTCGGTCGGCATGTCGAGGCAGCCGTTGTCGATGGTGCGGGGGACGGCGGTCCCGTCGTCGGGGCTGCCGTTGTCGGTGGTCTTGTGGGCGAGGTCGTAGTTCGAGTTACCGGCGGCAGCGACCGACAGCGTGCCCTGGTCCGTGGCCCACGCGTACGCGCGCCGTACGGCTTCCTGCACCGCGCCCTGGTCGCCGTTGTCGTTGCACCAGAATTCCCACGGGTCGATGAAGTAGCTGTGGTTCGTGACGGCCATGTGGTGCTCGGCGGCCCAGACGATCCCACAGATCGAGTACTCCGGGTAGATGAAACCGGCGTCGTTGACGACCTTGACCGACGCGATCCGGACGCCCGGGGCGACACCGACGATCCCGATGCCGTTGCGCGCCGCGGCGACGATGCCGGCCACATGCGTACCGTGGATGCTCGTCGTCGGACGCCATCCACCAGGCGTGGTGTCCGGTACGCCGTTGTTCACGCAGTTGACCGAGTCGGCGGCGTCGAAGTTCGGGGCGAGATCGGGATGGGTGTCGTCGACGCCGCTGTCGTTGATGCCGACGAGGACGCTGCGGGATCCGTCGGTGACGGCATGTGCCTGGTCGGCCTTGATCTGGGCGAGGTTCCACTGCTCGCCCTCACGCGGGTCGGGCACCGGGGTCGCCGTACTCTCGTCGGTCGAGTTCGTCCCGCCGGCGCCTTCGGTGACAGCGACGGTGCGCGTGGCGCCGACCGACTGGACCTCGCGGCCGTTGTGCACCGTGCGGATGTCGGTCTTGAAGTCCGGGTTGGTGGACTGGGCGATGACGACGCCGAGCTGCTGGTACGAGACGAGTACCTTCCCGCCGGCGTCCTTCACGGCGTCCTCGGTCTTGCGGACATGACCGGGTGTGGCCTTCGTGTTGACCACGTAGTTCATCAGGGGACCGGCGGCATGCGCGGTGGTCGTGGCGCCGAGCGACACGCACACCAGCGCGGCGGCGGAGAGTCCGGCGGCCAGCCGGCGGGGACGGGGAAGTCGGGACACGAGGCCTCCTCAGGGGCAACGTCCGGACGGACGGGTCCGGACCGATAACCCGAGACTCTAGGCCGGATCGCGCACAGACGGAGTCCTTCATCCACAACGCAGGGGAAACCCTGCATGCAGCGGGCTGATCACGCTCAGTTGCACACATTCTGTGGATCGACCTGTGGATAACTTGGGGAATATCTGGCTTCGCCGGTGGATTACCTGTGCGTGTAGGATAGATACAAGACAGATACGAGTCGTATGGGTTGGAGTGCAGTGGTAGGCGGGGACGCGGCGAACGACGCGTTGACATTGGGTGACGAAACAGCCGAGATCGCACGGGTGGTGGTCGAGGCCGCTCCGGGGGTGGACAAGATCCCCGCGGCCGAGCGCGTGTACGCGTATGTGAAGGCCGCGATTCTCGACCGGACGTATCCGGGCGGTGAGCTGCTCACTGAGGGTGAGCTTGCGACCGCGGTCGGTGTATCCCGTACGCCGGTCCGCGAGGCCCTGCTCCGGCTCGAGGAGTCGGGCCTGGTCAAGCTGTACCCGAAGAAGGGCGCGCTCGTCCTGCCGGTGCTGCCGCAGGAGATCGAGGACGTCCTCGAGGCCCGCGAGCTGATCGAGACGCATGCCGCCGCCAAGGTCTGGCCGCGCCGCAAGCAGCTGATCGAGGCCCTTACCGAGCGCGTCGACGAGATGCGCGCGCACCGTAAGGACGGTGACGCGAAGAGCTTCCTGGAGGCCGACCGGGCTTTCCACGAGGCGATCGTCGATGCCGCGGGCAACCAGATCCTGGCCAAGCTGTACAACAGCCTCCGCGACCGCCAGGTCCGGATGGGCGTGCCCGGGATCGAGGTCCAGCCGGCCCGGATGGACAAGTCGATCACCGCACACCAGGAGATGATCGAGGCTCTGGGCGGCAACAGCGTCAAGCGCTTCCGCGAGCTCGTGGTCGCCCACATCGAGACCGCCGCGACGGATCTGCGGGGCACGCGGTGAACGAACTTCGCTACCCCCTGGGCGGACGGCGTGCCTGGGCGGTGTGGGCCATCGCTGTCCTCACGTACCTCGTCACCGTCTTGCACCGCGGCTCCATGAGCGTCGCCGGTCTACAGGCCGCGGAACGCTTCCACATCTCCGCATCGGCCCTGGCCAGCTTCACCGTCGTCCAGTTGACGGTGTACGCCGCCATGCAGGTCCCCGTCGGCGTACTACTCGACAGGTACGGTTCCAAGCGCCTGCTGATCGCTGCGTCGGCCCTGCTGTTCGTAGCGCAGTCCGCGTTCAGCATGGTCAACTCGTACCCCGCCGCACTCGCCGCCCGCGCAGTACTAGGCGTTGGCGACGCACTGGTCTTCATCAGCGTGCTACGCATCGTCATGTCCTGGTTCCCCGCGCTACGCCAGCCGGTGATGTCGCAGGCGACAGGAATGCTCGGTGGTCTCGGCGCGATCATGTCGACCGTTCCGATGGCTGCGGCCTTCCATGCCTTCGGCTGGACGCCCACGTTCGCCGCGGCGTCCGTACTGAGCCTGGTGACCGGCGCACTGGTACTACTGCTCGTGAAGAACAGCCCGTACGACGAACCGCTCCGCCGCGCCAAGCAGCCGCTCCACGAGGTACGGAAGAACCTGCGCCGCGCCTGGAACGAGCCGGGTACGAGGCTCGGCCTGTGGACGCACTTCACCACCAGCTTCTCCGGCAGCACGTTCGGCCTGCTCTGGGGGTACCCGTTCCTCGTCCAGGGACAGGGGGTCGCCCCAACGACCGCAGCCGCGATGCTGATCATCCCAGTGCTCGCCGGGCTCTGCTACGGGCCCCTGGTCGGACGGTACGCCGCCAAGTTCCCGTTCTACCGCTCCTGGATCGTGCTGGCGGTCATCGCGGGCTCGGTCGTGATGTGGACCGTCGTACTGCTCTGGCCGGGCCGGGCGCCGATGCCAGTACTCCTGGCGCTGATCGTCGTACAGGCGGCCGGCGGGCCGGGGTCGATGCTCGGGCTGGACTATGCGCGGACGTTCAACCCGACCACACGGTTCGGTGCGGCGAACGGGATGGTCAACACCGGCGGCTTCATCGCGACGCTGCTCTGTATCGGGATGGTCGGCGTACTGCTCGACGCCTCCTCCGGCGGCGCTCCGCAGGCGATCGGTGACTTCAAGTTCGCGCTGGCCTTCCAGTACGTGCTGTGGGCGATCGGTACCCGCCAGATCCTCAAGTACCGGCGCCGGGCGCGCGGCAACCTCGCGCGCTACAACCCCGAGGCGTACCAGGCGCTGCTGGCGAACCAGATCGTTCCCCTCAAAGGCTGACAGGGGCTGAGACAGCGGCGTGCCAGGCCCGTGCCAGCACGTGAAGAGACGGTAGTCCCAGCAAACCGAGCTGGGAGGAACCCCATGACCACAACGAACCAGGTCGCCATCGAGGCGGTCGGTCTGGTCAAGAAATATGGCAGTACCACGGCGCTTGCCGGCGTCGACCTGACCGTGCCGACCGGCACGGTCCTCGGGGTCCTCGGCCCGAACGGCGCCGGCAAGACGACCGCGGTCCGGATTCTCGGCACCCTGCTCCGGCCGGACGCCGGGCACGCGGTGGTCGGCGGGTACGACGTGGTCCGCGAAGCCGGGAAGGTCCGCAGCATCATCGGCCTGACCGGGCAGTACGCGTCGGTCGACGAGGACATGTCCGGCCGCCGAAACCTGATCATGATCGGCCGGCTGCTCGGGTACTCGCGCCCGCAGGCCCGGAGCAAGGCGGACGAACTGCTGGAGCGGTTCGAGCTGACCGACGCCGGCGACCGGATCGCGAAGACGTACTCCGGCGGTATGCGCCGCCGGCTCGACCTGGCCGCGAGCCTGGTCGGCAATCCGAGCATCCTGTACCTCGACGAGCCCACGACCGGTCTCGACCCACACGCCCGCAACGGCGTCTGGGAGACGGTCCGGAACCTGGTGCTCGACGGTACGACCGTCCTGCTCACCACGCAGTACCTCGAAGAGGCCGATGCGCTGGCCGACTCGATCGTGGTGTTCGACAAGGGCGCCGTGGTCGCGAACGGGCGGCCCGCGGAGCTGAAGGCCCAGGCGGGCAAGCAGTCGCTCGACGTACGACCGGCCGAGCCGTCGCACATCGAGCGGGTCGCGGCGATCGTCGCCGAGTCCGTCGGTACCCGGCCGACCGTCGACGTGGTCAACGCGCTCGTCAGCGTGCCGGTGACGGACGGTTCGTCGATGCCGGTCGTCGTACGCCGGCTGGACGAGGCCGGGATCGCGGTGACCGAGTTGTCGCTGCGACTGCCCAGCCTGGACGAGGTGTTCCTGGCGCTGACCGGTCACACCGCCGAAGAGCCCAAGGTTCTGGAAGGAGCCGGCCGATGAGCACGATGGCAATCGAAACAAGGCGGGCCAACCCGTTCGCGTGGGCCCAGCAGAGCCTGACCCTGGCCTGGCGGAACATCGTCCGGATCCGGCAGAACCCGGAAGCGCTGGCGGACGTGACGTTCCAGCCGATCATCTTCCTGGTGCTGTTCCTGTTCGTGTTCGGTGGTGCGATCGCGCAGGGCGCCGGGTGGCGCGACTACCTGCCGTTCCTGCTGCCGGGTCTGCTCGTGCAGACGGTCGTGTTCTCCACGATGGGCACCGGCGTCGCGCTCAACGACGACTTCGCGAAGGGCGTGTTCGACCGGTTCCGGTCGCTGCCGATCGCGCGGATCGCGCCGTTGGTCGGTGCGGTGCTCGGCGACGCGGTCCGGTACACGCTGTCGATCGTGATCCTGATGAGTACCGGGTTCGCGCTCGGGTTCCGGTTCCAGAACGGCATCGGGTACGGCGTACTCGCGCTGCTGATCGTGCTGGCGTTCGCGCTGTCGATGTGCTGGATCTGGGTCTGGCTCGGCCTGTCGCTGAAGACCGCGCAGGGCGTGCAGGGGGTCGCGTTCCTGGTCATGTTCCCGCTCACCTTCGGCAGCAATGTCTTCGTGAAGACCGACACGCTGCCGGGATTCCTGCAAGCCTTCGTCAAGGTCAACCCGGTCAAGTACCTGGTCGACACCATGCGCGGCCTCATGCTCGGCGGCCCGATCGAGAAGCCACTATTGATCACCCTCGCCTGGATGATCGGCCTGGTAGCCGTCTTCGCCCCCCTAGCAATCCGCGCCTACCGCCGCCGTACGTGAACCGCTAGTCGGGCTTGATCTCGGCGAAGGCGAGGGGGTTGCGGGTGCAGAGGTAGGTTGCCCAGTGCAACTTTGTGGGGTGGCCGGCTGGGTCTCGGGTGATTGTCAGCAGTTCGCCGGTTTCGCGGCCGCGGATGGTTCGGTAGACGTTTTCGGAGATGCGTTCGAAGACGGCGGGGGACTGGTACTCCGCGGCCGTGGGGGACTTGGCTTGGAGGACGCCCTGTTCGACCGAGAAGACGAACGGGCTGCCCTCGGTGAACCAGGTGCCGAGTACGCCGGACAGTTCCTCGGGGACCGACGTGCCGGGGACCCAGGCCTCGGGTGGCAGCGGGTCGTCCTCCAGGACCTTGATGATCAGGTCGGTCGCCAGCGCGCTCGGGGCCGGTGCCGAGGTGGACCCGAACAGCGCGATCCCGGCCGTACCGGAGAAGCGGTCGACGAACGTCGAGGTGATGTGGCCGGGCATGCCGCCGTCGTGGCCGACGAACAGCCGGTCACCGCGGCGCAGCAACATGAACCCGAGCCCGAACGCGAGCTGCCAGCGGTCCACGTCCGCCATGATCTGCACCTGGCACATCTCCTCGAGGGTGTCCTTCGACAGCACCTCGTCGACCGGGTCCGCGACGAACATCGCCCACTTCGCCAGGTCCTCGGCAGTCGACGCGAGCCCGCCGCAGGCGTCCATCGCGCCGATGTCGAGCAGCGGCTCACGGACGGGCACATCAGAGAACGGCGGCACGTAGTACCCGGTCTGAGCCGGCCCGCCGTCCATGCCGACCGTCGTTCGGCGCATCTCCAGCGGGTCGAGGATCCGCGCCTTCACCGACTCGTACCAGGACCGGCCGTCCAGCCGTGCGACGATCTCGCCGAGCAGCGAGAAGACCAGGTTCGAGTAGTGGAACCTGTCGTGCGGCTTGCCGATCCGCTCGGCCGCGTTCCAGCCGGGGACGAGTTCGTCGCGGGACGGGAACTTCATCAGGTCCCACACGTCGCCGACCGGCTCGCGCTGCATCCCGCTGGCGTGACTGAGCATCTGCCGTACGGTGATGCCCTCGTGCTTGCTGTCCGGGATCAGCTGGTCGACCGTGTCGTCCAAGCTGAGCTTGCCCTCGTCGCGTAGCGCCATGATCGCCACCGCGGTCAGCGTCTTGCTCTGCGAGGCGATCAGGAACTGCGAGTCGGCTGTCGGTGGTACGCCGGGATTGTCCAGATCCGCCGATCCGGCCCCGTGGGACCAGACCAGCGACCCGCCGCGGGCGACAGCACCCACCACTCCGGGAACCCGGCCCTTGGCTTGACGTTCGGCGACGATTCGGGAGAGCGCGAGCTGCGTCGGCGCGGCGATTTCTGTCACGGCTCCCGACCTTAAAGGAGCCGAGTGACAAAAGGCAGGGTATTTGGTCGGCGGGATGTGCGAGGCTGGTGGAGTGCGCATAGCGGTGCTTGGGCCTCTCGCGATGTGGGCGGCCGACGGGACTCCGCTCGACATCCGCGGCGTACGCCTGCGCGGGCTGCTCGCGCGGCTCGCACTGAGTGCGGGCCGGCCGGTCAGCGTCGAGACGCTGGTCGACGGGTTGTGGGGCAGCGAGGCACCGAGTGCGAACGCACTGCAGTCCCTGGTCTCCCGGCTGCGCGCGAGTCTGCCCGCCACCGAGTCGAGCATCTCGGTCCAGTCCGGCCCGGCCGGGTACACGCTGACGATCGGTCCGGACTGCGTCGACGCCCTCCAGTTCGAGGAGCTGGTACGGCGCGGTCGTGCGCTGCTCACGTCCGACCCGGAGCAGGCGCACGTGCTGCTCACGCAGGCCGACAAGCTCTGGCGTGGTGAGGCCCTGACCGACCTGCGCGACCTCCCGTTCGCGGCGGTCGAGGCAGATCGCCTCGCCGAGCTGCGGCTGGCCGGCGCGGAGGACCTGGCGGAGGCGGCGGTCAGCTGCGGCCACGCCCGCGACCTGATCTCCGATCTCGAACACCTCGCCGTCACCCATCCGCTCCGCGAGCGCGTCCACGAGCTGCTCATCCGCGCCCTGTACGCCGACGGCCGGCAGGCGGAGGCGTTGACGGCGTACGAACGGATCCGCACCACGCTGGCCGACGAGCTGGGCGCTGACCCGGGCAGCCGGCTGCGCGACCTCCACGTGTCGGTGCTGCGTGGCGACCCGGTAGACCCTGCCGCCAAGAGCACTGCCGTACCGGCTCCTGTTCCGTCAGCACCCCGTAGCAACCTGCGGGCTCCGCTGACGAGCTTTGTCGGTCGCCGTGAGGACGTGGCCGAGCTGACTCGTCTGTTGAGCAACGGGACCCGGCTGGTCACCATGGTCGGCCCGGGCGGTGCAGGCAAGACCAGACTGGCCACGGAGACCGGCAGGACTCTCGTCGACCAGTCCGGCGACGGCATCTGGTTCGTGGAGCTCGCACCACTGGGCGACGCAGCAGACGTAGCACCAGCGGTCCTGTCCGCGCTGGGCGCCAGCGAGTTCGTGGACCTCCAACCGGCCCGCTTTGCGCCCAAGCACATCCCCACGAGCCGTGCTGCGACGCTGCGACTCGTCGAAGTCATCGGCGATCGCCGCGTCCTGCTGGTGTTGGACAACTGCGAGCACCTCGTCCAGGAGGTCGCCGGGCTCGTCGACTCGCTGCTGGCGTCCTGCCCGCGGCTGCGCGTACTCACGACGAGCCGGGAGCCGCTGAGCATCCCTGGTGAACACCTGCACCCAGTCGGACCGCTCGCGCTGCCGCCCGAGGACACCGTGCCCGACGAATACCCAGCGATGCAGCTGTTCGTCGACCGTGCTCGCGCCGTACGCCCTGACTTCCAGCTGACCGACGCCAACCGGCAGGCGGTCGCGGAGATCTGCCGACGGCTGGACGGCATGCCCCTGGCGATCGAGCTCGCCGCAGCCCGTCTGCGTGCGCTCACACCGCCGCAGATCGTGGACCGGCTGGCGGACCGCTTCCGGCTGCTCACCAGCGGCTCACGGACCGCCCTGCCGCGCCACCAGACGCTGCGGGCCGTGGTGGAGTGGAGCTGGGACCTGCTGGACCCGGACGAGCAGGCGGTCGCGCGCCGGCTCTCCCTGTTCTCCGGCGGCGCAACCCTCGAGGCGGCCGAGCAGATCTGCAGCGACGAGTCCATTCCCGCGGAGTCGGTCCTCGGCGTCCTCGCGTCCCTTGTCGACAAGTCGCTCGTCGAAGCCGCCGCCGACGAGCGGTCCGTGCGGTACCGGATGCTCGAGACGGTCCGTGCGTACGGCGCCGAGCAACTCGACGCCTCCGGTGAGTACGACCGCTTCCGGCGGGCGCACACGGCGTACTTCAGCCGGATGCTCCGCAAGGCGCGGCCGAAGCTGCGGACCGCTGAGCAGATCGAGTGGATCGCCCGCCTGACCGCCGACAACGAGAACCTGATCGACGCGCTCCGGACCGCGATCGACACCGAGTCGGCGCGGATCGCCGTCCAGATGGTCGCCGTGCTCGGTGAGTACTGGACGATGAGCGGCCGCCCGGCCGAAGCGGTCAACTGGATGCAGGCCGCGCTCGCGGTACCAGGTCCGACCGTGCCGCTGGACAAAGCCGAGGCGCTGTACCTGCTGGCGCTCGGGCGGATGTCGACCGGTGACGACCCGGGCACGTCGTTCCGGCAGGCGGTCCGCGGGCTGGCGACGGTGCGCTGGATGACGCGCCGGCACCGGATCCTCGTCGACTCCGGCATCGGCTTGTTCACCAACGCGGTCTGGGCCGCGATCCGGCGGGACAAGGCGACCTGCTTCGCCGAACTCGAGGCCGCCTCCCGGCACGCCGATCCGTGGATCCGGAACATGGGCGTGATGACCAGCGCGATGTTCCGGGAGAACGAGGGCGAGGTCGACGAGATGGCGGCCAACCTGACGGTCGCGCTGGCCGGCTTCCGCGAGATCGGCGACCGGTTCGGTACGTCGATGGCGCTGCGCGGTCTCGCCGGGTACCAGAGCAGCACCGGCGACCACGTCGCTGCGCTGGCGTCGCTGACCGAGGCGCTCCAGCTGATCGAGGAGCTCGGTACGAGCGAAGGCGTCGGCCAACTGCTCGGCAGCGGCGCGATGAGCCGGCTCGAGCTCGGCGACCACGACGGCGCCCGCGCCGACCTGGAGCGGGCCCTGCGCTTGTCCGAGGAGACCGGGTCCCGCGCCGGCGAAGCGATGGCGTTCATGGGGTTGTCCAAGGTGGAGTTCCGGCTCGGTCACATCGAGGAGGCGCGCGAGCTCGCCGAGCGTGCGTACGCCACGCTCGACCTCGAGGCCGAACGGATGGCGCCGCACGGACAGGCCGTGATGCTCGGCCAGCTCAGCCGGATCTACGCGACCACCGGCGACGTGGAGAAGGCGCAGGACTGTGCCCGGCAGGCGATCGGGCTCGCGCTCGGCACCGAGGACATGCCGGTCGCGGCGGCCGTCGTGGAGATCGGGCTGCACGCCGACCTGCTGACGAGCAAGCCGGAGGAGGTCGCGCGAGTGCTCGGCCTGGCCGCCACCATGAAGGGCCTGCGGACGATCCCGGACGCCGACGTGCAGCGGCTCGTCGACGAACTTCGCGATGCCCTGGGCGCCGAAGGGTACGAGACGGCGTACGCGGCCGGCGCCGCCGTACCGCGCGACGAAGCCCTCGCCGAGATCCGCAAACGCTACCTAACCGGTGATCAGCTGGACGGCGAGGTCCCGTAAGGAGTTCTGGATCTTCTGTTCCGGGGGTCGTGGGTCGGCGAGCATCCAGTCGTGGACGACCGCGTTCACCGCGCCGAAGAACGCCAGCGCGAGGAACCGGAAGTCCTTGCGCTTGATCTCGCCGCGTTCGACGGCGGTGTCGCCGAGGTCGCGGACGTTGCGGATCAGCAGTTCGCGGAAGGCGTTGCGCTGCTCCTCGACCGCCGGGCTGGTGCCGACCACCTCGACGAACGAGATCCGGGCCCGCCGGAGGTCGGTCATGATGGTTCTCAGGTACTCCTCGACGGCCGCGGCGATCCGCTCCCGGACAGGCCGGTCGGCGGTCCGGCGGAGTGCGTCCCCGGTACTCCGGACCGCCAACTCGATCACCTGCGCGTGCACCGCGAGCAGCACGGCTTCCTTGTTCTGGAACTCGTGGTAGAAGTGCCGGGTGGACACTTTCGCCTGTGTACACAGGCGTTCCACGGATGTCGCCGGATAGCCTTCGGTCCCGAAGAGTTCGAGCGCGGCAGCCAGCAGCCGTTCCCGGCGCGCGGCCTTCCACTCCTCGACTGACCGCCCGGAATAACGGCGTACGGAGGGTTCCCTCATCACACCTCTTGTCGCTACCCCGTGCCAGATGCCGGACATCCTATCCACCCCTCGGCGCAGGCGTAACCGGGTTACTCCTGCTTCGTGTAACCCTTCGTGCCGTCGAGGAGTTCGCGGATGATGTCGAGGTGGCCGACGTGGCGGGCGGTTTCCTCGATCATGTGGCACAGGACGTACCGCAAAGAAGCTGCCTTGTCAGCAGGTTGTCCCTTCTCGACGGTGTCCAGCGGCAGGTCGGCGATCGTGGCGTTCGACTGCCCGCACTCCGCGTCGTACTCGTCCAGCAACTGCTCCAGTGGTACGTCGTCGACGAACATCTCGGCGTCGACGTGCGCGCCCTCGGTCCACGGCGTCTGCCCGGTGTCCGGCACGCCGGCGATCCCGAGCTGGAACCACGAATACTCGACCCAGCGCAGGTGCGCGACCAGGCCGGCCGGCGTCATCAGCGGCGAGGTGGGTACGACGTTGCGGTGGGCATCCGCCTCGCTCAGCCCCGCGCACTTCATCCGGACGAACGAACGCTGCAGGTCGAGCCATCCGATCAGCTGTTCGCGCTCTGCGGCGGTCAGCGACGGACGTTGTACTTCGGTCATGCGACAGCTCCTTGGTGGTACGAAGCCACCCCGGTCAGCCGCGGACGCGGCAGCAGGGCAGCACGACAATCGGACTCGACATCGCGCTCACCTCCTCTCTGCCGCCGGGGTGCCGAAACCCCCGGCACGAGCACCGTAGCGGACCGGCGCCGAGGGAGGAAACCGCATTTCTTACGCTTGGCGGTCGTCGCGGATGCGTTTCGCTTTGCCCAAGGAGCGCTCGAGGGCGTGCGGGTCGACGACCTCGACCGTGGCGGTGACGCCGACGCGCTCCTTGATGCGGTGCGCGAGGGTGGTGGCGGCGGTCGAGCGGTCGGTCAAGTCAGCGGCTGCCTCGACCTGGACCGTGAGTTCGTCGAGGCGGCCGGGGCGGGTGAGGACGCAGAGGTAGTGCGGGGTGAGGCCTTCGACCAGGAGGATCTGTTCCTCGATCTGGGTGGGGAAAACGTTCACGCCGCGGACGATCATCATGTCGTCGGTGCGGCCGGTGATCTTCTCCATCCGGCGCATACCGGGGCGGGCCGTGCCGGGGAGGAGCCGGGTCAGGTCGCGGGTGCGGTAGCGCAGTACCGGGAAGGCTTCCTTGGTGAGCGTGGTGAAGACCAGCTCGCCCTCGGAGCCGTCGGGAAGTACTTCGCCGGTCACCGGGTCGATGATCTCCGGGTAGAAGTGGTCCTCCCAGATGTGCAGGCCGTCCTTGGTCTCGACGCATTCCTGCGCGACGCCCGGGCCCATCACCTCGGACAGTCCGTAGATGTCGACGGCGTGGATCCCGGTCCGTTCCTCGACCTCGGTCCGCATCGCCTCGGTCCACGGCTCGGCGCCGAAGATCCCGATCCGCAACGACGTGTCCCGTGGGTCGAGGCCGCGGCGTTCGAGTTCGTCGACGATCGCGAGGAAGTACGACGGCGTGACCATGATGATCCGCGCGCCGAAGTCGCGGAGCAGATCCACCTGCCGCTCGGTCATCCCACCGGACACCGGTACGACAGTGCACCCGAGCCGCTCGGCCCCGTAATGCGCGCCCAGCCCGCCGGTGAACAGCCCGTACCCGTAGGCCACATGGCAGACGTCCCCGGCACGTCCACCCGCCGCGCGGATCGACCGCGCCATCAGATCGGCCCAGTTGTCCAGATCCCGCCGCGTGTACCCGACCACCGTCGGCCGCCCTGTCGTACCCGAGGACGCATGCACCCGCACCACGTCGGTTCGAGGTACTGCGAACATTCCGAACGGGTAGTTGTCCCGCAAGTCTTTCTTGGCGGTGAACGGCAGCCGCGAAAGATCTGCGAGCGACTGCAGGTCATCCGGCTTGAACCCGACCGCATCCAACGCCGAACGGTAATGCGGCACGTTCTCGTACGCGCGCCGTACAGTTGCCTGCAGCAACGAAAGTTGGCGGGACCGGAGCTCGTCGACGGAAAGCTGTTCGCCGGCGTCGCGCAACTCCACGGGACAAGCTTCACCCAGCATGGACGACTCCTAGGGACGGGCGAGCAGGGTCGCGATGCCCTGACCGACGCCGATGCACATGGTGGCCAGCGCGTACCGGGCGTCGCGGTGCCGAAGCTCCAGCGCGGCGGTCAGCGCCAGTCGCGCCCCGGACATGCCGAGCGGATGCCCGAGCGCGATCGCCCCGCCGTTCGGGTTGACGTGCTCGGCGTCGTCGGGCAGCCCGAGCTCGCGCAGTACGGCGAGCGACTGCGACGCGAACGCCTCGTTGAGCTCGATCACCTCGATGTCGGACAACGCGACACCGGTCCGGTCGAGCAGCTTCCGGGTCGCGGGCGCCGGCCCGATCCCCATGATCCGCGGCGGCACGCCCGCCGCAGCCGTCCCGACCACCCGAGCGATCGGTGTAACCCCGTGCTCCTCGACGGCTTCCGCACTCATCACCAGCAACGCCGCGGCCCCATCGTTCACCCCGGACGCATTGCCTGCCGTAACGGTCCCAGGCGATCGGAACGGAGTCTTCAACCCGGCCAGAGCTTCGAGCGACGTCTCACGTGGATGTTCGTCGGCATCAACAGTTGTCACCAAGCCGCGTTTCCCAGCCACGTCAACCGAGACAATCTCCTCGGCCAACCGCCCGTTCGCCTGTGCCTTCGCGGCCCGTTGCTGCGACCGCAACGCAAACAAATCCTGGTCTTCACGAGACACGTCGAACTCAGCCGCGACGTTCTCCGCGGTCTCCGGCATCGAATCGATCCCGTACTGCGCTTTCAGCACCGGATTCACGAACCGCCACCCGATCGTGGTGTCGAACACCTCGGCCTGGCGGGAGAAAGCGGTAGTTGCCTTAGGCATCACGAACGGCGCCCGCGACATCGACTCCACCCCACCGGCCACCACAATGTCGTTGTCCCCGGCAATGATCGACCGGGCCGCGTACGCGACCGCGTCCAGCCCGGACCCGCAGAGCCGGTTGATCGTCGTACCGGGCACGGAGTCGGGCAGGCCCGCGAGCAGCACCGCCATCCGCGCGACGTTCCGGTTGTCCTCACCTGCCTGGTTGGCGCAGCCGAGGATCACGTCGTCGATCCGTGCCGGGTCGAGCGCGGTCCGGTTCAGCAGCGACGAGATCACGTGCGCGGCCAGGTCGTCCGGACGGACCGCCGACAGTGCACCGCCGTACCGCCCGATCGGCGTCCGTACCCCGTCGACCAGAAAGGCCTCGCGCGTCATGATTCCTCCACGATGGTTCCGGAGAGCTGGCGGCTGCGGCCGCGGAACTCGGCGATCACCTCGTCGCCGCGGGTGACCGTGATGTCGTAGATCCCGTTCCGGCCGAAGCTTGTCCGTTCGGAAGCCGAAGCGACCAGCACGTCGCCGCGGTGCGCCGGGGCCACGAACACGATGTCGCAGGCCTGTGCGACCGTCACCCGATTGCGCGAGTTGCACGCGAACGCGAACGCGGAGTCGGCCAGACAGAACACGAATCCACCATGCGCGATCCCGTGCCCGTTGACCATGTCTTCGCGGACGGTCATCTCCAGCCGCGCCGTACCCTCGCCGACCTCGACGAGTTTCATCCCGAGCCCGGCACTGGCGGTGTCTTCCGCCCACATTGCCGCCGCGACCCGCTCCGGCAAGTCACTCATCCGCCGTCCTCAGTCTTTGTGACACCCTGGTCCCAGTTGCGCCATTGACTGTAACATCGCAGTCATGACCACGGACCTGCTCTCCTCCCACCGTGAGCGTCTCGACGGCGCGCTGAAGGCGATCCACGACCGCGGCTACCACTCCGCGTTCCCCGAGTCGCCGAGCCCGCGGGTGTACGGCGAGACCGCGGCCGCCGACGGCAAGGCCGCCTTCGAGGCACATCTCAGTACGGAGTACCGGCTCGACATCCCCGGTGCGCGCGGCACGGTCGTCACCGAGCAGTCGCCGTACGGGATCGCGATGGACGTCGCGTACCCGCGGGTGGTCGAGGAGGGCCTGGACGAGCTGCTCGCCGCCGCCCAGCACGGACTGGCGGACTGGCGGCGCGCCGGGATCGACGGCCGGACCGGGGTGACGCTGGAGATCCTCGACCGGCTGCACAAGCGGGTCTTCGAGCTGGCGAACGCGGTCCAGCACACCAGCGGGCAGGCGTTCGTGATGGCGTTCCAGGCCGGCGGCGCGCACGCGCTGGACCGCGCACTGGAGTCGGTCGCCTACGCCTACGAGGAGATGAACCGGTACCCGGCCACCGCGACCTGGGAGAAGCCCGCGAAGGGCGACCCGATCCGGATGGAGAAGACGTTCACGGTCACCGGCCGCGGCGTCGCGCTGGTGATCGGCTGCAACACGTTCCCCACCTGGAACTCCTGGCCCGGCCTGTTCGCCTCCCTGGTCACCGGTAACGCCGTCGTGGTGAAGCCGCACCCGCTGGCGGTCCTGCCGCTGGCGATCACGGTCGAGGTCTGCCGCGAGGTGCTCGCCGAGGCCGGCTTCGACCCGAACCTGGTCACCCTGGCCACCGAGCGCGCAGGCGACGGCCTGGCCAAGCCGCTCGCGACCCGTCCCGAGGTGAAGCTGATCGACTTCACCGGCGGCAGCGAGTTCGGCGAGTGGCTCGAGCAGAACGCGACCCAGGCGACCGTCTTCACCGAGAAGGCCGGCGTGAACGCGGTCATCATCGACTCGACGGATTCCTTCAAGGCGCTCACCAGCAACCTCGCCTTCACCCTCAGCCTGTACTCGGGCCAGATGTGCACCACCACCCAGAACCTGTTCGTCCCGGCCGGCGGGATCGAGACCGACGAGGGGCACAAGTCGTTCGAGGAGGTCGGCGCCGCGCTGGCGACCGCGATCGACAGACTGCTCGGCGATGACGCCCGCGCGGTCGAGATCCTCGGCGGCATCGTCAACCAGGCCGTGATCAGCCGGCTCGAACTCGCTCCGGAGTACGGCGACGTCGTGCTCGAGTCGCGCGCTATCCAGCACCCGGCCTTCCCGGACGCCGTCGTCCGTACGCCGCTGCTCGTCGCGATCGACGCTGAGGACGCCGATGTCTACCGGCGCGAGTGCTTCGGCCCGGTGTCGTTCATCGTGAAGACGGCCGACACCGCGCAGTCGATCGAGCTGTTCCGGTCCACCGTGACCGAGGGCGGCGCGATGACCGCGGGGATCTACTCGACCGACCCGAAGATCCTCGACGAGGCACGGGACGCGGCCCTCGACGCGGGTGTCGCGCTGTCGGAGAACCTGACCGGCCAGGTGTTCGTGAATCAATCGGCTGCTTTCAGCGATTTCCACGGCACCGGCGCGAATCCGGCGGCCAACGCCACGTACACCGACGGCGCTTACGTTGCGAGTCGCTTCCGCGTCATTCAATCTAGGCGTCATGTCTGAGGCCCTGAATCCGGAAAACCTGCGCGAGGCGCTCACCTACTTCGACAGCTGGCTGAGGTTCAACCAGCACTATCAACGCGTCCCTGGGGTCCAGGCGGCGGTGTACGCGGAGGACAGCGTCGTGTTCTCCAAGGCGTACGGTCGCGCCGACGTGGAGAACGACGTACCGCTGACCGAGCAGCACCTGTTCCGGATCGCGTCGCACTCGAAGACGTTCACCGGTACCGCGGTGTTCCAGTTGGCCGAGCAGGGCCGGTTGCGGCTCGACGACAAGGTGTCCCAGCACGTCACCGAGATCGTCGGTACGCCGGCCGGCGAGCGGACCGTCCGCGAGCTGCTCGCGCATGCCGGTGGCATCACCCGGGACAGCGACGACGCCGACTGGTGGCAGTTGGCCACGGCCTTCCCGGACCGCGACCAGCTCCTCGCCGTACTGCGGAGCGAGACGTCCGCGGTGATCCCGGAGAACGAGCGCTTCAAGTACTCGAACATCGGGTACGGCCTGCTCGGACTCGTCATCGAGGCGGCCGGCGGTACGTCGTACAACTCCTACGTCCAGGCCGCGATCGTCGACAAGCTCGGCCTGTCCGCGCTCGGTCCGGAGCTGGATCCGGCGCGGCTCTCCGAGTATGCCGCCGGCTACAGCGCACTCTCGTACGCCGACACGCGCGTGCCGATCGAGCACGTGGACACCCGGGCGCTCGCGTCGGCGACCGGGTTCTTCGGTAACGCGCGCGACCTGGTGACGTACTTCTCCGCACACCTGCCCGGCGACGACCGGCTGCTGTCCGACAAGTCCAAGCGCGAGATGCAGCACCCGCTGTGGACGACCGGCAGTGACGAGAAGGCCCGGTACGGCCTCGGCCTCGCGGTCAACAAGGTCGGCGACCGTGAGGTGTTCGGGCACGGCGGCGGGTACCCGGGCCACATCACCCGCACGCTGGTCGACCCCGAGCAGCGCGTGGTGGTGTCGGTGCTGACGAACGCGATCGACGGACCGGCCTCCCAGCTCGCGGAAGGTCTCTTCCGGCTGCTCGACCTGGCCGCGTCGGAGGACCGCGGCGACCAGGACCTGACCCGGTTCACCGGCCGTTTCGCGAACCTGTGGGGCATCACGGACTTCGTCGTCCTCGGCGGCCGCCTCTACGCCACCGACCCGACCGGGCCGAACCCGGCCGACGAGCCGCAACCACTCGAGGTGGACGGCGACGTGGCCCGTGTCTCCGGCGGGAACGGGTACGGGTCGTACGGCGAGGCATACCGGTTCGTGTTCGGCGCGAACGGCACGGTCGAGTCGGTCCGCGGCTCCGGCGGGCTCAGGTACGACCCGATCGACAAGTTCAGCCTGCCGGAGCGGGTTACCGTGGCGCAGTGACGATTCACGGCGACCACCCGTTCCTCCCACCCGAGTCCGAGCGGAGTCCGGTACGCCGGTTCCGCGGGCGGCTGCCGTCGCCGGTCGGGCTGTGGACGACGGCGTACGAGGGGGAGCGGGCCGGGCTCACCGTGTCGTCGATGCTGGTCGCGGACGGCGAGCCCGGGTACGTGATCGGCCTGCTCGACCCGGACTCGGACCTGTGGGAAATGTTGCGTGAGGCAAGGACTGCGGTGGTGTCGCTGCTCGGCGAGCCGCACCGGCAGCTGGCCGACGCGTTCGGGTACGTCGCGCCGGCTCCAGGTGGCCCGTTCCGGTTGATCGACTGGACAGACACCGCCTGGGGACCGGCGCCGGTCGGTGTCTCGACCTGGGCGGGCTGCACGCTGGTCGACCCGGATCCGCCGGCGATCGGGTGGGGCCTGCAGATCCAGCTCGAGATCGCGCACGTCGAATTCGGCGCGGACGACGTACCCGCCCTGGTCCACCGGCGGGGACGGTACGCGGGGATCTGAATCGGTTGACCGCGGTTGGCTAATGCCATTAGCCTTGGGGCTATGGTCGTTAGAAGGACGCTGACGCCTGCTGCCGTGGTCGAGGTGGCGCTGGGCATCGTCGACGAGCACGGGCCGGACGGCCTCACGCTCGCCGCGGTCGCGCAGGGCTGTGGGGTCGCCACGCCGTCGCTGTACAAGCACGTGGCGAACCTCGGCGAGCTGAAGGCGCTCGTCGGGGTCCGGGTGCTGGAGGACATGACCGAGCAGTTCACCGCCGCCGTCCTGGGAATGGGCGGTGACGAGGCGGTGACCGCGCTGATGCACGCCTACCGTGCGTACGTCGTCGCGCATCCGAAGCGGTATGCCGCGATGCCGATGGACCCGCTGCATCACCCGGTGCAGGAGGCGGCCGGCCAGAAGCTGGTCGGCGTCATGTACGCAACGCTGCGCGGATACGGCCTCGAAGGCCCAGCAGCGGCGCATGCGACCCGGCGCCTGCGGGTGCTCGTGCACGGCTTCGCATCCGTCGAGTCGGCAGGCGGCTTCGGCCTGCCCGAGGACCTCGACGAGACCTACGACCAAATCGTCCGGATGTATCTCGCCAGCCTGAGGAACCAATCATGAGGATCCCCCTGTCCGTCGCAGGCGTTCTGTTCCTGCTCTACCCCGCCCTCCGCCCGTGGGAGGACGAGTCGACCACCTCGGGCGCCGCCGCCGCGATGGGCGCCACCGCGTGGGTCATCGCCCACCTGTGCGCGATGATCGGGTTCATCCTGGTCGCCGTCGCTTTGCTGAACGTCAACCGGACGGCCGCGATCGTGTTCTGGATCGGCGCCGGCCTGACGCTGCCGTACTACGGCGCCGAGGACTTCGGCCTGCACGCGATCGCCCACCAGCCGAACCTGCTCGACCTGGCCGAGGACGTGCGGTACAACCCGGTCGCAATGACGATGTTCGGCGTCGGGCTGCTGACCATGGCGGCGGGCGCGATCATCGTCGCGATCCGGCGGCGTACCGTGCCGGCGATCCTGTTCGCGGTCGGCTTCGGCTTGTTCCTCCCGCAGTTCTTCGGCCCGCCCGCCCTGCGCATCGGCCACGGCGTACTGCTCGCAGCCGCCTGCGTTTGGCTGGCCTGGAGTGCGAAGCGGGTCGAGAAGGTTCCCGTACCGGCCTGATCTAGGTGTGATGTCCAGGGAGGTTGTTCTTCGGGTGGGCGGTGAGTCTGTGTGACAGGTGAAGGCCTCCGGTTGTGAAGTGGAGCTGTCTAAGGAACCGCTTCACCAACCAGGAGGCCTTCGTGTCCCACGTTAACGCGACCCTGACCCCACGCACCCGGTTACGGCTGGCGCGTCTGGTGGTCGAGCAAGGCTGGACCTGTGCTGCGGCTGCGAAGAGGTTCATGGTCTCGCCACGCACGGCGCGTAAATGGGCTGAGCGGTACCGGCTCGAGGGCTCGGCCGGGATGGCCGATCGCAGCTCGCGGCCGCACCACAGCCCCGCCAAGACCTCGCCGGCGCTGGTACGGCAGATTGTGCGGCTGCGGTGGCGGCTTCGGCTCGGCCCGGTGCAGATCGCCGGCCGTGTCGGCGTACCGGCCTCGACCGTGCACGCCGTACTGGTGCGCTGCCGGATCAACCGGCTGTCCCGCATCGACCGCGTCACCGGCGAACCCCTGCGCCGCTACGAACACGACCACCCCGGCTCACTTCTGCACGTCGACGTGACCAAGTTCGGCAACATCCCCGACGGCGGCGGCTGGCGCTACGTCGGACGCCAGCAAGGCAAACGCAACCGCACCACCACCGCCCACCGCACCGGCGACCGCGACCGGCACCACGGACCCCGCCTCGGCCGCACCTACCTGCACACCGTCATCGACGACCACTCCCGACTGGCCTACGCCGAACTCCACACCGACGAAACCGCCGCCACCGCCACCGCAGTCCTGCGCCGCGCCGTGGCCTGGTACGCCGACCACGGCATCACCACCGAACGAGTCTTGTCCGACAACGGCTCGGCCTACCGCTCCCACGCCTGGCACGCCACCTGCGCCGAACTCGGCGTCACACCCAAGAAGACCAAGCCCTACCGGCCCCAGACCAACGGCAAGATCGAACGCTTCCACCGCACCCTGGCCGACGGCTGGGCCTACGCCCGCTACTACCGCACCGAAACCGAACGCCAAGAAGCACTACCCGCCTGGCTCCACTTCTACAATCACCACCGACCCCACAGCTCCATCGGAGGCCAACCACCCATCACCCGACTGACCAACGTCCCTGGACATCACATCTAGGGTGGGCTCCATGCGAGCCACCGTGATTCATGGAGCGTTCGACGTGCGGCTGGAAGAGCGGCCTGATCCGAAGATCGACGGGCCGGGGGACGCGGTGGTCAAGGTCGTTGCCTCGTGCATCTGTGGCTCCGACCTCTGGCCGTACCGCGGGGAGAACCCGGTCAAGCAACCGCGGCCGATCGGGCACGAGTTCGTCGGCATCGTCGAGGAGATCGGGTCCGAGGTCCGCACGGTCAAGCCCGGCGACTTCGTGATCGCGCCGTTCGTGGTGAGCGACGGGACCTGCCCGCACTGCCTCGCGGGATACCAGACCGCCTGCCAGAACCTGGTCGGCTACGGCAGTGCGAAAGCGGACGGCGGCCAGGGTGAGTACGTGAAGCTCCCGTACGCCGACGGCACGCTGGTCGCGACGCCCGAAGTACCGGACGACTCTCTCGTCCCGTCACTGCTCACGCTCTCCGACGTGATGGGCACCGGGTGGCACGCGGCTCGATCGGCGCGGGTGAAGGCCGGCGACACCGTGGTCGTCGTCGGCGACGGCGCGGTCGGGCTGTGCGGCGTCCTCGCGGCGTCGCGGATGGGTGCGGAGCGAGTCGTCGCACTGTCACGGCACGAGCCACGGCAGAAGCTGGCGAAGGAATTCGGTGCCACGGACATCATTTCCGAACGCGGCGACGCGGCGCGGGACGCCGTCCTCGAACTGACCGACGGGGTCGGCGCGGACGCGGTACTGGAATGCGTCGGCACCGAGCAGTCGATGACGACCGCGTTCGAGGTCGCACGGGCCGGCGCGACGGTCGGGTTCGTCGGCGTGCCGCACGGGGTCGAGGTGCCGATCGGGACGATGTTCGGCCGCAACGTCGGGCTGAGCGGCGGCGCGGCGCCGTGCCGTGCGTACCTGCCGCAGTTGATGGCCGACGTACTGGCCGGGGAGATCGACCCGGGCAAGGTGTTCGATTCCGAGCTCCCGCTCGCGGACGTCGCCGAGGGGTACGCCGCGATGCACGAACGGCGCGCGATCAAGGTGCTGCTCCGGCCCTGACTTTGTGCGCAAGTGCTGTGATCGAACACTCGATGTGCGCGCTCTCACACTGTCAACCCACACGGGGTCACGGCTGCGCAACGCGCCTGCGCGGAACGTTGACACTCGCCAGTAGCAGTTCCAGAGTGGGGGCCGTCAAGGGGGCATCGTTGTCAGCGGCGGCTCCATCAACGTTGATCGGAGATTTAACATGCGTGGTGGTCTGAGTAAGACCCTGGCGCTCGTGGGTGCGGCGGGTCTTCTCGCGGTGAGCGCCTGCGGGAACAGCAACGACAACAGCGGCGGTGGAGGCTCGTCGGCGAGCAAGGACGTCACTGTCTTCACCTGGTGGGCCGACGGTGGTGAGAAGGCCGGTCTGGACGGCCTCGTGTCGGTGTTCGGTACCGAGTGCAAGGACTACAAGTTCGTCAACTCCGCCGTCGCCGGTGGCGCGGGCTCGAACGCCAAGCAGGTGCTCGCGAACGACCTGCAGGCGGGCAAGCCGCCGTCCACCTTCCAGGCGCACGCCGGTGCCGAGCTGAAGGACTACATCAACGCCGGCCAGGTCGACGACGTCACTCAGTTGTACAAGGACTACGGGCTGGACAAGGCGTTCCCGCAGAACCTGATCGACAACCTGACCGTCGACGGCAAGATCTACTCGATCCCGGCCAACATCCACCGGGCGAACGTGGTCTGGGCGAACCCGACGGTGCTGAAGAAGGCGAACATCGACGCCACCAAGGCCCCGGCCAACGTGGACGCGTGGATCGCCGACCTGACCAAGCTGAAGGCCGCCGGTGTGGCTGCCCCGCTCGCGGTCTCCAAGGGCTTCGCCCAGGAGATGCTGGTCGAGGCCGTGCTGCTCGGCGAGCTCGGTGCGGACAAGTTCAAGGGCCTGTGGGACGGCAAGACCGACTGGTCCGGCGGTGACGTGACCGCGGCGCTGAACAAGTACAAGACGCTGCTCACCTTCACCAACACCGACCGCGAGGCGATCGACTGGCCGGACGCGCTGGGCTACGTGAACAGCGGCAAGGCCGGCTACACGCTGATGGGTGACTGGGTCGCCGCGCAGCAGCTCGCCGACAAGGTGCCGGACACCGCGTACACCTACTGGCCGGCGCCGGGTACCGGGCAGGACTTCCAGTTCCTCGCCGACTCGTTCACGCTGCCGACCAACGGTGCGGACCCCGACGGTGCGAAGTGCTGGCTGAAGGTCGTCGGTTCGGCCGAGGGCCAGAAGGCGTTCAACACCAAGAAGGGTTCGATCCCGGCCCGTTCGGACGCCGACCCGGCGGACTACCCGAAGTACCAGCAGAGCGCGATGGCGGACTGGAAGAAGGACACGATCGTCCCGTCCTGTGCCCACGGTGCGGCCTGCACGCTGGGTCAGAACAACGACATCCTGTCCGCGCTGAGCCAGTTCAGCGGCAGCCCGGACGTCGCGAAGCTGCAGTCCGCGCTCGGTACCGCGATGAAGACGAGCTGATGCGACGCGAGTTGCGAACGACCGGACTGGAGGGCTAGGCGTGCACGGAAGAATCCGCACCTGGGGACCTGGCGCCCTAGTGCTGCTGCCGACCGTGCTGTTGCTCGGGTACTTCGTCTACGGGCTGATCGCCTGGTCCTTCAACACCTCGCTGACGAACCGGCACACCGCTCGGAAGGGCCCGGCGGACTACGTCGGGTTCGAGAACTACGGTCACCTGTTCAGTGAGGACCGGTTCCTCAACTCGCTGAAGAACCTCGGTGTGCTCACGGTGGCGTTCATCGTGGGCACGCTGGTCTTCGGCCTGCTGTGGGCACTGCTGCTGGAGAAGGGCGTGCCCGGCGAGTCGATCTTCCGGTCGATCTACCTGTTCCCGATGGCGATCTCGATGATCGCCTCGGGCGTCGTCTGGGGGTGGTTGCTGAACCCGTCCACCGGCGACGACGCCCGCGGGCTGAACCGGTTGTTCGAGATCCTCCATCTGCACTTCCTGGAGAATCCGTGGTGGACCGCAGGCAGTCGATGGACGACGATGGCGTCCATCGCGCTGCCCGCGGTCTGGCAGATGTCGGGGTACATCATGGCGCTGTTCCTGGCCGGCTTCCGCGGGATCCCGCCAGAGCTGCGCGAGGCGGCCCGGGTGGACGGCGCGTCGGAGTTCAAGCTGTACCGGCACGTGCTGTTCCCGCAGCTGTCACCGATCGCGCTGTCGGCGCTGATCATCCTCGGCCACATCTCGCTGAAACTGTTCGACCTGATCTACGCGATCACCGGGCCGAACCAGTTCCGTACCGAGGTGCCGGCCATCCTGATGTGGAACACGCTGTTGCGCAGCGACCAGGCCAAGGCGGCCGCGATCGGCATCGTGATGCTCGCGGTGGTCGCCGTACTCGTCATCCCGTACCTCGCGTGGACCGTCCGGCAGGAGACTGAGGAATGAGCGCCGATACTGCTGCTGCGACCGGGCATGCCGCCGCCGCGATCCGGCAGAAGCCGGGGCGTGGGGCGATCGCCGACGGTTCGACCCGGCGCAGCCGGACGGTGCGGTACGTCCTGCTGTTGCTGTTCCTGTTGTTCGTGCTGATCCCGGTGTACGTCGTACTGATCACCAGCTTCAAGACGTCCGGGGACACGACGGCCGCGTCGCAGTGGTCGTTCCCGAAGACGTGGACGCTGGATCCGTGGCGCAAGGCCTGGGACGTACTCCAGCCGTACATGATCCGGTCGCTGTCCCTGGCGATCCCGGCCGCGATCATCTCCTCGATGATCGGGTCCGTGAACGGGTTCGTACTGGCCCGCTGGCGGTTCCCGGGCGCGAACATCGTGTTCGCGTTCATCCTGTTCGGAATGTTCATCCCGTACCAGGCCGTGATGCTGCCGCTGCGGACCACGTTCACCGAGCTGGACGTGACCCGGGGCGTACCGACGCTGATCGTCGCGCACTGCATCTACGGCATCCCGATCTGCACGCTGATCTTCCGCAACTACTACGCCACGATCGTGCCGAACGAGATCATCGAGTCGGCCCGGGTGGACGGCGCGGGGCTGATCCAGACGTACGCCCGGATCATCCTGCCGATCTCGATCTCCGGATTCGTGGTGACGCTGATCTGGCAGTTCACCTCGGTCTGGAACGACTTCCTGTTCGCGTTGTTCCTGACCCAGCAGAACAACGGCCCGGTGACGCTCGGACTGGCGGCGCTGGCAGGTGGCCAGAAGGTCGACTACGCCGCCTCGATGGCGGGCGCGCTGATCACGTCGTTCCCGACGCTGATCGTCTACATCCTGCTCGGCCGGTGGTTCATCGGCGGGCTGATGGCCGGTGCGCTGAAGGGCTGACGCCCGGACTATTTCTGACGGCCCGTGCGCTGCCGAGCACGGGCCGTCGTTTCCGAGTTGTCCACAGGGCGCGCGGTGGGGACTGCGGTGGACTGGTCCCGGACGGTAATCTCACGGAGGTGACCAAGTCTCCGAGTGGACGGGACGGACGGCGCAGCCACTTGCGGCTCGTCGGCTCCGATCCCGACGAGCCCTACGCGCCGCCGGCGGCGGGTGTCGATGTCGACACCACGCCGAGTGTCGCTGTGCTGGAGACCCTGCTGGAAACGCTCACTCTCGACCTCGCGGCGGCGCCGGCCGCGCTGCACCCGGTGATCGCCGAGGCGTCCGTGGCCCGCTCGGCCGCGATGCTCGCCGACCAGCTGTGGCCGGCCGGACGGCCGGACGAGATCGGTGAGGTCGAGCGGTTCTTCTGGGCCGACGCAGCCCACGTTCTCGGCGAACGCCGTGATCTGGAGTCCTTCGTGCTGCTGACCAGCCTGGCCCGGACGGTCGGCCCGGCCGGACGGCTGCCGTTGCAGCGGGCCCACGTGTCCCGGCTGCGGACGCAGGACGAAGTCCCGGAGTGGGTGACCCGGATCGCCGGGTTCCGGCTGACCAGCGCGATCGTGTCCGAGGACATCACCGGCGACGGTCTCAGCGTCGTCCTGGACTACGACGACGAGCAGCATCCGCACACCCTGGTGGTGTTCGTCGACAACAACCTCGGCGGGATCATCAAGGACGTGTTCGTCGGCCCACCGGTGGACCGCGTCCTGGACGCCTACCAGCGCGGCGGCCGGGTGACGATCCGGACCGTGCGGCCGCCGATCGCGGCCGGGATCATCCTGCAGGCGCTCGGCGAGACCCGGGACTACGACGATCCGCCGGTCAGCGAGGACTTCGAGTTCTTCACCGGGCTGCTGGTGAACCGGCTCACCCAGATGCCGGAGCGCCCGGTGCGCCCGCCGATGCGGCCACTGCTGTCGCCGCGGCAGCGCGAGCACTTGGTCGAGGACTTCCTCGAGTCGCGGCAGGCCGTTGGTCTGCCCGACGATGCCGCGGACATCGTCCGGTTGTGGATCGACCACGCGGTCGACCACACCGTCGGCGGTCCGCTCCGCGTCAGCGGCGTGCTCGTCGAGCTGTTCCTGGCGCACTGGCTGCCCCGCAAGGTGCTTGCCGACAGCACCTACTTCGACGCGGTGCCGGTGGTGGTGAAGGCCTGGCTCGAGTTCGCCGGCGAGCAGGCGAACCTGCCGCTCGACACGATCGAGGAGGCGGTCGACGCCGTCGACGTCTGGCAGCCCGCGCTGGAAGCCGCCGCGATGATCGACACGGTCGGCGCGAAACCCGGCGAACGGGTCTTCCTCGACGACGCCACGAACGACCTGGAAGACGCTTACCGCGCGCTGGCCGGCCTCGGTTCACCCCCGCAACCCGACCTTCAGGGCCTCGACAACCACCAGGCCGCCACGCTCTCCGTGCTGGCGCCGCACGCCTGGCTGATGGCCGGCGAAACCTTGGGTATGGCATACGCCCCCGACGCCTTCGACATCGCCGAGCGCCTGGTCCGCGACGCCCCCGACCTGCTGGCCAAGGCCCGCCTGTCCACCTGGCCCCGCGCCATCGTCTGGCTGATAGCCCACCGCCACCGCCTGGTCGGCCCCGGCGAACCCCTCACCCCCTACACCCTCGCCACCGACCTCTCCTCGTCTCCAGCCACCCTCCGCAAAACCGCCAAACTCCTCACCGACACCCTGATCCTCCCGCGCTGATCGTTACCACGTCCTGGCAGGAATGTCGGAAGCGTCCGATAGACCTGTTCAACGGCGACTCTTGCCGCAGATCAGGGCTTTCTGGGGGCGCAGACGATGACGAGGAACCAGTACGCCGACTTGTACCTGCGCGTCTCCGTCGACCGGCCCGGACAGACAGCAATCGAACGACAGGAAGCCGATTGCCGAAGTTGGGCCAGCGACCAGGGATTGACGGTGCGGCGAACTCACATCGACCGTGGCCACTCCGCGTTCCTCGATGCCGCAGGCCGTCGTCAGGGACTCAGAGACGCACTGGCGGCCGTGTCATCCGGTGTGGTCGGAACGCTCGTGGTGTGGAAGCTCGATCGGCTCTCCAGGCAGGGGATCGGAAAGGTCGGGGAGTTCCTGCAGACCATCGGCGCGGTCGGCGGTCGTCTGGTCTCCGTCCAGGACGGCCTCGACACCTCGGACACTTCCGATCGCCGACTGCTGGAATTGCTCGCCGAGCATGCGCGGTCCGAGTCGGTCAACTTGGGCCTACGCGTTCGGTCGGCCAAAACGTACTTGCGTTCACAGGGTCGCTGGGTGGGTGGCGCACCGCCGTACGGTCTCGTTGTTCGTGATGGACAACTCGCGATCGACCCAGTGACCGGACCCGTCGTTCGGCAGATCGCTGACCGGATCCTTCGAGGCTCCTCGCTCGTCGAGGTGGCACGGTGGCTGAACGCCGAAGGTATTCGGGCGCCACGAGGTGGCAGCTGGGGAGTCGGCACGATCGCGCAACTCCTCCGGTCGCCCACCATCGGAGGACTGTTGCCGGAGACAATCAAGTACGCCGACGGCCGTTACAGCGGAGTGGTCCGTCCGTGGATCGACCCACGCACCGGCGAACCTGTGTCAGTCATGGCGCCCGGGCAACCGCCGCTGATCACACCTGCAGAGCAGCTCAGTATCGCGGCTCTGTTCGAGCAGCGGACCAGGCTGTCGAAGTACGGCGTACGACAGGGCCGTCGTGCTCCTGGCAGCGCATACCTGCTGACCGGCTTGTTGCGCTGCGCCGGATGCGCCGAACGGATGAGCAAACAAGGCAACTCGTACCGCTGCCAGTCACTGCGGCTCGGTCGTGACTGCCCGGCACCCGGTGGGGCGTATCAGCCAACGTTGGATGCCACCGTGATGCAGTTATGGATGGACCGCTTGGATGAGCTCGAGGACGGGCATCCGTTGATGCAAGCGATTCTCGAACGTCTGGCGGAAATCGTTGATCCCGAGGCGGCGCGTCGCCGGACGGCGCTCGTGGCCGCGCTGCGTGATCAGCGGACCTCACTCGCGGGACTTGAACAGGACTACTACGTACGGCGGATCGTCGACCGCACCCGGTTTCTGCAACTCCACGAGGCGGTGTCTCGTCGCATCTGTGAGCTCGAATCAACCTTGGAAAATCTGCCGACGCCGACCCTCGACACCGGATGGATCTGTGACCCGGTGCTCCGGGAGAAGAAGTGGTCAGAGGCGAATGTTTGTGAGCGCAGAGGCCTGCTGCAACTGGCGATCGACTTCATCAGTGTGTCGCAGGGACGACGCGGTGCGCGTTTCGTTGCGGACGATCGTCTGGTGATCACCTGGGCCGGACCTCTTGAAGGTTCGGCGACAATGGTTCTGTGACTTCTGTTCCCGTTCCCGGTAGGCGCCGTCCTCTTGTCCGCGCTCCCGAGCTTCGCGGCCGCACCTGGTTGAACACCGGTGGCAGGGCGTACTCGATTGCGGACTTTCGGGGTCGTCACTTATTGCTCGATTTTTGGACGTTCTGTTGCATCAACTGTCTGCATGTGCTGGACGAGTTGCGGCCGTTGGAGGACAAGTACGGCGATGCGCTGGTGATCGTGGGTGTGCATTCGCCCAAGTTCGCGCATGAGGGTGAGGAGGCGGCGGTTCGGGCCGCCGTCGAGCGGTACGAGGTGGGGCATCCGGTGCTGGACGATCCGGAGCTCGTGACCTGGCAGAACTACACGGCGCGAGCCTGGCCGACGCTGGTGCTGGTGGATCCGAACGGGTACATCGTCGCGCAGTACTCGGGCGAAGGGCATCTGCACGCGTTGGACGCGCTGCTGTCCGAGTTGATCCCCGAGCATGAGGCGGCGGGGACGTTGACGCGCGGCACGTCGCCGTACGTCGCGCCGGTGGCCGAGCCGACCGACCTGCGGTTCCCGGCGAAGGTGGTTGCTCTCGACAACGGCTTCCTGGTGGCGGACGCCGGTAACCACAGCATCGTGGAGCTGGCCGCCGACGCGACGACCGTCGTACGGCGGATCGGTACCGGCGAGCGTGGTTTCGTGGACGGCGGCGCCTCCGAGGCACGTTTCTCCGAGCCGAACGGACTGGTGGTGCTCCCGGACGACATCGCGGCCCGGACCGGGTACGACGTGGTCGTGGCCGACACGGTCAATCACGCGCTCCGCGGGATCCACCTGCAGAGCGGCGAGGTGACGACGCTCGTCGGGACCGGCAAGCAGTGGATGGACGGTGACGGCACCGACGTACTGAGTTCGCCGTGGGATGTCGCGTGGTGGGGCGGCAAGGTGTGGATCGCGATGGCTGGTGTGCATCAGCTGTGGACGTTCGATCCGTTCAGCGGCGTGACCGAGGTTGCTGCCGGTACGACGAACGAGGGGTTGAAGGACGGGGCGCTCGACGAGGCGTGGTTCGCGCAGACGAGTGGGCTCGCGGCGGACGGGGAGCGGTTGTGGCTCGCTGACTCCGAGATCTCGGCGCTGCGGTGGGTCGACGAGGCCGGGGTACACACTGCGGTCGGGACCGGGCTGTTCGACTTCGGGTTGCGCGACGGCAAGGCGAGCGAGGCGTTGCTGCAGCATCCGCTCGGTGTGGCCGTACTGCCGGACGGGTCGGTGGCGATCGCCGATACGTACAACGGCGCCGTCCGGCGGTACGACCCGTCGACCGAGACCGTCGAGACGATGGCTACCGGGCTGGCCGAGCCGAGCGGAGCCGTTGTCGTCGGCAATGAGCTGCTGGTGGTCGAGTCCGCCGCGCATCGGCTGACCCGCATCCCGCTCGGCGCGTCTGCGGTCGCGGACGAGTTCAGTACCCGGACGCAGCGTCCACCGATGGAGCTGGCCGCCGGCGAGGTGACGTTGGAGGTCGTCTTCACGCCGCCGCCCGGTCAGAAGCTGGACGACCGGTACGGCCCGTCGACCCGGTTGCTCGTCTCCGCCACTCCGGACAACCTGCTCCGCGAGGGCGCCGGCGATTCCACGGACCTGGTACGCCGGCTCGTCATCGACCCGCACGCCGGCTCCGGCGTACTGCATGTCGCCGTCCAGGCCGTCTCGTGCGACGACTCCGCCGAAGTCGAGTTCCCGGCCTGTCACATGCACCGCCAGGACTGGGGCGTCCCGGTGACCGTCACCCCCGGCGGCGCCAACCGGCTGGAGTTGGTGCTGTCCGGCGCCAAGTAGCCGCGGAGGCATCTTTTGGGTTGGGGGTGGGGTACAGGGAGGTCGTCAGACAGCCGCGGCCGCTGGAAGCGAGGACTCCGATGAGTATCGGTGTGGGCATCTTTCTGATGGTGGTAGGCGCCGTACTGGCGTTTGCCGTGCGAGACAGTTGGGACGCCGTCAACCTTCAGGTCGTCGGCTTCATCCTGCTGCTGGCCGGAGCGGCCGGCATCGTGCTCTCGTTCTACATCACCAACCGCCGCCGCCGCGTCGAAACCAACGCCATCGACCCGGCCGTCGAAGAGGAATACCGGGTGGTCGAAGAACACCACCGCGACGTCACCGAGTAGCTACTTCTCGCGGGGTTGGCTGTCGCCCGGAGGTTTGCGGGGGGAATGGTGTGGGTTGCGGCCGTCGAAGAGGAATACCGGGTGGTCGAAGAACACCACCGCGACGTCACCGAGTAGTCGCGCGGGGGTGGCGTGGGGGCCTACTCCGAGCGGAGTTCTATGTCGCCGGAGGTTGTGGTGGCGGTGATGGTGTGGGTTCCGGCCGTGTTGTTGGCGAGGTTGGTCTCGATGTCGCCGTGCTGGGAGTCGAGGCTGGTCTTGTAGTCCGTGCCAGGGGTGCGGATCTCGATGTCCCCGCTGGTGCCCTTGGCGGTTACGTCGTTGGCCTCGGCGAGGGTCAGTTCCATGTCGCCGGAGGTGGTCTCGACGTTGACCGGGCCGCCCTTGAGGTCCTTGGCCTCGATGTCGCCGGAGTTCGCCTTGACGTCGAGTTTGCCGTTGAGGCCGTGGACGGAGACGTCGCCGGAGGTGACGTGCAGGTTGACGTCGCCCTCGACGTCGCGGAGTTCGATCTTGCCGGACGTGGACTTGGCGTCGATCCCGGCGACGCCGCTGATCTGGATGTCGCCGCTGCTGTTCTCGCCGGTCACCTTGGTGCCGCGAGGGACGGTGACCTCGTAGTCGGCGCTGCACTGCCAGCCGCAGTCGCCGTCGAGCTTCAGCGTCCCATCGTTCACCGAGTACGCGTCACCGTGCTTGAAGAACCAGAACTTGCGCTTCTCCCGCACGCTCGTCCGGTCGTCGTCGGACACCTTGATCGTGATGTCCGAGTGGCCGGCCGCGAGCTGGACGGTGGTGATCTTGTCGGTGATCTGGTGGGTCTCGTCGGAGTCCCGGTCCCCGAACTGCCAGAACGCCAGCCCGGCCGCCGCCACCAGCAGGATGATCCCGAGCTGCTTGTTCTCCGCCATCGTCCGCCTCTTCTCGAGCCCCACCCACGTTGTCGCCACCGACAGTAGGTGCCGGGGCGGCCACCTAGAATCCGGCACATCCCCCGACCCGTCCCTGAGCCTTCCTCAGGGATGGCCTTTACAAGCAAAGCCAAAAGCCCCCGCCCCCTCGCTTCGCTCGGGGGCGGGGGTGTGGGGCGCAGCGCGGAGCCGGTGGTGCGGGTGTGTGCGGCGCAGCGCGGAGCCGGTGGTAGGGGTGGGGTATGTGCGGCGCGGCGCCGAGTCGGTGGTGCGAGGTGTGTGTGCGGCGCAGCGGGGAGTTGGTGGTGCGGGGTGTATGTGCGGCGCAGCGGGGAGTTGGTGGTGCGGGGTGTATGTGCGGCGCAGCGGGGAGTGGGTGGTGCGGGGTGTGTGCGGTGCAAGGGGGGAGTGGGTGGTGCGGGGTGTGTGCGGCGCAGGGGGGAGTCGGTGGTGGGGGTGTGTACGGCGAGCCGGTGGTGTGGGTGGTTGCGTCGGGGTTTGTCAGTGGTGGAGGTCGCCTCGGGATACTGCGGAGGCGAGGTCTTCGTCGGTGGTGCCGTAGAAGGTTCGGGCCCAGAGGGTGTTTTCGTACCAGTAGGGGCCGTTCTTGCCGGGCAGGGACGCGGGGGCTGCGCCGCGCTTCAGCGCCTGCCGGCATTCGGTGCACAACGGCAGCGTCAGCGTCGTGCCGTCCGACTCGACCTTGGTCGGTCGCCCGGTCGCGCGCCCGTGCAGCGGGTTGAACGCACACAGGTCCGGTACGGCGTCCGCGCGGCGCCCGGCCGCGATCGCAACCGCAGCGTCGTACTCGCGCCGTCCCTTGTCGAGCAGCACCATCGCGCCGACCAGATCGACGAGCTCCGGCGACGGCGAGTCGAGGATCTTCGAAGCGGCAGCGTGATCGTCCAGCGCCGCCTGCTGATGAACCAGCCCGGCACCCGCCGTCGTGGGCAGCGCCGCGAGCTGCGAGCCGAGCCGGGTGAGCTCCGCGGTGGTGTCCCGCGTCAGCTTCCGCCGCCGCTCGGCCGCCACCGTCGCGGCGACATGCGGCGGAATCTGGAACGTCTTCTCGCGCCGCGGAGCCGAACCACCACGCCGCCGCCCGATCAGCAGCCCGAGTCCGATCAGTACGACGAGCCCGCCGACGATCGACCCCGCGACGATCCACCCGTGCCCACCCGGCTCGGCGGCACGCTCCGGCGTACCCGAGGAGGTGGGCCGCGGTGACACACCCGGGATCCCCGGCTGGGCGAGCAGCTCGTACATCCGGGCCACCACCTCGGTCGGCCCCGCGTCGTACCCCTCGTCGTCGAGCGCACGCTCCCGCGACGCGTCGAGCTTCTCCTCGCTCAGCTGCGGCACGTCCTTCGTGTCGTACCAAGGAAAGCGGCTCCCACCGTCCACGACGACGTACAACCCAGGTTTCCGGAGGGCGTCCATCACCAGCGTGAGGACGTTGCTCTCCTGGCCCTGGAACTCGTCGCTCGGCGTCAGCGGCAGGATGATCGTGTACGCCGGATACGGAAGCGCGGACGCCTTCTGCGAGAGATCGGCGCGCAGGTTCGCGGGCAGCGCGGTCTTGTACGCCGGGTCGACGTACAACGGGTCCTTCGTCAACGCGGTCGCGATCTCGCGCGCCCGCTCCGCCGGCGTGCCGGCCGGCGCAGCCTGTGCCGGCGCCGCACCCAGCAGCGCCAGCAACGTCACAGCCAGACACGCGAATAGACGGGCCTTCACGAGCGTTCCTTCCGTCGTCGTGGGGTGGCGATCGCCGCCACGATCAGTACGATGCCGCCGAGTACGCCGCCGCCGATCAGCCCGAGCGCGGTCCCGCCGAGGCCGTTCGCGAGCGCCTTGCCGACGGTGAACCTGTCGCCGTCGGAGTACGACGAGTCGGGTACTGGCGTGGGCGTCGGAGTCGTCCGCGCCGGCTCCGGCGTGCTGTCCGTGGTCTGCTCGACACCGTCGAGGTAGCCCCGGAGCTGTTGGCTCAGCGTCTCCGTGCCGTCCGGATACGTCCAGCTCGGCGCATAAGCAGCGACCTGGTTCGCGACGCCGTAGGTCCGGTCGCCGTCCATCACGACGTACACGCCCGGCTTCCCGTTGGCAGCGGCCATTCTCCCGGCCAGCAACGCGGTATCGCCCTTCTCCGGAAACCACTCGCCGGTCGGTACGACGGCCACGAACACCGGCACCTTCGCGGCGGTGATCTCCCGGAGCATCTCGTTGCCATCAGCAATCGACGTGTAATCCGGGTCGATATACAACGGCTCGTGCGCCCACGCCGCGACCGCACCGCTCACTCGCGGATCGTCCGCGGCCCAGGCGGGTGACGACAGCAGGAATGAAGTTGCCACCAGCAACAACAGGAGCCGCCTCATCGGACCTCGTCCTTCCAGGCCGCGACCCGCTCCGGCAGGTCGTCCGACACCGCACCGAACCCGCTCGCGACCATCGGGTTGTCCTCCGGGTCCAGCGTCCAGTACGGCACCTGCTTGCGGTCGTGGCCGAGCAGCCCGGACCTGCTCCACACCCGCAGCCCGCGCGGCGTCTTCCCGCGCCGGACGACCGACGCGCACTGCTGGCACGCGGGTACCTCGACATCGTCCGACCAGTCGACCGTCGCCGTACCGGGGTTGTGGGTCGGGTCGAAGAAACAGGGCGGCTGTACGGCGGCACCGGAAGCACCGCGTTCCGCTTGCCGGGCGAGAACCAGCGCACCAGCTGCGGCGAGCAGATCGTCCGGATGGTCCGCGCGCAGCGTCCTCGCCGCGTCCAGCCGGCGGTACGCGTCGTCGCGCTGGTCCAGTTGCTCGGTCGTCCGATTGCGCCGCTTGCCGAGCCTGGCCACCGCCCGCTCGGCCGCGGTGATCTTGTCGTCGGCTTTGAGTTGCACGTCCCACGCCTCGATCGGCGGATCGTCCTTGGCCGGCGGCCGGGCCTTGCTCCGCTTGGTCACCCGATGGCGCCGCCGCAGCCCGATCAGCAGCGTCAGTCCGAACCCGAGAACCCCGCCGACCCCCATACCGACGTACGCCGACCGGTCCTCCTTGTCGGTCGTCGACAGTTCGTGGTCGCCGTTCTCTTCCTCCAGATCACCGGCCGGCACCGGGGGCAGCGCCCGTCCGTCGAACGCCGTCGACGCCTGCTGGATGGTCCGGACGATCCGTGGCGCCGGGCGGTCCGAGAGCAGGTCGAGCCGCTGCTTGTCGTCGTTCTGCACACTGACCAGGTCGCGCCCGCGCAGACCGCCCTGGCGGTACAGCTCTGCGGCCGCCGACCAGTAGTTGCCGTCCACAACCGCGAGCACGTACAGCCCGGGCGTTCCGATCCGGGCGTGCAGCAGGGTCGGCATGTCGTACGTCTTCTTCTCCAGGTACGGCGTTCGCGGTACGAGCGCGACGTACACCGGTACGGGCGCCGCGCGCATCGCCGCCCGGATCCGGTCGAGCTCGGTCTGCGGGATGCCGGCCGCCAGTCGCGGGTCGACCGACAGGTGGTCGGTCCGCCAGGCGGCGGCGATCCGGTCGGGCAGCTCGGGCGTGTCCGCCTGTGCGGTCAGGGCCGGCAGAGCGAGCAGGAACGCGAGGGCCGCGAGCAGGGCGGTGAGGAGTCGGGCGCGCATCGCGGACAGCGTACGACGACCGGGGGCAGGCACATCCAGACGGACGCGCGCACTCATCCAACGGTTCCACCTCCGGAGTTGGCGCGACCCTGGCTCGGACAGGGGAAACCAAGCCAGGGTCACGGTGTTTCAGGGCAGAAACGTTGCTACATCTTCACGCTCTGCAACAGGGCAGATCGTGGGGCAACCTGGGGCAGATCGGGCGAATTCATGCCCCGGTGTCCTCCGGCTCGACCCGCGCAAGTGGCCGGGCCGGAGGTGCTCAGAACGCGGTCTCGGGGAGGTCCATCACGTCCAGATCGGTGAGCTCGGCCTTCACCCGCTCGGCCCGGACCGACGGCATCGTGGAGCGTACGAACCACTGCGCCGCGGCCACCTTGCCGGTGTAAAAGTCCTGGTCAGCAGCGGAAAGCTGGCCACCGAGCTTCTCCAGCGCGACCTCGGCCTGACGCAGCATCAGCCACGAGCAGACCACGTCACCGAGGACGTACAGCAGCCGGGACGTGTTCAGGCCGACCTTGTAGACGTTCCGGGGGTCGCCGTTCTCGGCTTGGGGATTGCTGGCCATCAGGGCCTGCCCCATGATGCCCAGGATCTTCTGGGTGTCCTCGAGGCCCTTGGCGAGCAGTCCACGCTCCTCCTTCAGGCGGCCGTTGCCCGCCTCGGAGGCGATGAAGGCCTGCACCTGCTCGGCCAGATGGCCGAGGGCCTTGCCCTGGTCCTTGATGATCTTGCGGAAGAACAGGTCCTGCCCCTGGATCGCGGTCGTGCCCTCGTAGAGCGTGTCGATCTTCGCGTCCCGGACGTACTGCTCGATCGGGTAGTCCTGCAGGAACCCGGAGCCGCCGAACGTCTGCAGCGACTCGGTGCCGAGCAGCGTCCACGACTTCTCCGAGCCGTACCCCTTCACCAGCGGCAGCAGCAGGTCGTTGACCCGCTCGGCGAGGTCGTCGTGCTCACCGGCGTACCGCGCCTGCTCGGCCCGGTCCTGGTACGTCGCCGTGAACAGGACGAGCGCCCGCAGCGCCTCGGCGTACGCCTTCTGCGTCATCAGCGAACGGCGGACGTCCGGGTGGTGGGTGATGGTGACACGCGGCGCGGTCTTGGCCGGGTCCGTCATGTCGGCGCCCTGGACCCGCTCCTTCGCGTACTCCAGCGCGTTCAGGTAGCCGGTCGAGAGCGTGGCGATCGCCTTGGTGCCGACCATCATCCGGGCGTATTCGATCACCTGGAACATCTGCGCGATGCCGTCGTGCACCTCGCCGAGCAGCCAGCCCTTCGCCGGGCCGCCGAGGTTGCTGTCGCCGAAGGTGATCTCGCAGGTCGTGGAGACCTTGATGCCCAGCTTCTTCTCGACGTTCGTGACGAAGGCGCCGTTGCGCTCGCCGGTCAGCTCACCGGTCTCGAGGTCGAAGTCGTACTTCGGAACCACGAACAGGCTCAGGCCCTTCGTGCCCGGGCCGCCGACGCCCTCGATGCCCTGCGGGCGGGCGAGCACCAGGTGGATGATGTTCTCGGTCAGGTCGTGCTCGCCCGAGGTGATGAACCGCTTGACGCCCTCGATGTGCCAGGAGCCGTCGTCCTGCAGCGTGGCCTTGGTCCGGCCCGCGCCGACGTCGGAGCCGGCGTCCGGCTCGGTCAGCACCATCGTGGCGCCCCAGCCGCGCTCGATGATGTGGTGCGCGATCTTCTTGTCCCGCTCGGTTCCGTTGCGCCAGAGCACGTGCGCGAAGTTCGGACCTGCGGCGTACATGTGTACCGGCGGGTTGGCGCCGAGCACCAGTTCGGCGGCGGCCCAGCGCAGCGACGGCGGGGTCGGCTGACCTCCGAGCTCAGCCGGCAGCTCGAGCTTGAACCATTCGGCGTCCATGTAGGCGTGGTAGCTCTTCTTGAACGCCTCGGGCATCCGGACCTCGTGCGCCTCGGGGTCGAAGACCGGCGGATTGCGGTCCGCCTCGGCGAACGACGCGGCCAGCTCGTGCTTGGCCAGCCGGTCCACCTCCGCGAGCACCTCGCGGGCGGTGTCGACGTCCATCTCGGCGTACGGGCCCTGTCCGAGCACGTCACCCCGGCCCAGGACCTCGAGCAGATTGAACTCGATGTCCCGCAGATTCGACTTGTAGTGACTCACAGAAGCTCCCTTACTCACGAGTAACTTAAGTATATACCCGTCGGTAACGAGGGCAAAGGGGGTTTGCTGTGAGCTGTGACAGTATTGATGCCGCGACTCCGTCGCGGCGGGTCATGGGGCTGTTGCTCCCGGTCTTCCCTCGTCGCTCTGGTCGCTTCGCTCCCGCCGCTCCTCAGTCCAGACCGGGAGGCCCCATGACCAGGCTGATATACGAGACCCACTCGATCACCGTCGACAACGAGAACGGCATCGCGACCGGCTGGCTGCCGGGTGAGCTGTCGCCGGCAGGTGTGCAGCCGGCGAAGGAGCTGGGGGAGCGTCGGCGCGACGTCGACGTGGTGTTCAGCTCTGATCTGTTGCGCGCGGTGCAGACCGTCGAGGTCGCCGGCTTCGTCCAGCCGCATCTGCAGGACTGGCGACTGCGGGAGTGCAACTACGGCGAGCTCAACGGCGCGCCGGTGGACGCGCTCGCCCCCAGGATCGAGCGCGTCCGGAACCCGTTCCCGGGCGGTCAGTCGTACGCCGACGTGGTCGACCTGACCCGTTCGTTCCTTGCCGATGTGAAGCAGTGGTACGACGCGGCAACTGTCCTTGTGGTTGCCCATTCCGCGAACAGATGGGCCTTGGAGCACCTACTGGGCAGCGGACGACCGATGGAGGAACTGATCGAAGCCCCCTTCGACTGGCAACCAGGCTGGGAGTTCGAGCTGTGAACCCTGCACCGACCTAAGCTCTCGGCCAACAGTCGATGAACCGCCCAGGAGGCACAGATGAAGACGCCGAAGTGGTTGAGCACCAGCTCGGGCGAACAGCCCGCACCGGGGTCGAAGGACGACAGGGCGGGTGACAAGGCGATCAGCCTGATGAACGCTCACAACGCGGTGCTTCCCAAGCTCGACGAGCGTGCGCAGGCGGGGGATTCGACGGCTGCGAAGGCCGCGAAGAACATCAGGGAGAAGGGCGGCCGATCCGACGGCGCGCGGAACGACGGTCGCTCGTAGTCGTCCTCGCCGGAGAAGCTGAAGGATCGTTCTTCAGCTTCTCCGCGCAGGTCCGCAGCTACGGGGTGTAGACCGTTTTGCTGCCGTAGAGCTTCTGGGTGAAGGCCGACATGTACGCCGACGTGTCGGACTCGGTGAGGTTGTAGGTGAGGAAGACGCCGTACCCGCCGCTGACGGTTCGCTGTGCGAGGCTTGCGGCGGTGGACGAGCTGGTCGCGGTGTACGAGACGGCGGCCGGGGAGACCCGGGACCTCTCGCTCGGGGCGCCGGGGACCGACCAGGTGCCGTAGTACGGGTTCCAGCCGTAGTCGAAGGTCTCGACGATGCTCTGGCCGTTGTAGGTGAGGCGGTCCGCCGCCGGGCCGATGTCGTAGAGCGTGATCAGCTTGTTCGGCAGCTTCGTGCGGAGCGCCTGCACCAGGTACACGAACGAGAAGTCGTTCGGCTGGCCGGTTCCGTTGTTGCCGTACTCCGCGTACTCATCGTCGAAGTCGATGCCGTCCAGGCCGTACTGGTTGACGGCGTCCGCGAGTTGCTGCGCGAACGCGTCGGCGGACGCCTGGTCCGGGAAGTTCGCGAAGCCGGCGCCCTGGTGGTTGCCGAGGACCGACAGCAGCACCTTGATGCCCTTCGCCTGCAGCGGGCGGACCTGGGTGGCGACGTTGTTCAGTACGTTGGTCACCTGGTCGTTGAAGTACAGGTAGGCGTTCGAGCCGTCGTAGTTGATGTTCGCCGCGAAGATCACCGCGACGTCGATCACCTGCCCGCCGCCGTTCGCCAGCGTGTACTTGCCGGCGCTGAGCATGCTGTGGTCGTTGACCTCGATGTACGCGACGGTGACCGGGCCGTTCTTCGCACACGGCCGGCGCTTGTCCGCGGCCTCGGCCGGCAGCGCGGCACCGGTGGCGGCCGCAGCGGTTCCGGCGGCCAGGGCTGACAACAGGGTCCTTCGCTTCATGAGCTGATCGACTCCTCGTCAAAGGTGGGCGGGATCGCTATATCGGTTAAGTAGCTCCCACCGCCGTCTCTGCGGGTCGGGCAGTGAGAGCAGATAAACCGGTATAGCGTCACCGATCATCAAGCCGTGATCACCGGCTGTCAAGGCCCCGGCTCGCGGAGTCCGGGCCGATGACCGAGACTGGAGGTTGCGACCGGCCACCGACGGGAGTGACATGCGAGTGATCGGGCTGATGTCCGGGACGTCGTACGACGCGATCGACGCCGCCGCCGCGGACCTGCGGCTGGAGGGGGACCAGCTGGTACTGACGCCGCTCGGGATGCTCAGCCAGCCGTACCCGGACGAGCTCCGAGCCGCGATCGCGGCCGCCTTGCCGCCGGCACCGACCACGATGGAGCAGGTGTGCCGGCTCGACACCGGGATCGGGCAGGCGTTCGCTGCGGTCGCCCGGCAGGCGGTGGAGCAGCTCTGCGGCGGCTACGCCGAGCTGATCGTTTCGCACGGGCAGACGATGTTCCATTGGGTCGACGGTGCGGCGGTCCGCGGGACGTTGCAGCTCGGTCAGCCCGCCTGGATCGCGGAGGCGACCGGCGTACCGGTGGTGTCGGACCTCCGTGCACGCGACGTCGCGGCAGGCGGTCAAGGGGCACCGCTGGTCAGCATCATCGACGTACTGTGGCTGCGCGGGCGTCCTGGCGTACCGGTTGCGCTCAACCTCGGCGGGATCGCCAACATCACCGTCGTGCACGGGGATCCGGTCGCGTTCGACACCGGGCCGGCGAACGCGCTGATCGACGCGGTGGTGCAGGAGCTGACCGGGCAGCCGTTCGACGCGGACGGGGTGCTGGCGGCGCGCGGTCAGGTGCAGCTCGAACTGCTCGACCGGTTGCTCGCCGAGCCGTACTACGCGCGCCCGGCGCCGAAGTCGACCGGCAAGGAGCTCTTCAACCTCGCCTACGTCGCCCGCGCCCTCGAAGGGCTGCCGGTGATTCCGGCCGAGGACCTCGTCGCGACCGTCACCACGCTGACGGCGCGGACCGTGGCCGACGCGGTACGGCGGTACGGCGGGACCGAGGTGATCGCCTCGGGCGGCGGGATCCGGAACCCCGCGCTGATGCACCTGCTCGCGGACGAGCTGGAGATACCGGTCCGGACCACCGACGAGCTGGGCATCCCGTCGCCGGCGAAGGAGGCGTACGCGTTCGCCGTACTCGGATTCCTCACCGTGCACGGTCTGGGCGGGACCGTACCGAGCTGCACCGGCGCGGGGCATTCGAGCGTCCTCGGTTCGGTGACGCCGGGACCGAGTGGATTGCCGACGATTTCCGGAGAGGCACGACCTCCCAGAGCTCTCTCAGTCTTGTGACCGCACACTAGGACCGTGACTAGGTTGTTCGTGGTGACCGGTGCGCCCGGTTCGGGGAAGTCGACGGTTGTGCCGGAGCTGGTCCGGCTCAGCCCGGGCAATCTGGTTGTGATGGACATGGACGAGCTGCTGGACGACGACGGGCGGCTGCTCGGGATCTCCATCGCGAGTCCGACGGCGGCGCCGATCTGGCCGGCGTACAACGCGCTGTGGTTGCGGATCACCGAGCTGATCCGGCGGTCCGGGATCCCCGTACTGCTGCTCACGCCCGCGCTGCCGACCGAGCTGCCCGAGGGGCGGTGGCTGCACCTGGACTGCCCGGACGCGATCCGCCGCAAGCGGCTGGCGGCGCGGGGCTGGCCGTCGGTGCAGATCGAGGAGGCGGTGGCGGACGCGGCCGAACTGCGCAAGTACGTGCCGCGGTCGGTGCGGTCGGACGTGAACCCGGAGAGCTGCGCGAAGGGCATCCTGGACTGGATCCGCGGCGAACGTTTCGGCAAGACCCTCAGCCTGTGGGGCCGGCTCCGGAGTTGAGATCTGCGGAACATTTCCTGCACCTGGCGCCGGATTGTTTCCGGACAACCGGATTGACCTTCGAGTTGGTGCAGGGATGAGGGTCGGGCGCATGACGATCAGTGAGTTCGCGCGACTGGTGGGGTTGGCGCCGAGCGCTTTGCGGTTCTACGACGACTGCGGCCTGCTCCCACCCGCCGACGTCGACACCACCAACGGCTACCGCTACTACGACCCGTCCCAAGCCGACCGTGCCCGACTGCTCCGCGACCTGCGCGAGCTGGACCTGCCCCTCCCGGACGTCCGCCGGGCGCTCGACGCTCCGCCCTCCGAGGTCGTCGACCTCATCCGGGCCCACCTCCGCACTCTGGAAGCCAAATCCACCGCCACCCGAGAAGCCGCCACCCGCCTGCTCACCCAACTCCTTTCCGAGCAAACCACAGCAGTACTAGGCGGCCCCGAGTTCGCGAGCGCCATCCGGCAGGTAACCCCAGCCGCCGCGCCAGCTGCTGAAGTGTCGGGGGCGCCGGTCTCCTCCGCAACGGCCGCCGCCGGGGAGCTGGACGTTGTCTTGCGTTGTGTGTTGGTTGAGCTCTCTCCCGAGGAAGTTGTGTTTGTGGCGACCGATCGGTACCGGTTGGCGGTGCGGAGCGTGCGGCCGGTGGAGTTCGGCGGAGCCAGCACGCGGGTGTTGGTGCCGGCCGCGGAGTTGGCCGCGGTCGGGCGGTGGGTTGCGGCGGGGGACGGAGTCCGGGTGGAGGTGGATGGCGGGCTGCGGCTCGTGCGAGGGGACGAGGCGTGGGAGCTGACGGCAGTGGATGCGGAGTATCCGGCGTACCAGCAGATCCTCGACGGGTTGGCGCCGCCGGTCTGCCGGGTAGTGGTGGATCGCCTTCAGCTGTTGAACGCGCTGGAAGGCCGCGAGGTTGTTGTCTTTGACATCGATCCGGAAGTACTGCGGATCGGCGATGAAGTGACGCTCGACGTCATCGGTACCGGTTCCACCCGGATCGGGTTCACCGCGAGTCTGCTGGCGGCGGCGCTGGCGGCAAGTGTCGGGCCCGACGTCCTGCTGGAGATCTGCGAGCCGTCCCGGCCGGTCGTCGTACGGTCGGCCGATCAGGGGACGTTCACCACGCTGGTGATGCCCGTCCGGCTGGACGGGTGAACCGGGCGTACTACGGCTGGCTGGCAGGTTCTACCCTCTCGGTACTCGGCGACACCGCGCTGTTCTTCGCGCTCGGATGGGCCGCGACGGGCATCGGCCCGCGGGTCGCCGCGCTCGTACTGACCGGGTTCACCCTGCCCCGCGCCGTACTCCTCCTGCTCGGTGGCGTACTCGGCGACCGTCTCGGCCCGCGACGCCTGCTGCTCACCTGTACCGCGATCGTCGGCACGTGCTGCTTCCTGCTGGCGTTGGTCGTCGGCGTCCGCGGCGTATCGGCCGGCGTGCTGCTGGCCACGTCTATCACGGTTGGCACCGTGGACGCGTTCGGGTTGCCTGCGGCCGGGGTCCTGCCCCGGCTCTTCGTCTCGGACGATCAGTTGCCTAGGGCAATGGCTTTGCGGACGTCCGCTACCCAGGTGATCACGCTCGCCGGCGGACCACTCAGCGGCCTCCTCGTCGCCTCGGTCGGGCTCGTCGGGGCGCTCATGCTCGACGGCCTCACGTTCGCCGTACAGTTCCTGGTGCTGCTGATGCTCAGACCGCCGTACGACGTACCGCCTCCGGCCGACCGCCCGTCCGTCGTACGCGCCGCGGCGGACGGTCTGCGGGTAGCGATCGCGGATCCGGTACTGCGAATGATCCTGAGCGTGGTCGCCCTGGTCGCGGCCTTCGTCCTGCCCGTCACGTCGTTATGCGTACCGCTGCTCGCCCGCTCGCACGGCTGGTCCGCCGGTCAGGCCGGTGTAGTTGTCGCAGGCAACGTATGCGGCGGATTGCTGGTGACCGTGTTGGTCGCGCGCTTCGGGAGCTTCGACCGCGCCGGCCTGGCAGGCGGAACAGGCTGCCTGCTGGCCGCAGCCGGAATCGCGGCGCTCGCCGTCGCGCCGTCCATCCCGTTCGCCGTCGGCGCAACCTTCACCCAAGGCTTCGGCATCGGCCTCTTCACGTCGCACTTGGCACCGGTGTTCGTCCGCAGTACGCCGAAGTCCCACCTGACCCGGCTGCAGTCCCTGCTGTCCCTCGTCCAGACCGTCCCCCTGATCGCCTCGACGAACCTCCTCGCCACCCTCGACGTACACCACGCCCTGCTCCTCGCCGCCGGCGCGACCGCCCTGGCCGGCACCACCCTGCTGAAAACCCGACCTCAACCCTCTGAAACTCCGCCTGCCGGTCTGCCGGTGGATGCACCGGTGTGAGTATTGACAACATGCTGTCGTGATGACAGTATGTTGTCTATGAGGACAGCTTATGTGGCGGTGTACGAGACCTTTGCGGACTGGGAGATCGGGCATCTTCTGGTGGAGTTGCGGACCGGGCGGTTCACCGGGGTGCCGTGGACTGTGGCGACGGTGGGGGAGTCGGCTGAGCCGGTCGTGACCATGGGTGGGATGCGGATCGTGCCGGATGTGGTGATCGGCGATGTGCAGCCGGATGGCGGGGACCTGTTGGTGCTGGCGGGGTCGGGGCAGTGGGATGCCGGCGGCGGAGAGGAGTTCGCGAAGTTGGCGGCGCGGTTCCTGGAGGACGGCGTACCGGTAGCGGCGATCTGTGGAGCGACCGCCGGGCTGGCGCGGGCCGGACTGCTGGACGAGCGGGCGCACACGAGCGCGGCCAAGGAATACCTGCAGGCAACGGGGTACCAGGGTGCGGATCGGTACGTCGACGCGCGTGCGGTGATCGACGGGGATCTGGTCACGGCGGGACCGGATTCCCCGGTGCAGTTCGCGCGGGCGGTGCTCGAGCGGCTCGAGCTCGCGGACGAGCCGAAGCTGGACGCGTACGAAGGCGTGTTCCACCGCGCCGAGCCGGCTGCCTACGCGACGCTGGTGGGATGACGCGCAACGACGAGATCGCGGCGGTTCCGCCGCGGGAGGAATGGCCGGAGCCTGGGCCGCAGTCGGAAGGTGGTGCGGCGTTGACCGATGTCGTACTCGCCACCTTCCGGCTGAACGCGCGGCTGATGGAGGCCGCGCAAGGGCTGGCCGCCAACGGCGGTCTGACCGCGGCGTGGTGGCAGGTGCTCGGTGGGGTACTGCGGGAGCCGCACTCGGTTGCCGACGTCGGTCGGATCATGGGAGTGAGCCGGCAGGGGGTGCAGCGGATCGCGGATCTGCTCGTCGAGCGTGGGCTGGCGGAGTACCGTCCCAATCCGGCGCATCGGCGGGCCAAGTTGCTCGCGTGCACAGAGGCCGGGTACTACGCGATTCGGCAGATCGCGGTCGCGCAGCATCCGTGGACGTCGCAGCTGGCGGAGACCGTCGACATCGACGATCTCCGCACGACGCTGCGGACGATGCAGGCGCTGATCACCAAGCTGGAAGAAGCTTGATCACCCGGCTGCTTCCGTAGGTCTGACGGGTGTCGAAGGTTACGCGGGTGCCGGTTGTCGTGCGTTGCACCTGCACGCCAGGGGCCGCGCCCTTCAGGTACTGCGCTTTCAGGTTGACGGTGACAGTGTCGCGTTGGGTTGTCGGGTCGGAGACGGCGATCTCGGTCGTCGATGCTTGACGGCGGATGAGCACTGAGGCCGGGCCGTCGATCGTGAGTCCGGCGAGGTGGTGTTGGCCCGGAGTGAACGTGTTCGCGGCGGTCAGGCGAAGGCCGAGATGTTGGATCGCCTGCATTTTGAAGGTGTTCGAGAGTAAGGCGAGCTGATTGTGCTGGTATCCGCGCAGTGCCGATTCCGTTGCGTTCGGCACCAATGCGTACGCCAGGGTGTGCTTCTTGCCCGGTGGTTGGGTGTGGGTGATTGCGAAGACCTGTTTGGTGACAGGGGTATCCGGGTTGGACGTCCGTACTACCCGGCGGCTCCGCGTGACAACCTGGACGGCTGCCGAGACAGCGGCCGGTTGCAGGAAGTAGTAGCCCATGGCAACTGTGCCGTCGGAGTAGTGCAGCCATCGTGGGTCGTCGTCGATCACTTGAACCGGAGCGCCCGGTGCGGCGATTCTGGTGTCGAGGGTGGTGGTTACCTCGCGGGTGTCGTCGCCGACATTTGCGGCCAGTACGACGATCTCGTTGTCCAGCAGGAACCAGGACTTCGTGGCGCCGGCGTTCTTGTAGGTGACGAAGTCGGGCGGGAGTTCGGCGCGGGAGGCGTACGCGTAGTCGTCGGACTGAATCCACCCGACGGCGCTGTACGCGTCCAGGGTCGCGCCGCCTGAATACGTATTCATGCCGACCGGGAAGTAGACGTACGTGTTCTGCGACTCCGACGACGCGGTGAAGCCGAGTGCGGCGTTGTCGTAGTACGCCGTTCCGTACAGCTCCGGTACCGACTTCCGCGTTTCGACCGGCGCGGTCACCCCGGCCAGGGCGTACGGCGACACCGTCGTGAAGTAGTCGATGCCGTACGCCTGCGTCTGGTCCTGCCCGGACAGGTACAGGTAGTGCGCGCCGTCGCCCTGGAACCACGGCAGCAGGTTCTCCCCGCTCATGTACTCGTACTTGCTGATCCGCGTCGAGTTCCGCGCCAACGCGAACGCGTACCCCGGCCGCCGGTGCACCGTACGGTCCATCGCGTTGAACGCCGTACTGAGCGCCGGCGGATTCAGATCGGCCGGCACGATCGACGGATCCGCCGTGAGGTCGGCGAACCGCCCGATGCTGACCGGGGACACGAAGCTGTTCACGTTGATCGTCGGTCGCGCCGTGAACTTCGCGAACGCCTTCAGCCGCTGCGCATCCGCCCCGGCCGCATAGTCCGCGAGGTCCACGATCGCCTCGACGATCACCGCCACGTCGTCGTACCCGGTACCGGTCCGCGAGACCGCGCGGCCCTTGACGATCTCCATCATCCAGCCCTCGAAGATCAACGGCGCGAACCCGTGCTCGACCCAGCCCTGCACCACGCCGACCAGGTCGTCTCCCTGCGCGTACTCCGTCCCGGCGAGCACCTTGATCGTCTGGACGACGCGGCTCAGCAGGCCCTTGCCGTACGAGCCCGTGTACGCGACCGACGCGTGCTGGATGAACGAACCGTCCGCGTAGTACCCGTCGGTGACGCCGTGCTGCAGGTTGTACGGGTCGACCGTCGCGAACACGGTGAACTGGTCCTGCAGCGCCTTCCGGATCCGGGCGTCGTCCTTCAGCAGCGCGCCCTGCAGTACGCGGTTCGCGGTGATGTCCACAAGGTTCGCGCCGGTGTGGAACCGCGAGTCGAGGTCGACGTCGCCGTTCTTCCCGTTCCGCAGGTACGCGTCCATCGAGGCGACGTACGTCGTGATCAGGTCGGCCGGTGCGTCGATCAGCGCGAGCGTCTTCGAGACGAACGTGGAGATGCCGATCTCCCAGGTGAACCAGTTGCCGTAGTACCCCTTCGACTGGTCGCCGTAGTAGTTGTCGTGCAGCCAGATCAGGCCGTTCACGATTCGGTCGCGGACAGCCGAGGTCTGCAGGGTGGAGGCCGGTCCGGGACGGCGGTACGCGAGCGCGATCTCGTACAGGTGCTGGTACGACGAGCTCAGGTTCGGATCGCTCGTACCGAGCGGGAGGCCCGCGAACAGCTGGCCGGTGCCGGCCCGGTCGAGGGCGGACAGCCAGGTACGGGCGGTGCTGTCGATCGCGGCGATCTTCGCGGCGACCTCGGGACGTGCGTTGGATTCCGCCGTACCGGCGTAGATCGCGATCGCGTTCGCCAGCAGTGCGCCGGGGTCGGCGGCGGTCGCGGCGGCGCGCGCGGCCGAGGCCGGTCGTACGGCGGTCAGCAGAGCGGTGGCGGGAACGAAGGACAGCAGGCGGCGACGGGTGAGATCCACTGGTACTCCCGGGCGGATGGGAAAACCTGACCCCGGGAGTCAATCAGTAGAAACTATCTTTCGGCAACCGCTTACCGCTGACTTCTCAACAAACCGCTCGAGGTGTCATTGTTGGCGCCGTGACGATGCACTCTCCGCCGTCCGACCCGACGTCCGCGTCCGCGCCGGACAGCCGTCTCGCCGCGGCGCTGCGGTTCACCACCGAACTGGTCGCCTGGATCGGTGCGCCCTGGGCGCTCTGGTCGCACAGCCCGTGGCTCGCCATCGGCTCGGTGGTCGTGCTGATCGGGCTGCCGACGGTCTTCCAGACACCAGGCGACAAGCCGCGCGTCGTCGTTCCGGTGCCTGGGATCGTCACCGTCGTGATGGTCCTGCTGCAGTTGGTCGCCGCCGTGGTGGCCGCCTGGTATGCCTGGCCGGCGGCTGTCACCGTGGTCGTCAGCGTCCTTGCGGTCGCTTGTGTCGTGACCGAGCAGCCACGCTGGCGGTGGCTGCTCGGCCGCGGTCGTCAGACGCCGCCTGCGCCGACCAGTTGAGGATCGATCGACAGGACCTGGACGGCCTTGCCGGACGCCTTTGACGGGATCACCAGCGCGACCTGGTGCAGGTAGTCCTGGTGCAGGCTCTGCGTGTACTTCACCATGCTGCTGAACGCGGTCGCCTCGCCGCTCGTCCAGTACGCGTTCGAGCCCGGCTCGACGCGCTGCAGGTACTGCTCGGTGAGCGCCAGGAACACCAGCGCGTCGCCGTTCGAGGTGATGAACGCGAGCGGTTCGCCGGACGGGAGGAACGCGTCGGTGACGCTCGCGATGTACGGCTCGGCCGTGTCGGCGGTCTTCGCCTTCGTGCGCAGCTCGAGCAGGTTGGTGAGGCTCGCCGACTTGGCGAAACTGCTCGCCTGCGGAGCCTTCGGCCCACCGGTCAGGTACGCCGCGAGGTCCCGGGCGACGGCGGCCGGCTGGGAGCGGAGGTTGTTCAGGTCGGCCGCGTCGGGGGTGCGGAGGCCGTCGAGGGACGGTACGCCGGCTGACTTCGCGGGGTAGACCGAGTGGGTGAGCAGCCATGGGCTGCCGGCGTTCTCCCGCTGCCAGACGCCGAGTTGCCGGCTGCCCGGCGCGTTCGAGACGCCGGAGCTGACCACGAAGCGCATCGGGTACGACGAGAACTGCGGGGCGCCGATCTCCGGGTCGGTGTAGCTGAACGGTTTCGACACCTCCTTGCCGGCCGCGTCGAGCTTCCGCCCGATCTCGAAGCCGGCCAGCGTCTGCGCGAGCGTCGGGTTGCCCTCGATGGTCGCGGACAGCTTGCCGTCGCGGGTGCGGTTCGCCTGGTTGTTGAGCTGGTTGTACCGCTGGACCACCGCCTGCGCATCCGCCAGCGTCACCGCGGGCCGGCTGTCCGGCACCGTCAGACTGTTCTTCGCCGGCATCAACCCACAACTAGTCGCCGTCAGCAACATAGCCCCCGAAGCCAACAACGCCGCCGTCCGCCGCACCGCCTCATCACTCCGAACAAACTCCGGCGACTCCTCCAACGGCACGATGTCGACGTCCTTCGCCTCGACGGCAGCTGTTTCGTCGTACGTCGGTTCGCTGGCTGCCGGTTCTTCGTACTGCGGCTGCTGGTGCTGGTCGTACCGCTGCGCCGCACCGACGCCGATCAGTACGGGGGCCTTCGCCCGCGCGACCGCAGCCGCCGACATGAACATCGGCGCCGCCGGAACAGCAACCGGCGCAGTCCGCGCCACGGCCGTCCGTACCAGCGCGGGATGCTCCGGCACTTCCGGAGCAACCAGGTCCGCAACCGACGTCGGAGTCTCCGCAACCGACGCCGCCAACGGAGCGGGCTCCTCCACCGGGTGTGGTGAAGCGGCTGGGACCGCCGCCGGAGCCGGCTCGGTGGTTTCTTCCACGGATGCAGCTGGCGTCGCGTCCTCTTCCGCTTCCTCCTCGACCGGGGCGAAGGGGCTTACTCGGTGGGGGTGGAAGGGGGAGACGTGGTAGGCGGGGGTGTTGTCCGCGGGTTGTGCGGGAGCTGAGACCAGGACCGGGATGCGGGTGTTCTTGGCGGTCGGGAGCTCGGTGGTGTCGGCGACCCCGGCGACCCCCGCGACTCCGCCGACCGCAGCGACCCCAGCGACTCCGCCGACCGCAGCGACCGCGGCGACCTCGCGGACCGCGGCGGTCTCAGAGGCGGGGCGGCGGTGGCCGAGGAGCCATAGGCCGAACGCGAGGACCAGGATGCCGGCGCCGAGGATGAGTAGGCAGATGCCGAAGAGGCGGTGGAGTTGGATGCCGAAGGTGACGTGGGCGCCGACCGCGGGTGAGCCGTCCGCGTTCATCACGACGACGTCGTACCGCCCGTCCTGGACCGGCCAGCTGAGCGACTGTGCACCGGTGGCGGACTGCGCGACCCACCAGTCCAGCTCACCGGGCGGCGTCAACTTGTTGGTGCGACCACGCATCTCCTGCGTGCCGAACGTGGCCGGCAGGTCGAACCGAACCAGTTGCGTGTGCGCAACCCCGGAGAGGTAGTCGCGAACATCCAGGTCCTGACCGACGCCGATGAACAGCGGCTTGTCGCCGGTCGCGCTGACGTGCAGCGTCGGGCCGTGCCGGTCCAGCAGCGACGGTGCGCTGACGACCGCGAGGCCCGTACTGGCGAGCTGTCGGCTGGGGGTGGTGATCGTGTTGTCCGGGCCGACCAGCCAGAAGGCTGCGACCGCTCCGGCGACAGTGGCCGCCAGGCCTGACAGCGTCAGCAACAGACCCAGGGTGATGCGGGCGAAACGCATGAAGAGGCTCCCGTAGTACGACGTGCCCGGCGACGGACGGGTGCACCGGACGGCGGGCACACGCCTCGGACCCCTCTCCACGACTGACACGGTGTCCGAACGCTTACCCGTTGTCACTGACTAACTGATCCAACAAGGATCTGTTACGATTTCGTGTATTAACGAATGGCGATTCACAAACTCGGAGGCGACCGGATGGCCCGGCCACGGCTGGTCAGCGACGACGTGATCCTCGACGCGACCCGCGAGGTGCTGGCCGAGCTCGGCCCGGTGAAACTGACCCTCGCGGCGGTCGGGGCCCGCGTCGGTCTGGCGCCACCGACCCTGATGCAGCGGTTCGGTTCGAAGCGCGGTCTGCTGCTCGCGTCCGCCGCCCGCTCGCCGGTCATGGTCCAGCGGCTGGCCGAGCTGGTTGCCGGCCGCAACACCTCACCGCTGGCCACGCTGCGGGACTTCGCGCTGACCGCGGTCGCGCACATAGACAACCGCGAGCAGCTCGGCAACGGTCTCGGTTTCGTCCAGCTCGACGTCGCGGATCCGGAGTTCCGGCAGCACGCGCTGGCGCACTCCGCCGCGATCGTCGACAGCTGTGACCGGTTCTACCGGGCGGCGGTGGCGGCGGGCGAGCTGCGCGCGGACACCGACGTGCCGGCGCTGGCGCGGCACACCCTTGTCTGTTTCAACGGCGCGCTCCAGGTCTGGGCGGTGAACGGCTGGGGCTCGCTGACCGAGTTCCTCACCGAGCAGCTCGACCTGATGATCGCGCCCTATCTCATCCAGGAGTAGCAGTGTTCTTGCGGGTGGCGGTCTTCTACCTGGCCACGATGATCTTCAGTGGGATCCTGAACGCGCTGCAGGCGGCGACCGGTCCGAGTCCGGACCTGATCCAGCTGGTCCAGTTCGCGCCGGCGCTCGGCGTGGGCGTGATGTTCCTGCTGTTCCGCCGTACGACGCGCGTCGACGCGCGGTTCACTCCGGTGCGGCTCGCCGCCGGGCGGAGCGTGTTGGTCATCGGCATCGTGGTCGCGGTCATCCTGGTGTCGGTGCTCGTCCACGTGGTCGCAGGACGGTCGTGGCGGACGGACCATCTGCCGTTCCCGTTCTGGACGTTGGTGATCACCATGATCGTCGGCGCGGCGGGCGAGGAACTCGGCTGGCGCGCGTACCTGCAACCGTATCTACAGACGCGCTTCTCGGTACTGCGTTCCTCGCTGATCGTCGGCGTGCTGTGGGGCTTCTGGCACATCGGTGGATTCGCCAACGGTCTCGTCTACATGGGCCTGTTCGTGGTGATGGCGATCGCGTTGTCCGTGGTGATGGGCGCGGTGCTCCAGGGCGCACGCCGTACCAACCTCGTCGTCGCGACCGCGGCACACGCCGCCGTCAACCTCGCGCTGATCCTGCTCTTCGACGAGGAGAACGGCGACGTGTTCGCGATGGCGGTGCTCGCCGCGGTCTGGACGGTCGCGGCGGTGGTCCTAACGCAGGTACGACGCACCGTTGAAGTCGAGGACCGCGCCGCTGGCCCAGTTTGCGTCGGCTGAGGCGAGCCAGTAGATCGCGTTCCCGACCTCTTCGGCGGTGGCGACCCGGTTGAACGGGCTCTGTGCCCGGATCGCGTCGCCGCCGGGGCCGGCCAGGAACGACTCGGTCATGTCGGTGGCGATGAATCCGGGCGCGATTGACGTCACCGTGATGTCATGTGGTGCCAACGAGGCCGCGAGCGACTGGCCGAGGGCGTGCAGCCCGGCCTTAGAGGCGCCGTACGCCGGTACGTCGGGCTCCCCGCGGTACGCGCCGCGGGACCCGACGTTGACGATCGCGCCCCGCCGTACGCCGTCCGCGGGGTCCTTGTCGAGCATCTGCCGGGCCACGCACCAGGTCACATGTGCGGCCCCCTCCAGGTTGACCGCGAGCGTACGGCGCCAGGTCGCGACCCATTCGTCGTACGCCGTCTCGGCCAGCGGGTGACCGACCCGCCGCGAGCCCGCGACCGGCTCGTCCACGAACATCGCGGCGTTGTTCACCAGGACGTCGATCCGCCCGAGCGCGGCGGCCGATTCCTCAACCAGGGCAGGGATTGCGGCCGGATCACCGAGGTCCGCGGCGATCACCGCATGCCCGTCGCCGGGTAGCGCGGCCCGCACGTCCTCGGCCCGGTCGACGGCGCCGCGGCAGTGCAGCACGACCCGGTCGCCCGCTCGTGCGAACGCCTGCGCAGCGGCTGCCCCGACACCCCGGGACGCGCCGGTGATGAGCACTCCTCTGGACACTGATCCTCCTTGGTCGACTGCACGCCATTCTGCCCTTGGCGGCATATTGACATCAGAGAGGGTTGACAGTGACGTCACGATGACGTCATGATTGCGTCATGGAACTTGACCACTACCTCGAGTCGGTCCGGCGGAGCGTCGAGAACGCGACCGCCCTGGCCGACGAGCAAACTCGCTCCGTGGCACAGCGCCTCGGGGCCACGCTGGATGACGCGGGCCGCCTGGCCCTCATCTCAGCCCTGTCCGACGCCGCCGGGGAGATCAGCCGCGAGCTGTCCCCGGGTTCGGTCGAGCTCCGGATGGCCGGCGGCCGCCCGGAGTTCGTGGTCACGCCGGCGCCCAGCCAGCTGACCGGACCGGACGAGATCGAAGACGACATCGAGGACGAGGCGGACGCCGACACGGAGCACTTGGTGCCGGACGCCGACGAGCCGACCGCGCGGATCACGCTGCGGCTGCCGATGTCGATCAAGAACAAGGTGGACGAAGCCGCCGACGCCGAGGGCATCTCGTCGAACGCGTGGTTGATGCGGACAGTGATGACCGAGCTCAGCGCCGGTCGCCGCGGTGGTCCGCGCCCGCCGCGTCCGCCGCGTCCGCCGCGTGGTCCGGTGTTCGGCCCGGACGGCCCGCTGGGTCCGAACGGACCGCTCGGCCCCGACGGTGTCTTCGGCCCGAACGGCGTGTTCGGCCCGCACGGACCGTTCGGTGAGGAAGGCCTGTTCGGCCCGGACCGCGGCCGCGACCGCCGCCGGGACGAGCGGGAGCGCCGCCGCGAGGACAAGGACCGCCGGCGGGACGACAAGGAACGGCGTCGTGGCCACGGCCCGGGCCAGCGAGTGACGGGATGGGCGGAATGAGCGACCACAGCGCGACCCAGTTCATCGACGACGAGAACGAGCGGATCGACCGGATCCGGATCGACATCGGCTCCGGCCTGGTCGAGATCGGGCCCAACCCGGACGGCGACGGCACCAGCGTGTCGATGGAGGTCGACGGTGACGACGACGGCGTGATCTTCGAGGTCAACGGCGGCGAGCTGATCATCGAGAGCCCGCAGAACCTCCGGCGTGGACCGGAGATCACGGTCCGGATCGCCACCGCCGGCGTCCTCGACGCCCGGGTGAAGACCGGGTCCGGCGACATCGTCTCCGAGGTACCGCTCGGATCGGCGCGGCTCGCGACCGGCTCCGGCGACGTCCGGCTGAGCCGGGTCGAGAACGAGCTCGGCATCACCACCGGCAGCGGCGACGTGAAGGTCGAGAGCGCCGCGAGTGCGGTGCGGGCCAGTACCGGCTCGGGTTCGATCGACATCGAGGAGGCCGAGGACGCGCTCGGGCTGAGCACCGGCTCCGGCGACGTCACGATCGGCGACGCCGCCGGTCCCACCTCCGTCAAGGTCGGCTCGGGTGACATCACCATCGAGCGGATCCGCGACCACTCGGTCGCCACCTCCGGGTCCGGCGACGTCAAAGTCGAGATCGCCGACGGGCCGAGCGTCCAGGCCGAGACGGCCCGGGGCGACGTACAGATCGGGGTCCCGGACGGACTCCCGACGTACCTGGACCTGAAGACCGTCACCGGACGGATCCGGTGTGACCTGCAGCCCGGCGAGAAGCCGGCCGAGGGCGAGCGTGCCCTGATGCTGCGCGCCCGCACGGTCTCCGGCGACATCACCGTCGTCAAGGTCTGATCGGGCGCCCGGCGCCTGTCGGACCGCGGCGGCCGGGTTCGTTGTCTTGATGTAGGTCCTGCCACTGGGGGTGGGACCTGCGGTTCAGCACTGCCAAAAACAGCACGGGGACTATCCGAGGGGAGCACCATCATGATCAGCGAACAGCAGGAAGTTGCCAGGCACCGGGTCGCCGAGCACCTGCGGGTGGCCGAGGCGCGGGCGCACCGGAACGAGGGCAAGATCCGCCGCACCCCTCGGGAGGGGCTGGCGGGCGCACTGCGCCGGCTGGCCGACCGGCTGGAGCCGGCCTCCCGGGCGCTGACCGAGCCGGCAGCGCGGGTGCTGAGCGAGCCGCAGCCGCGGCGCCGCGGGACCGGCCTCTCGATCGTCCGGTGACCCGGGTGCCGATGACCGGGGTCGCGATCGTCGGAGTGCTCGGGCGGTTGGGGCTGGTCGGAACGCACGGCGGCGGGTGACGGCCCGGGAACATTGCAGGTTCGTGCAATGCCTGTGGATAACTTCCGGGCCGACCCGTCGGCACTGCTAGCGTTCAGTCGATCATTTTCGGCGACCTGGGAGACAAGCCAACGATGTTGCGTCCGATGGTGGCGACCACAGCTGTCACTGCAGCCCTGCTTCTACTGGCCGGTTGCGGCGGCAACGACAAGAAGTCCGATTCGGGTTCCGGCACCAACGGCAGCGGTTCCACCAGCTCGCCGACGCCGAGCGCACCGAGCATCCCCTCCTTCGACCCGCCCAAGGCTTTCACCGCCGCCGCGGCGTTCCCGGTGCCGAAGGTCCAGACCCGCGAGATCTACGACGAGGCCAAGGTCGGCATGGTCGGCCCGGTGGCGCTGATCGGCCACTACGACGGCCTGATCGGCAACAACATCGCCGACCCGAGCAAGTCCTGGACAGTCAAGTCGACCACGACGGACACCACGACCGTCAGCGGCGTGACCGCGCCGGTCGGCGTCAAGCTCGACGGCAAGGACGTCGCGATCGTCGCGTACGCCGAGGCCGACAAGGGCAACGGCACCCAGAAGCCACAGGGCCTGGTGCTGATCCAGTGGATCGACGTCGACTCCGGACAGAAGGTCGCCGAGATCTCCGCCCCGGTGAGCACGGTGGACGGGACCGGCCCGACCGCGGCCGGCACGCCGAACCTGACCTCGCTGCAGTTCGACCCCGACAACGGCCAGGTCGCAGTCGCAGGAAATGCGAATGGCAGGGTCACGGTGTTCGCGGACCCCAAGATGCAGAAGGCGACCGTCATTCCGGGCGTCAGCGCGGCTGCGGTGCACGGCGGTGTGGTCGCGGCGGTGAAGGCGTCGAACAACCAGTCCACCGCCGACGGGACGGTCGTGCTCGCGGACGGCGCGAGCGGCAAGATCACCAAGCAGATCCCGCTGAAGCAGGTCGCGCTGTCCGCGATCGCCGGCGGCGCGAAGCACGCCTACTTCTACGGCACGGTGTACAAGGAGAGCTCCACCGGCACCGACGAGGTCGGTTCGCTGTTCTCCGTCGACCTGGCGAGCGGGGCTGTGGTGAAGTCGGCGCCCGGACTGTCCGCCCGGGACTCCGGCGGCTACGGCTGCGTCTGGGACCAGGCGACCTCGATCGTCTGCCGGGAGAACCAGCCCACCGGCCCGCAGGAGATCCTCGGGTTCGACGACACCACGGGCAAGAAGGTCTGGGGCTGGAACAGCCTGTCCGGCGAGCGCGTCGTACCGGAGGTGACTGCGGCGCTGCACGGCGTCGTCTACGTGCAGACCGAGAAGCAGGCGGTGCTGCTGGACGCCAAGACCGGCCAGGACCTGCCGAGCCCGACACCTTCCGCGACCCCGAACGAGACCAGCCCGTCCACCGGTGGCACACCCTCGGACAGTGGCTCCCCGACGGCCGGTGATACCCCCTCCGACAGCGGTACGCCGTCGCCGTCGGACGGTTCGACGCCGGGCGGCAGCGACATGAGCCAGTACAACGGCACCCCGGAGTCGCCGGACGCGGTCTCGCCGTACGGCGGTGTCTACACGCAGTTTCCGACCAGCAACGGCCTCGATGTCGAGACGGTCGCCGTCTACCTGAAGCCGACCGCCTGAGCCGTCGAAACAGAGGGCCCCGGGGTTCCCGAGGCCCTCTTTCGTTGGTCAGATCTCGGTGCGGTGGAAGTTCATGTAGGAACGCGATGGTGTCGGCCCGCGCTGACCCTGGTAGCGGGAGCCGTACTTGGCCGAGCCGTACGGGTTCTCCGCGGGCGAGGACAGCCGGAAGAAGCACAGCTGTCCGATCTTCATCCCGGGCCAGAGCTTGATCGGCAGCGTGGCGACGTTCGACAGCTCCAGCGTCACGTGGCCGGAGAAGCCGGGGTCGATGAAGCCGGCCGTGGAGTGCGTCAGCAGACCGAGCCGGCCCAGCGACGACTTGCCCTCGAGCCGCGCGGCGACGTCGTCGGGGAGCGTGACCAGCTCGTACGTCGACCCCAGGACGAACTCACCGGGGTGCAGGATGAACGGCTCGTCGCCGTCGGGCTCGACCAGCCGGGTCAGGTCCGGCTGTTCCTCGGCGGGGTCGATGTGCGGGTACCGGTGGTTCTCGAAGACCCGGAAGAACCGGTCCAGCCGTACGTCGACGCTCGACGGCTGCACCATCGCAGCATCGAACGGATCCAGCTGGACCCGCTTCGCGTCGAGCTCGGACAGGATGTCGCGATCGGAGAGCAGCACGGTCGCACGTTAGCAGCGTGCTGCTCATCCGCACAGCGTCAGTACCCCGGGGCCGGTGCTGGTGATGGAGTCGTCCGGAGCCCTCAGCTCTCCGGCGGGGCCGCACCACCAGACCTGGGCCTGAGGCAACTATCGTCAGTTGGCCAGCTTGTTGAACTTCGACACCTGACCGGCGAAGGTCTTGACCTGCGCCGGCGACCAGTCCTTGAGCAGGTCCTCGATCACCTTGTGGCGCTTCTTCCGAGCCGCCGACAGCTTGCGCTTGCCGGCCGCGGTCAGCGTCAGCAGGGTCGCCCGGGCGTCGGACTTGTCGGCCGCCCGCTTCAGCAGACCCTCTTCCTCCAGGCGCGCGCAGGCCCGGCTGACCGGACCCTTGTCGACCTCGAGAGCGGCGACCAGGTCGGCCATCCGCACCGGCGCCAGCTCTTCCACGTGGTTCAGCAACGCGTACTGTGCCGGCTCCAGGTCCGGGTGCGCCTCGTCGGACAGCGTCCGCTGCAGCCCGCGCAGCCGGCGTGCCAACGTGACGAGCTCCTTCTCCAGGTTGTCCACCGCGTCACTTGCGTCTGTTGCCACCGTTCACCCCTTCATCCAGTTGCCCCGCAACCATCGTCCGGTCCAGGACCGCCATCCTCACGTTGCGCAAATGTTGCCCCCGGCAACGCGTTCTAATCTGCCAGAAGATGACGAACCTGCCCAGTCCTGAACGTGCCCTTTGTGGAAAACTGCCCAGGAAGGCCCGCTGCAAACCGCCCGCACAGCTCTTTTCGATGCATCCGGCCACCTTTTTCCGGGCATCCGGCTGACACCGCAGCAAAGCTCCTACCGGCCGCCGCAGGCCGGCGCCCTGCCTGGAAGTAGTCAACTGCTTCCGCCGCGCGGACCCGGCGTGCTTGCCGCCCCCGACATCGGCTATGCTCTTCTCCGCTGCCGGGAGACCGGCCAGGCGGGTGTAGTTCAATGGCAGAACATCAGCTTCCCAAGCTGACAGTGCGGGTTCGATTCCCGTCACCCGCTCCACAGTTCGGGCTCAGGTCGGAGATGGTGTCCGCCGCTTGGTGTGTTCTGGCATATCGTGTGGCCGCATGAGCCACGAGCAGCCGCCCCAGTTCCAGGCGCCGGAGTATCAGCAGGCACAGTTCCAGCCGTCGTACCAGCAGCAGGTTCCTAGCGGGATGCTGCAGTTGACGATCCAGGGGAGTGCGCTGACGTCCAACATGATCCCGCCGACGGTGTACCTGAACCGTTACCCGGTGCCGGTGAAGTACGGGCGCAACGACATCCCGGTCTTCGCCGGGCCGCTGCACATCGACATCCATTCGCAGTGGATCCGGACCTACGGCCAAGCATCACTCGACTGCACAGTGCAGCCGAACCAGGCCGTGCCAGTCTTCTACGCGTCGCCGTACCACCAGTTCATGTCCGGCAGCATCGGCCACACCAAGGTCAAGCGAAAAGGCCTCGGCGTACTCCTCGGCGTTGTCGGCGCGATTCTGGCAGTGGTCGTTCTGGTGAACGTGCTCGCGGCGCTCGGCTGAGACGGTCGCTCAAACGATTGACCTAGGCAGATGTTGCTTAGGTCAACCGTGTTGAGTCAGATGATCGGGCCGGTGTTGATCGACGTACTGGCCTGGGCGCCGATGAACGGGTTGTTGACGGCCCACAGCACGCCGGGCTGGTAGTTCGGTACGTCGAAGTCGCACACCACCCAACCGCCGGCCGCGCCGCGGGTATTGAAGCACTCGCGGTACCACTTGGTGTGGCTGGGCAGCGACTTGATCGTGCCGGCCGCGGACTGGCCGTTCGCCTTGGTGTCCTTCACCCAGACCTTGTCCGAGCCCGACTGGTAGCACGCTTTCGCGCCGGTTACCGACACGCAGGTGACCCCGGACGGCGGTGCCCCGCTCGGCGTACCCGTCGCTGCCGATGCCGCCGTCGCCGTACCGGCCGTCATCGCCAGCCCCACCAGCGGAACTGCCATCAGCACGCGCCACTTCTTCATGCAGTACTCCTCAACTCCCGCAACCGCGACATCGCGATCCGGGAGTGCGTTGTCCGTTTCGGTCGAGCCAGAGAATACGCAGGGCGCCGGCTCGCACCGGGGTGGTTTCCACGTGACATCTCCCACGTGCGCGCCATCGACCAAATGCGGTCGCGTGGTTGGTGCCTCGGGGTGGAGGCCAAGTCCAATCAGCAGTCTCCAGTCCGCCGTGCCTGGTGAGCTACTGGTCGCGATCGTCGGCATCGGTGGCACACTGGGTCGAGGCCAGTTCGTCCTGCGCCGAGTGCCTGACTCAGCCACTAATTTTATATTCTTCTTTCTTCTCTTTGTTCTCCCTTATTTCTGAAGGGTCTGTTCTCCAGTCCGTATCTAGTGTCGTGAGTCGGTAATTCGTTGGCAGTATGCGGCGAGGGTGTCGAGGATTTGGTCGGCGGTCTTGGTCCAGACGAAGGGTTTGGGGTCTTCGTTCCAGGTGTTGATCCAGGCGCGGACGTCGGCCTCGAGTTCGGTGACGCTGCGGTGGGCGGAGCGGCGCAGTTTGCGGTTGGTGAGTTCGGCGAACCAGCGTTCCACCAGGTTGAGCCACGACGAGCTGGTGGGGGTGAAGTGCAGGTGGAACCTGGGGTGGCGGATCAGCCATTCCTTCACCTTGGGGGTTTTGTGGGTGGCGTAGTTGTCCAGCACCAGATGCAGGTCGAGGTCTTTGGGCACGGCGGCGTCGATCAGTTTCAGGAAACGCAGGAACTCCTGGTGCCGATGCCGGCGGTAGTGCTGAGCGATCACCGACCCGCTGGACAGATCCAGGGCGGCGAACAGGCTGGTGGTGCCGTGCCGCACGTAGTCGTGGGTCATCCGCGCCGGTGTCGTTGGCATCACCGGCAGGATCGGCGCCGTCCGGTCGATGGCCTGCATCTGCGACTTCTCGTCGACTGCGAGCACCAACGCGTTCTCCGGCGGGCTCATGTACAGGCCGACGACGTCGCGGACCTTGTCCACGAATAACGGATCCGTGGACAGCTTCCAGGTCTCGATCGCATGCGGCTTCAACCCGAACGCCCGCCAGATCCGCGACACCGCCGACTGCGACATCCCCGTCGCCGACGCCATCGACCGGGTCGACCAGTGCGTGTCCTCGCCCGGCGTGGACTCCAGCGTCTTGGTGATCACCTGCTCGATGTCGTCGTCGGTGATCGTCCGCGGCCGGCCCGGCCGCGGCTCGTCCGACAACCCGTCCAGCCGCTCGGCCAGGAACCGCGAACGCCACTTCGACACCATGTTCCGCGACACCCCGACAGCCTCAGCGACCTCGCCGATCGTGCCGCCGTCAGCACACCGCAACACGATCCGGGACCGCAACGCCAATGCCTGCGACGTTTTCCGTCGCCTGGACCACCCGGCCAGCACCGACCGCTCCTCGTCGGACAACACCACCGGATCAACCTTCGGGCTCGGCATCACCACAGCATACCGACTAACACCGAATTACTGACTCACGACACTAGCTGCCGTAGACCTCGAGTTCGACGATGCGGGAGTAGGTGTGGTCGTTGCCGTCCAGGCAGAGGATGCGGATGGCTTCGGCTTGGGTTGGGGGGAAGGTGGATGTGACGTGGCCGGCGGTGTTGCCGCGGACCTGGGCGACCGTTTGCCAGGTGCCGTTCGACTTGATCTGGACGTCCCAGTCGCGGAGGCCGTTGACGCGGGCCGGGTACTTCGTGGAGTCCAGGGTGTAGAGCTCTACCCGGTTGACGGTGGCGGGCGCCGACAGCGCGACGTCGTACGTGTCGGGGAAGACTGCGCGGGTGCCGTCGTTCCAGCCGGTCAGGGTGTCCCAGTGTTCGGAGTCCTTGTCGCCGTCGACCGCGCCGCAGAGGGTGAAGTTGCCGTGGGTGGACGACGCGATCGCCTGCTCGCCGAGAGCCAAGTTGTCGCCGGGACCTTTCGGCGGCAGTGGTTCGACGGTCACCGGTACGTCGACCCGCTGCTGGTCGACCTCGACGCCGAGCTGGTACGTGCCGGGCTCGGCGTCCCGCGGGACCCGGACCTCGACCGGCGCAGATACGGGCTGGTCCGGGTCGACTGCGGGCAGCCACGACGAGAAGATCGTCCGGGACAGCTGCAGCGGACCGGTCGGCTCGAGCGTCAGGTCGGCGTACCGCGGCTGGGCGCCGGTGTTGGTCATTGTCAGGTTGAGCAGCCCCGGGAAGCATGGGAGGCCGACCACGCTGAGCTGCTCCGGGGCAACGCTGACCGCCACATTGGAAGTTGCCGAAGGCATCGAACCGGAGCCGAGTAGGCCGGCGGCGACCAACGTGCCGGCCGCGACCACGGTCTGGCGAGGGAGTTTCATGCCTGTACCTCCGCGATGCCGGGCCGGCCGTCCTCGACGAGGAGTTTGGCGCGGGTGCTGACGGTGCCGTTCTGGACGGAGACCTTGTCGACGACGCGGTAGTCGGAGATCCACCGCTGCGGCGTGATGCTGCAGCTGACGTAGCCGCGCTGGAAGTTGCCGAACTTCATGTGCGGGTTCTCCCGGAGCAGGGTCGCGCCGCCGGGGTCCAGGTCCTGGCCGTCGATGCCGGACGTGATCGACGTACCGACGAACTCGGCGCCGACGGTCGGGGACGCCGGATCGGTGAAGTCCAGCTTCAGGTCCGAGGCCACGCTGCGGTGCAGGTCGCCGGCGATCGAGACGAGGTTGCGGACCTTGCGCTGCGCGGCGCCGCCGAGAACGCGGTTCCGGGACGCCTCGTATCCGTCCCAGGTGTCCATCGGGACCAGCACCCCCGGCCCGTCCTTCGTGTCCAGCCGGGCGATCGCGGTCTGGTGGGCGAGCACGTTCCACCGGGTCTGCGACGCCGCCCAGCCGTCGAGAAGCCACTTCTCCTGCGCGTCGCCGGTGATCGTCCGCGAGGGGTCGGCGGTTTCCGGACCGGGCGCCTTCGTGCCGTCGCCGTACGCCTGGTCGGAGCGGTACTGACGTGTGTCGAGCACGCTGAACTCGGCCAGCCGCCCGTACCGGATCCGCCGGTACAGCTGCATGTCCGGGCCGCTGGGCAGTTGCGCGAACCGCAGCGGCATGTGTTCCCAGTACGCCCGGAACGCGTTGGCCCGGCGTACCAGGAACTGGGCCGGCGGCGCGCTCGGATGCGCCTCGTCGGCCCAGTTGTCGACGACCTCGTGGTCGTCCAGCGTGACGATCCACGGCGCGACCGCGTGCGCCTGCTGCAGATCGGGGTCCATCTTGTACGCCGCGTAGCGCAGCCGGTACTCGTCCAGCGTCACGGTCTGCTGGGTGATGTACGGCTCGCTCGAATGCGGGCGGATGCCGCGGTCGATGCCGAACTCGTAGATGTAGTCGCCGAGGAAGAACACCACATCGTGGTCGCGCTGGGCCATGTCGGCGTACGCCGTGTACCAGCCCTCCCACCACGCCTGGCAGGACGCGAACGCCAGCGACAGCTCGGACAGTTGGGTGTCGTACGCCGGTGCGGTCTTGGTCCGGCCGACCGGGCTCAACTGCCCGTTCACGCGGAAGCGGTACCAGTAGTGCCGCCACGGCCGCAGCCCGCGGACGTCGACGTGCACCGAGTGGCTGGACTCGGGCCTGGCCTTGTACGAGCCGGCGCGGACGACGCGGTGGAACTGCTCGTCCTCCGCCACCTGCCACTGGACCTCGGCCGGTCGCCGGTCCATCCCGCCGAACGGCGCGAGTGGATCAGGGGCGAGCCGGGTCCAGATCACCACCGCGTCCGGCAACGGGTCGCCGGACGCGACGCCGAGCGTGAACGGGTCCCGCCGGTCCGGCCGGCCGGTCCAGCCCGCCGCCGCGGCCCGGATCTCCGGAAGACTGCCGCTCAGCGCGAGCGCCGCCGCGGCTCCGCTGACCGTGAGGAAGTTTCGTCGACTGCTCAACATCGGCATCCACCCACCCGATCATCCCGAGGTGATCACATCCGTAACGGGAGATTACGAGAAGTTCACACGATCGGGCGGGAAGATGACCGATACCGGCCGTTACTTCACAATCTTGCTCGCCGGCGGCGCGGTGATGTGCACCGGCTTGTTGTAGTCGGTCAGGTTCATCACCATCGAGACGCCGCTCAGGTCGAAGGCGAGCCGGCGGATCAGGTGCGCCTTGTCCATCCACATGGAGTAGGTCAGCGCCGCCGGCACGCCGGCCGGGACCTTCTTCCCCTGGGCGGCGAGCGCCTTCGCGGTGTTGACGGTGACGTTGTACCGGTCGAGCTTCTGGCCGCCGATCGTCTCCTCGCCGGCGAACTTCGCGTCCATCAGGCTGGAGCCGAACGACTTGTAGATCTTGGTCGGGTCGCCGCCCTCGACGAGCTGCGAGAGCTGCTCGTTCGCACCGGACTTGAACTCGGCGAACTTGCCGGCCGGGGTCATCCCCGGAATCGAGACGTAGGCGGTGTTCTTGACGACGACGATCTTCGCGGTCTTGCCCTGGAAGGCCTCGCCGGTCATCTCCATCGACATCGCGACCGGGTTCGCGGTCTGGTACCCGTCCATCGTCATCAGCTTGCGGCCGTTCATCGACATCGTGCCGATGGTGTGCCACGACTTCTGCTTGCCGACGGCCGCCGTCATCGCCGGGACGAACGTGACCCGGTTCAGGTGCACGACCGGCGCGGGCTGGGCCGGCTCGGTGGTCTTGGTGGCGACCGGCGTCGGCGCGGGTGTCGTGCTCGCGGGGACCGACGGCTTGTAGCCGGTGGCCTCGGGTTTGTCGTTGCCGCAGGCGGCGAGGCCGAGGGCGAGCGGTACGACGGCCGCGGTGGCCATGGCGGCGCGGAACTTCATGATGCGTTTCCTCCCCAGGTGATGCAGACGGTGGATCTTATGGTCTGGACCGCCTGGGGAGGAAGGGTTTTGCAGCTAGTTGCAACTCAGCTTTCGCCACGCCTTACAGAAGCGAGCAGCAGTTGGGCGACGTCCTGGACCTCGACGGACTCGCGGGCCGAGCCGTCGGCCTGCTTGGCGGTGAGGCCGTCGGAGAGCATGACGCGGCAGAACGGGCAGCCGGTGGCGATCTTGTCGGCGCCGGTCTCGACGGCTTCGGTGGTGCGGTTGAGATTGATCCGGGTGCCGAGCTTCTCCTCCATCCACATCCGCGCGCCGCCGGCGCCGCAGCAGAACGACTTGGTCTGGTTGCGGGGCATTTCGGCGTACTCCGCGCCGGGGATGATGTCGAGCAGTTCGCGCGGGGCGTCGTACACCTGGTTGTGGCGGCCGAGGTAGCACGGGTCGTGGTAGGTGATCTTCTGCCCGTTGAGCGAGCTGTCGGCCGGTGCGACCGGGGTCAGCTTGCCGTCGCGGACGAGCCGGTTCAGCAGCTGGGTGTGGTGGATGACGTCGAGCTCGACACCGAGCTGGGAGTACTCGTTCTTCAGCGTGTTGAAGCAGTGCGCGCAGGTCGCGACGACCTTGCGGACCTTGGTTTCCTTGAAGACCTCGGCGTTCTGCATCGCGAGCTGCTGGAACACGAACTCGTTGCCCGAACGCCGGGCCGGGTCACCCGTACAGGTCTCGCCGTCACCCAGTACGGCGAACGAGACGCCGGCGATGTTCAGCAGTTCGGCGACTGCCTGCGTGGTCTTCTTCGCGCGGTCCTCGTACGCACCGGCGCAGCCGACCCAGAACAGGTACTCGACCTCGTCCAGCGACTCCACATCGGTACCGACCTGCTTGACCTCGAACGGCAGGTCCTTGGCCCAGTCCATCCGGCCGGACGGGTTCATGTTCCACGGGTTGCCCTTGTTCTCCAGGCCCTTGAACAGCCCGTTGAGCTCGGACGGGAACGAGGACTCGATCAGCACCTGGTAGCGGCGCATGTCCATGATCGCGTCGACGTGCTCGATGTCGACCGGGCACTGCTGCACGCACGCGCCACACGACGTACACGCCCACAACGCGTCCTCGTCGATGACCGCGACGTCCGGCGACCCGACCAGCGGCCTTTCCTGCTCGTCGAGCACCAACTGCGGCAGCGACTTGCGCTCGTCGTCGGACGAAGCCAGCAGGTACGGCGCCTTGGCGTAGGCGTGCTCGCGCAGATTCATCACCACGAGCTTCGGCGACAGCGGCTTGTCGGTGTTCCACGCCGGGCACTGCGACTGGCAGCGGCCGCACTCGGTGCAGGTGGTGAAGTCAAGCAGGCCCTTCCAGGTGAAATCCTCGACCTTGCCGACGCCGAGGGCGGCGTCCTCGTCGAGCTCGTCGATGTTCTCGAAGTCGATCGGGGCGCCGTTCACCATGATCGGCTGCAGCGGGCCGAGCGCCGAACCGCCGTCGGCCTCGCGCTTGAACCAGATGTTCGGCCACGCGGTGAACCGGTGCCACGCGACACCCATCGTCGCGTTCAGCGAGATCGTGATCATCCACGCGAACGAGATCAGGATCTTGATCATCGCGATCAGGTAGACCGCGTTCTCCAGGCCGTGCTCGCTCAGCCCGCCGAACAGGCCGGTCCCGATGAAGAACGTCATCGGGAAGTGGAACTTCTCCTGATCGCCCAGCTGGTACTCGAGCCCGCGCAGCAAAAGGATGCAGACCAGTACGCCGAGGATCGTGTACTCGACGTAGTACGCCTGCCAGGCGCGCGAACCGTAGAACCGGCTGTACCGGCCCTCCGAACCCTTCGGCAGATGTGCCAGCCGGTACCCGATCAACCCGACGATCGAGACCAGGCCGGTCCAGGTCAACGCCTCGCTGACCCACTCGAACACGAACCAGTGACCGATCACCGGCAGCGCCCAGTGCGGATCGAACAACTGCCCGAACGCGGTCACCAGCGTCAGGAACAGCCCGATGAACCCGAACGCGACGAACCAGTGCATCACCCCGATATGACTCCACTGCAACATCCGGGTGTGCCCGAGGCTCTCCTTGACCAGGGTCACGGTCCGCTTACCCGGGTCGTTCGTCCGCCCGGCCGGCTGCCCGAGCTTGATCACGGACACCATGTGCCCGATCGTCTTGCCGAACAGCGCCACGGCGACAAGCGTCACCGCGAGCGAGACGACGATGGCGAGGATCTGCATACCAGCGATGTTATTGGTTGGTTACTCGTCAGTCATGTCGATGCGGCCCTCATCACGCCCGCGTGTTCTGTGTCACCCGGACCTCAGACACTCACTAAACGCCGTCGTCCGGTTGAGCGCACGCTCAAGCGGGCGGCGCCGGAGGGTGCCGGCGGAGGTTGGTGAGTGTGGGAGGTCCGCCTCAGTCGAGGAGACGGGCGAGACGGGCGCCGACCGCGGCGCGGCGGGGGTCTTCCGCGGGCAGCCCGACAGCGAGGGCCTCGAAGATCTCCAGGTCCTCGGCGGCGGTGGGGGTTTGGGCGTAGCGCCAGAGGAGGTCGGGGTCGTGGAGGTCGAGGACTGCGCGGCGGAGCGTGGCGTCGAGTTCGTCGCGTTCGGCGCGGAGGGCGGGGGCGTCGGAGCGGGCGAGCAGCGGACCCGCGTACAGGTCCAGCGCCGCCGGCAGGTCGCCGTTGCGGAGGGCTGTTTGTACTTCGGTGACGTCGCCGGTCACGTCCGCGACGATCCGGTACGGCTTGGTGTCGAGAACGCCGTCGCCCAGCAGGTTCCGGAGGCGGTGCATCTCGGCGCGGACCGTCGTCGGGTTGCCCTCGTCGCCGTACAGCTGGAGCATCAGCTGCTCCGCGGTCAGGCCTGTCGGCTGCAGTAATAGCAGTGCGAGTACTTCGGCCCGCCGCAGTGTCAGTGCGATCTCCCGGCCGCCGACGACCGCGATCGGCTGCCCTGAGCCGAGGAGCTTCAGCCGGAGGGTCTGGCGCGCGCGGCGTACCGGCGTACCGGGCATTCGCAGCAGGTAGCCCTCGTCGAGGCGTTCGACGAGTCCCTCACGACCGTCGCCGAGGTCGATCCGGTCGGCGCCGTCCGGTACGACGAGACGGTCGGGCAACCATTCGAGCGGTTGGACCGCGAGGACCCGGCCGGTCGGCGTGAGCAAGGCGCCCGGGGCATCGCCGAGCGCCATCAGGTGCCGCATGTTGCGGGCGCGGAGCATCTCGTCGGCGGCGGCCATCCGGACCTTCAGCTGTCCCTCGGCGAGCTGGGCCGCGGCGGTCACCAGCGCGACCATCGCGGGATGGACGGTCCGCAACGGGCCGGAGACGTCGACGGCGCCGAGCAGTTTGCCGGTGTCCGGGTCGTGCACGGGCGCGGCGGCGCAGGTCCATTCGTGGATCCGCCGGACCAGGTGTTCGGCGGAGTGGATCTGGACCGGTCCGCCGACGGCGAGCGCCGTACCCATGCCGTTGGTCCCGATCTGGTCCTCGGACCACACCGCGCCCTCGGACAACGCGATCCGGTCCGCGGTGCGCTTCACATCGGCGGCGCCCTCGCGCCACAGGATCATGCCGCGCGCGTCGGTGATGATCATGATGTGCGAGGCCTCGTCGGCGATCGACGTGAGTGTCTGCCGGAGCACCGGGAGCACGGCGCGCAGCGGATGGTTCTCGCGCAGCTCCTCGACCATTTCCTGCTCGAGGATCATCGGCGGAAGGTCGAGGTCCGGGTCGACCGCGGCGGCCAGCGAACGTTCCCAGGACGCGGCAACGAGTGGACGCGGTTCGGCCCCGGCGCGACCGCCGCCGAGCACGTCGTCGTACACCCCACTCAACCGCCGGGCCTGCTCCGGTCCGTCCATACAACCTCACTTGGTGCAACGTCGATGCAACGTCACGGTCCTTAGGTTCGGTCCAACGCCATATCCGTTGGAGGACCAATGACGATCTTCGCAGCTCCCGGGCAGGATGGCAGCCCGGTCGCATACAAATCGCGCTACGAGCACTACATCGGTGGCGACTGGGTGCCGCCGGTCAAGGGCGGGTACTTCGAGAACCCGACTCCGGTGACGGGTGAGAACTTCACCGAGATCGCGCGCGGTACGGCCGAGGACGTCGAGGCCGCGCTGGACGCCGCGCACGGCGCCGCGCCGGGCTGGGGCCGGACCTCGCCGGCCGAGCGCGCGAACATCCTGAACAAGATCGCTGACCGGATCGAGGCCAACCTCGAACTGCTCGCGGTCGCCGAGACCTGGGACAACGGCAAGGCCGTCCGCGAGACGCTGGCCGCCGACATGCCGCTGGCGATCGACCACTTCCGGTACTTCGCCGGCGCGCTCCGGGCCCAGGAGGGTTCGGTGTCGGTGATCGACGACGACACGATCGCGTACCACTTCCACGAGCCGCTCGGCGTGGTCGGGCAGATCATCCCGTGGAACTTCCCGATCCTGATGGCGGTCTGGAAGCTGGCGCCGGCGCTGGCGGCCGGCAACGCCGTCGTCCTCAAGCCGGCCGAGCAGACCCCGGCGTCCATCCACGTGCTGATCGAGCTGATCGCGGACCTGCTGCCGCCGGGCGTGGTGAACATCGTCAACGGATTCGGCGTCGAGGCCGGCAAACCGCTTGCCTCCAGCAACAGAGTGGCCAAGGTCGCGTTCACTGGTGAGACCACGACCGGCCGGCTGATCATGCAGTACGCGTCCGAGAACATCATCCCGGTGACGCTCGAGCTCGGCGGCAAGAGCCCGAACGTGTTCTTCGCCGACGTCGCCGCGTCGCGGGACGACTTCTACGACAAGGCGCTCGAGGGCTTCACGATGTTCGCGCTGAACCAGGGCGAGGTCTGCACCTGCCCGTCGCGGGCGCTGATCCAGTCGTCGATCTACGACTCGTTCCTGGCCGACGCCACGGCGCGGACGCAGGCGATCAAGCTCGGCAACCCGCTGGACACCGACACGATGATGGGCGCGCAGGCGAGCAACGACCAGTACGAGAAGATCCTGGCCTACATCGCGATCGGCCGCGAGGAGGGCGCCCGGGTGGTCACCGGCGGCGCTCCGGCCGACCTCGGCGGCGACCTGGCCGGCGGGTACTACATCCAGCCGACGATCTTCGAGGGCGACAACAAGATGCGGATCTTCCAGGAGGAGATCTTCGGCCCGGTCGTCTCGGTCACCCGGTTCGACGATTACGCCGACGCGATGAAGATCGCCAACGACACGCTGTACGGCCTCGGCGCGGGCGTCTGGTCGCGGGACATCAACACGGCGTACCGGGCCGGCCGGGAGATCCAGGCCGGGCGGGTGTGGACGAACAACTACCACGCGTACCCCGCGCACGCCGCGTTCGGCGGGTACAAGAACTCCGGCATCGGCCGGGAGAACCACAAGATGATGCTCGACCACTACCAGCAGACCAAGAACCTGCTGGTCAGCTACAGCCCTTCGAAGCTCGGGTTCTTCTGAGTGGCCGAGAAGGTTCTGCTCACCGACGAGGCGGCGCAGTGGTTGCGCCGTCTCACCGGGATGCACGGTCCGCTGATGTTCCACCAGTCCGGTGGTTGCTGTGACGGCAGTTCGCCGATGTGCTATCCGGACGGGGAATTTCGAACGGGGTCGGCGGACGTGCATCTCGCTGACCTGGTCGTCGAGGGCGTGGACAAGCCGATCGGTTTCTGGATGTCGGCGAACCAGTACGAGTACTGGAAGCACACCCAGCTGACCGTCGACGTGGTGACAGGCCGCGGCAGCGGATTCTCGGTGGAGGCCCCCGAAGGTATCCGCTTCCTGATCCGCTCCCGCCTGTTCACCGACCAAGAGTCCGCCGAGCTCGGACTCCTCTGAACGAGTGCCGTCCGTCCGGTGGCGTTGCCGGGCGGCCGGCACTCCCTGTCCTGTTGACAGATCCTCACCGCGGCGGAAGGCTGTTTGGCAAAGATCTTTCGGAAGTGTTGCCGCTTCGTTCGAGGTGACTCGGCTATGAAGCCCGTCCGCTTGGTGCTGGCCGGTGTGGTTGCGGCGGTTTCGGTCCTCGTTGTCCCGTCCGGCCCTGTCGTGGTGGCCGGTGGGCCGGCGCGGGATGCGTTGGTGCGGCTGGTCGGTCAGCGGTACGCCGATCAGGTCGTCCTCGAGACGCTCGACCGCGGCACCGGGAAGGACTTCTTCCGGGTCGGCTCGGCCGGCCGGAAGGTGCTGATCGGCGGTACGACGCCCGCGGTCCAGCTGACCGGTTTCGGTTGGTACCTGCGGCACGTGGCGCACGCCGACATCGAGCTCGAGGGTTCGCAGCTGAACCTGCCCGTACGGCTCCCGCTCCCGGCGCAGCCGACGGAGCAGCGGGCCGCCGTCGACAACCGGTTCGCGTTGAACGACACCAACGAGGGGTATGCCGGCCCGTATCTCGACTGGCCGCAGTGGCAGCACCGCATCGACGTACTCGCGCTGCACGGCATCAACCAGGTCCTCGTGTACGAAGGGCAGGAGGCCGTCTACGAACGGGCTTTCCGGAAGTTCGGGTACACCGCTGACGAGCTCCGCGCGTGGATCCCGCAGCCGGCACACCAGGCCTGGTGGCTGCTGCAGAACGAGTGCTGCCTCGGCAGTCCGATCTCGCAGCAGCTCATCGACCGCCGTACCGTGCTGGGCCGGCAGCTGGCCGACCACCTGCGCGAGCTCGGCATGGTGCCGGTGCTGCCCGGGTACTTCGGCACCGTCCCGCCAAGCTTCGCCGCCAAGAACCCGGGCGCGAAGACTGTGCCGCAAGGCAAGTGGGACGGGCTCGCCAGGCCGGATTGGCTCGACCCGACGAACCTCCTCTTCGCAGAGGTAGCCGCTGAGTTCTACCGCGTTCAGACGGACCTGTTCGGGCCCAGCACGATGTACAAGATGGACCTGCTGCACGAGGGCGGTACCGCGGGCGACGTGAGCGTTCCGGACGCCTCCCGCGCGGTCCAGAACGCTCTTGAGGCCGCACACCCGGGCGCGATCTGGGCGATCCTCGGCTGGCAGAAGAACCCGCTGCCGGCCACGCTGCAGTCCATCGACCGCTCGAAGATGCTGGTCGTCGACGGCATCTCCGAGGCAGCGAACATCACCGACCGCGACAAGGACTTCCTCGGTACGCCGTACGCGTTCGGCACGATCTGGAACTTCGGCGGCCACTCGAACCTCGGCGCTTCACTGCCCGCGTGGAACGAGAAGTTCCATGCCTGGCTGGCCAAACCCGGTACGGCGCTGAACGGGATCGCGCTGATGCCCGAGGCGATCGACAACAACCCGGCCGCGGTCGCGTTCTTCACCGACCTGGCGTGGGAGAGCCAACCGGTGGACGTGCAGCAGTGGTTCACCGACTATGCCACCAGCCGTTACGGCTCGGCTGATCCGCACGCGGTGGCGGCTTGGCGCATCCTCGGCAGCACCGTCTACAGCTGGCCTGCGGGCGCGGACAGCAAGCACCCGACCGGACTGTTCGACTACGAGCCCAGCCTGGCAGTTACCGGTACGGCGATTCCGTACGACCCCGCGGCATTCCGCCAGGCGCTCGGCGAGCTGCTGGCGGTGCCGCCCGCGCTGCGACGAAGTACGGCGTACCGGTACGACCTGGTTGATGTGGCCCGGCAGGTGATGGCCAATGACAGCCGGACGTTGTTGCCGCGCATCTCGGCTGCCTATCAGGCGCGTGACCTTGGGCAGTTCCGGAAGCTGACCGCCGATTGGTTGCAGCGGCTCGAGCTGCTCGACGACCTGCTCGGCACGGACGACAACTTCCTCCTGGGCTCGTGGCTGGCCGGTGCGACGGCACAGGCCGCCAACCCGGAGGAGGCGGCCGCACTGCGGTACGACGTACGCACCCTGATCACCGACTGGGCCGCTGCGGCGACACTGCAGGACTATGCGCGCAGGGAGTGGAACGGGCTCGTCGGGGACTACTACGCGGGTCGCTGGCGTACGTACTTCGCTGCGCTCGACACTGCTCTGTCTACTGGTCAGCCGCCGGCTCCCGTCGACTGGAAGGCTTACGCGGAGCAGTGGGCGCACACGGACACGCAGCACGCGGCCACGGAGCGCGGGGACGCTTACCAGTTGGCCTCGCGCATTCCTCAAATGATTAAGGGGTTTCCGGGGATCAGCCGTGCGTTGACCTCGTGTGGTGTGCCGTCTACATGGACGGTTGTGAGGTCGAGGTAGCCGCTTTGGCATGCGAGTGTGAGAGTGCCGGAGGTATAGGTGGCGGTGGTCCAGCCGGTGTTGGTGACGAACGGGAAGCTCCACGCGTCTGCTTGGCGAGCCAGCTTCATGGGGGCGAACGTGATCGTGTTGGTGATCGCGTTGTGGCGGTAGCCGGTCAGGGCCTCCAGGACGGACCAGCCGGCGGCGTTGCGGATGTAGTGGTCGCCGCATTCGATCGGGTTGAACGGGTTGCGGCGGGTGCCGTCGTACCTCGCCCAGAGGCCTTGCAGGACGGACATTCCCTCGTCCGCGAGGCCTTCGTACAGGCAGTGCGCGGCGACCTGGTACTCCGAGCCGGTCCACACCTCGTCGCAGTACCGGGTGGGTACCTCGGGGCGTCCACCGTGCGGCCAGGTGCACATCAGCAGGCCGGTGTCGTCTCCGTCGGCGAAGACCCGGTACGGGTGCTCGAAGTCGTGGAAGCCCGCCCGCAGGTTGTGCCGTACGACGTTGCGCAGCGCCGTACGGACGTGGTCCTCCGGGAGGATGTAGCCGAGGTCCAGTTGGTGTGCCCACCACTGGCCGACCAGCTGGTCCGCGAGGCAACCGTCTCCCCACTGGAAGTCACGGGTCTCGTCCGGGTCGAGGATCTGGCGGTAGTACTCGCCTGTGAAGAGCAGTTCGTCGTACGCCGTGCTGCCCGTCTCGAAGAGGGTCCTGTAGTGCTTCGGGTCCTCACCTAGTAGGAGCGCCATCTCTTCGGCTGAGCGGAGTGCGGCCAGCCAGAGCGTGCCCATGAACGAGTTGACGCCGCACAGGTCGATGTCGTGGGTGCTGGGCTGGATGCCTCGGAGTACGTCGTTGCGCAGCCACTTGGTGTGGATGTGGTCGAGGAGGCGTACGACGTTCGGCCAGCGGTGCCGGAGCCAGTCGAGGCCGGCGCCTTGGCGTACCTCTCGGTACGTCTTGAGCACTGTGCCGAGCATGCCGTCGAGGGCAGGCTCTTCCGGGCCGCCGATCACCACGTCCCAGAGTTGCTTGAAGTAGAGCGGGGCGCGGACGCGGTGCGGGATGTAGCCCTCGGGGGCCTGCATGACGTCGTACTCGGTGTCGCGCATGTTCTGTTCGAGCGATGGGAAGAGGCGGGAGAGGGTCTGCTCGTAGTTCCAGACGTGGGTGCAGTTGAGCGGACACGAACCGCCGTACCGGCCGCCCCACATGACGGTGGACGCACCCAGGACGCCTTCGAAGCCGAGCACGTCGCCTTGGGCGGTTCGGAAGACGGTTGGGGTTCGGATGTCGGCCGCCAGTGCCGCGATGCGCGCGCCGGTCTCACCGGGAAGCGTGCTGTTGTCGAACGCTGCCGTCCACTGGGTGGTTCGGTGCTCGAGCTCGTCCCAGTTCTCGATGAAGTACTCGGCTGCGGCGACGGCGTCCGGTGTACGGCGCGTGTACGCGTTGCCGAGCCAGAACCGGCTGTGGCCGTAGTCAGGGTGTGGGCCGAACTGGTTGAAGTCGACATATCGGTTCGGGAAGTGCCAGGCGATGAGGAACCTGAACTGCTTGCTCTCACCAGGCTCCAGCTGAAACGGTACGGCGAGCCCGCCGTTCCACGTGCTGCCCGGTGCACTCGCCCCACTCGCTGCCGTCACCGGCCCGTTGAGAAAAGCAACAAACTCCTCCGGCCGATTCCACTGCGGGTGAACGAACGCCTCACCGTCAGCAGCAAGCACTACCTGGCCAGCCCCCGGATGGTCACCGGACAGGCTGCCATTCTCAAACACCACCGAGGTCCAGTCGGCTTTCCGGACACGATTGGTGTTGCCGCCGTACAGGCTGCAGGACGTGCCGTTGATCGGTGTGATGCCGTCCCAGCCGACGGTGTTCTGGAGCGCGGCGGCCAGTTTGCCATGGAGTGCGATCGGCCCGGGGTTGTGCAACGTGAAGGTGAATCCGACCACCGGCTGGGAGCTCGCCGCGGCATCGCCCGGCACCAACGGGTTGAAGACGTCGAGGCTCAGCTCGATAGGTAGGTCCGTCTCGTACTCCACACGTGCCTGGGGATAGGTAGCGGTCACCTTGGTCGGACCGATCGGACGGATCACGTCGTACAGCTGCTGCTCGCTGACAGGTACTACGTCGTCCGTGACCAGCGGCGTGTTGGACGGCGTCAACGGAGGACCTTGGAGAAGACGTACTTCGTCCAGCGGCGGTTCCACGCGGGACAGGCGCAGTGCGAAGAAGCTGTCCGGCACATGCGCTTCGTGGTTGCCGACGTTGTGCAGCTGCCACTGGCGGAGCGCACCGTTGCCGGCCAGCGCGACAGTGCCGGTGCCCAGACCTCCCAGCGGCATGGCGAAGTGTCGACGGTTGTCATCGGTGTAGTGCATGTTTCTCCGTCCCATAGAAGGTCGCCGTTCCAGCAGAAGCGAACAACGCCACCGGACCGGGGGCGAGGAGTAGTAGAGACGCCGTCACCGATGTCCCGAGCAAGAAGTCAACAAACGCGAGCGCCAGCACCCCGAGCGGCACAAGCGGAGCCCGTGCAACCAGCTGCAACGCGGTGAACCACAGCTGCTTCCCACGCAACCGTCCGCTCACACGCAGACTGAACGCGTAGCAGGAGGCGAGTAGTAGCAGCACACTCGCACACCCACTGACAGCCAGCGGAAGCACGAACATCACCCCGGCTCGCCAGCCGAAGTACAACTGCCAGTTCAGCAACCCCACCGCAACCACAACGCCCGGCACCACCCCCACTTGCAAGCCTGCAAGTGCATGCCTCCGCAGGTTCTTGAGGAGTAGTTGGACCCCACCGCGTTCCTCCAGCACCACCGCGTCCGTCGTCGCCACAACGGCGCCCCACACGGGAGAGACGACCAACGCACTTACCAGAACGGTCAGCGGTGTCAGCCCAGGACTGAGTAGAACGACGAGCCCGGCAGAGGTGCAGACAAGTACGCCGGCGGTTGCGAGCAGCGGCAGTTCGTACCAGAGCGCCTTGAAAGCTGCAGGTAGGTGATCGGTCATGCGCGGAGGCCTGTGGTGGCGATGGACGAGATGAACGAGCGTTGGAAGATCAGGAACAGCACGAGGATCGGCAGCACCACCAGGGTGATCGCTGCGAACAGCACCACTGCGGGCCCACCTCCGACTGCGCCCTGCAGCGACACCAGGCCAACAGGAAGCGTCATCTTCTCCGGGGTCGAGAGGAAGATGTACGGCCAGAAGAAGTTGTTCCACGACGCCTCGAACACGAAGATGCCCAGCGCGGTCAACCCGGGTCGCGCCAACGGCAGGATCACCCGGAACAGGATCCAGAAATGCCCCGCGCCGTCCATGATCGCCGCCTCGTCCAGCTCGCGCGGAATCGACGAGATGTACTGCCGCAGGAAGAAGATCCCGAACACGTTGACCAGCGCCGGCAACCAGATCGCCACCGTGGTGTCCACGAGATGCAGCCAGCGCATCATGATGAAGATCGGTACGACGGTCAACTGCACCGGTACCACCAAAGCGGCCAACAGGACCGAGAAGATCTGGTCCCGCCCCGGAAACCGCAACCGGTTGAACGCGTACGCCGCGAGCGCACTCGTGAACAATGCGCCTGCAGTCGTGATCACCGCGATCTGCACACTGTTCCACGCCATCCGCGCGAACGGAATCAGCCCCGGCACCTGCTGGAAGTTCTGCAAGGTCGGCGGATGCGGAATCCACCGCGGCGGCAACTGGAACGCGTCGATCGGCTCCGACAACGCGTTGACGATCAGCCACACCAACGGCGCGATCATCACGATCCCACCGAGCACGAGCACGAGGTCGAGCAACTTGCCCTTCATTGGTGCACCCAGCGCCGCGAAAGCCGGAACTGCAGTCCGGTGACGATCATGATCACCACGAACAGCACCAGCGAGAGCGCAGCGGCGTACCCGACCTCGAAGGACTGGAAGCCCTTCTCGTAGGTGTACTGCACGATGCTCCGCGTCGCACCGTCCGGGCCGCCCTGAGTCATGATCACCATCGGATCGAAGATCTGGAACGCTCCGATGAACGTGATCACGGTCGCGAAGAAGATCGTCGGCGACATCACCGGCAGCGTCACGCTCCAGAACCGCCACCACGCGTTCGCGCCGTCGACCCGGGCCGCCTCGTGCAGTTGCGCCGGTACGGTCTGCAGACCGGCCAACAGGATGATGAACGTGTACCCGATCGTGTGCCACCAGTCGACGACGATCAGCGAGGGCAACGCCCACGTCGGCGACGCCAGCCAGTTCGTGGTGGCCGAGAGGTAGTAGTTGACCAGCCCGAACGTCGGGTCGAGGACGTACTTCCAGATCAGCGCAACCGCCGCCCACGAGACCAGGAACGGGAAGAAGTACGCCGTACGGACGAAGTACTTCGTACCGCGCGTCATCGTCCGGTGGACGCCGAGCGCGAGCAGCATGCCGAGGCCGATGTGCGTGACCACCGACGCCAGCGCGAACACGAACGTGTTGACCACCGCGCGGATCGTCGCGCCGTCGGTGACCAGCTTTTCGAAGTTGTCGAGGCCCGCGAACTCCGGAGTACTCAACAGATCCCAGTGGAACAGGCTGAGTCCGAAGGCGGCGAGCAGTGGCAGCGCGACGAAGACGACGAAGAGCAGAACGGCGGGACTGATGAAGAGGTAGCCCGGCAGCCAATCACGACGTTGGGGTTTCAGACCAATCCCTCCAGCGTCGTCTGCGCCTTGCCGAGTGCGTCGGCGGCCGCGGCGTTACCGGTCAGGACCTGCTTCCAGCCGTCCTCGATCACCTTCTGCACCGCGGCGCCCTTGTCCGGCGACGGGATCGGTGTCGCGTAGCTCAGCGCCTGGTACAGGTACTCCGTTCCGGACGGGGCGTCCTCGAGGAACGACTGGCTGTTCGCGATCGACTTCCGGGCCGGGACGATCGTGCCGCCGAGCTGCGCGAACGTCGACGACCCTTCCTTGGAGATCAGGAACTTGATGAACGTCCAGGCGTCGTCCTTCTTCTTCGACGCCTTCAGGATCGGGTACCCGTTCCAGCCGACCGGTGAGCCCTGCTGGACCTTCACCGGCCACGGCACGATGCCCATCTTCGCCGTCGCCTTCAGGTTCCGGATGCTGATGATCGGCCAGCGCCCGCCGCCGAACATGGCCAGCTTGCCCTGTGCCGCCGCGGTCGTCGCGTCGAACGTGCCACCCGGCGGTGGCGACAGCTTGTCCGCGACCAGCTTCCGGTTGAACTCGGCGGCCTCGATCACGCGCGGGTCGTCGTACGTCGGCTTCGACCAGTCCTCGCTGAAGCTGCTGGTCCCGTTGGTCAGCAGCCACGGCATGATCGCCGCGAAGTACTCCGGTCCCGCGGCGTACCCGAACGCGCCGGTCTTGGCCTTGATCTGCTCGCACGCGTGCCGGAAGTCGTCCCAGGTCCACTTCGGCGTCGGCGCCGGTACGCCGGCCTTGGCGAACAGGTCCTTGGAGTACCACATGCACATCGTGTTGAACTCACCCGGCAGGTAGTACGTCTTGCCGTCGGTGGAGGCGTACTTCTTGTCCCACTCGATCAGGTTCGGGTCCATGTCGGCGTAGTACTCGTCGATCGTCGACTGATCCTTCTTGATGTAGTCGTCGAGCGGCGCAAGCAGGCCCTTGGACGCGAACAGCCGCTGGCCCTCGGTGGCGATCTGGATGACGTCGGGTACCTGGCCGCCGGCGATCCGGGTGGACAGCTTGTTGAAGAAGTCGCCCCAGTTCGACAGCGGGATGCCCTCGGCCTTGAGCTTGATCTCCGGGTGCTGCTCGGAGAACTTCGCGAACAGCTTGTTCCAGGTCGCCTGCTGCTCCGCCGTGCCCATGTAGACGAACGACAGCTCTTTCGACGACGCGCCGCCGCCACCGCTCCCGCCGCCACCGCAGCCGGCCAGCGCGGCGGCCATCGCCGTACCGCCGGTGGCCTGAAGGAACCGTCGCCGACTCAGCAAAGCCATGGTGGACCTCTCTAGGCGGGAAATCGATTTCTCGGCAGCATAGTCCCGGCCGCCGAAACGGTGTCAAGATCGCGCGACGGGAAACTCAGGGGGAATCCTTCACGGCCGTCACAGCGCACCGTGACCGCGTGATCACGCGGGAAATCCGCCCGGACCGGGGCAGCTGTCATGGATTTCCCCATGACATTTGTCAGTGGTCCGATCGCTGGCATCCGTACCGGCGCGCGACGCACGATGCGAACACCCCCAAATCAAGCCGGCCTCCGCCCACGGCCGATCGGGACCATGCGGAGGCTCGCCCAACCTCGAGGAGTCCAGTTGAGGCAACGGATTCTCGTCTCCGCCCTGAGCGCCGGTGCGCTCGCACTCGTCGGAGCAACCGCAGCGATGTCGAGTGCGTCGGCACAGACCGGAGCGACGCCGTACACCGCCGGAAAGCACGCCGCCAAGGTCTGCTCCGCGACGACCGCCGCCCACACCGCCGTCTGCGACGCGGTCAAGCTGGTGAACGACAAGGGCGTCGCGCCCGCGTCCACCACGCCGCCGTCGACCGGTCTGACCCCGTCCGGCCTGCAGAGCGCGTACAAGCTCGCCGGCCTGCACGCGAACGGCCGTACGGTCGCCATCGTCGACGCGTACGGCTACCCGAACCTGGAGCGCGACCTCGGCGTCTACCGCTCGCAGTTCGGCCTGCCGGCGTGTACGACGGCCAACGGCTGCCTGCGGATCATCAACCAGAGCGGCGGTACGTCGCTACCGCGCTTCAACGCCGGCTGGGGCGGTGAGCAGGCGCTCGACGTCGACGCGGTCTCGGCGGCGGCGCCGGACGCGAAGATCGTCGTCGTCCAGGCCAACTCGGCAAGCTTCGCCGATCTCGGTGCCGCGGTCGTGACCGCGTCCAAGCAGCCGGGAGTCGTTGCCATCTCCAACAGTTACGGCGGCGGCGACGCGGACGACGCGACGTACGGCGCGTACTACAACCACCCGGGCATCGCGGTCACCGCATCCACCGGTGACAACGGTTATCAGGGCGGCAGCTACCCGGCGTCCTCGTCGTACACCACCGCCGTCGGCGGTACCTCGTTGGTTGCCGCGAGCAACAGTCGGGGCTGGAGCGAGTCCGTGTGGAGCGGCGCCGGCTCGGGTTGCTCGACGTACAACACGGCCCTGAGTGCCGCGTCCTCGTTCGACACCGGTTGCTCGAAGCGTGCGATGGCCGACGTCTCGGCCGCCGCCGACCCGGGCAAGGGCGGTATGGCGATCTACTACCCGACCAGCAAGACCGCGTCCACGTGGGCGCAGTTCGGCGGGACGAGTGAGGCCGCGCCGATCATCGCCGCGGTGTACGCGCTGTCCGGCAACACGGCCGGGTACGCGAACGCGTTGCCGTACGGCCACACGAGCTCGCTGTTCGACGTGACCAGCGGCAGCAACGGCAGCTGCCCGACGACCCAGTGGTGCAACGCCCGCACCGGGTGGGACGGCCCGACCGGCCTCGGTACGCCGAACGGCGCCGGCGCTTTCTGACATTCGGGTAATTCTCAGGAATGCGACACCGGGAGCAATCGGGTAGTGGCTGCGTGCAACTGCCCGATTGCTCCTAGTACTGTTCCGAACACGAAGGACAACCCTCGACTCCGCGACAATCCGGGGATTTCTCTTCCCCGGACCGCCCCGCAGGCTTAAGGTCAGCCCCCGGGACGGGTCGTGGAGGGCGACCCGCTGATTCGAACTCCATGGAGATTTGCTGTGACCACATCACGCAGAGGGCGGGGGCTCCTGGCAGTCTCAGCCGTCTCCGCGGCCGCTACCTTGCTGGCCATGACCGCCGCCGGCGCGAACGCCGCGCAGACCGCCGGTCCTGACAAGGGCAAGGCCGCCCAGTCCGAGAACTTCACCGGCAAGGAGCAGAAGGGCTACTACGACGCCCGGACGCCCGACGCCAAGACGACGTACGCGCGGGCCGCCAAGGTGGCCGGCAAGGAGACCGCGGCCTCCGAGAAGTTCCGGAACTCGCTCGGTGCCCAGGGTGTCGTCGAGCTCGACCCGAACACCGGTACCCCGGCTCAGGTGACCAAGCTGAACGGTTTCCTCACCGGCAAGAGCGCCAAGAAGGCCGAGGTCATCGTCCTCGACTACGTGAAGGCGCACCCCGAGGTCTTCAAGCTGTCCGACGCGGACCTGAAGACGCTCAAGCTGCGCAAGGACTACGTGGACGACCTCGGTACCCACCACGTCTTCTGGTCCCAGGTCGTCGACGGCGTCGAGGTCTTCGGCAACGGCCTGAAGGCGAACGTCACCAAGAACGGCCAGATCGTCTCGATCATGGGTTCACCGGTCTCCGGCCTCACCTCGGCCGCACAGAGCCGGTCCGCCGCGGCGGCTCCGAAGCTGTCGGCGGCCGGTGCCCGCAGCGCCGCCATCGAGGACGTCGGCGGCAACGTCAAGGCCGCGACCGCGAAGACGTCCGGCGTCAGCACCACCTTCAGCAATGGCGACACCGCGAAGGAGGTTTGGTTCCACACCGCCGACGGGCTGCGCAAGGGCTGGCTGACGTACGTCAACGCGGGCGGCACCAAGGTCTACTCGCACGTCATCGACGCGCAGACCGGTGGCCTGCTGTACCGCCGGAACCTGTCCAGCGCCGCCAACGGCGACGCGCTCGTCCAGGACTACTACCCGGGCGCGGCCAAGGGCGGCACCCAGCGGGTCGAGAACCTGATCTACAACAAGTGGCTGCCGAAGAACGCCAAGACCCTCCTCGACGGTACGTCGGTCGCGGCCTGGGCGGACGTCAACGACGACAACCAGCCGAACGCCGGCGAGACGGTCAAGGTGCCCGGCACGGCGGGACCCAGCGGGACCGGCGCCCAGTACAAGCTGACCACCTTCCAGAACGCCTCGTCGTTCTGCTCGGCCTCGTTCATCTGCACCTGGGACCCGGCGAAGCCGGACTCCTGGAAGGTGAACATGAACCAGGACGTCACCAACGCGTTCTACCTGGCCAGCAACTTCCACGACTGGCTGGCGAAGCCGCCGATCAGCTTCACCCCGGCGGCCGGTTCGTTCGACGCAGCGGGCGGCGACCCGGTGCACCTGAACGCGCTCGACGGCGCCGCGACCGCCGCGAACGGCGGCCCGGACGCGAACCACATCGACAACGCGAACATGAACACCCCGCCGGACGGCACCCCGCCGACCATGCAGATGTACCTGTGGCACTTCCCGGGGACCACGGACGCGCAGGAGGGCTACGTCCCGTCCAGCGGCGCCAACGACGCCAGCATCCTGTACCACGAGTACACCCACGGTCTGTCGAACCGCCTGGTCGTCGACGCCACCGGGAACTCCACGCTGAACAGCATCCAGGCCGGCTCGATGGGCGAGGCCTGGAGCGACTTCTACGCGATGGACTACCTGGTCTCGCACGGCCTGGAGAAGGACACCACCGCCCCGGGTGAGGTACTCGAGGGCCGGTACGTCAGCCACGGCGAGCTGTTCCGTACCCAGGCGATCGACTGCCGGGTGCACGCGGTCAGCCCGAACTGCATCCAGCCCGACGGCTCGAAGGGCGGCTACACCTACGCCGACTTCCCGACCATCGGCGGTTCGCCCGAGGTGCACGCCTCCGGCGAGGTCTGGGCGCAGACCCTGTGGGACCTGCGCGAGCGGTTCGGCCGTAGCTACGCGATGAGCATCATCACCCGCGCGATGGAGCTCGCTCCGGCGGACCCGACGATGCTCGACATGCGCAACGCGATCGTCCAGGCCGACCTGATCGCCAGCGGCGGCCGGAACGCCGATACCATCTGGACCGTCTTCGCCAACCGCGGCATGGGCTGGTACGCCGGTGTCACCGACGGCGGCGACGCATACCCGGTCGAGGACTTCCACAAGCCGCCGACAGGTGCGACCACCACCCTCAGCGGCACCGTGAAGGATAAGGACACCGGCGCACCGGTCGCCGGCGCACTGGTCTACATCGGCGGTCACTCGTCCGGCTACGCCGGCGACTACGCCGCCTCGACCGATGCCCAGGGCAACTACAGCATCACCGGTGTTGCTCCTGGCACCTACCCGAAGGTCGTCGTCTCGGCTCCGGGTTACGAGCTGATCGTCCAGTCGGTCAAGGTCTCGCCGGGTGTGAAGGCAGCCTTCACGCCGCGCCGCAACTGGGCGGCGGCCTCCGGCGGCGGCACGATCGCCGGCTTCAACGGTCCCGACTTCAGCCCGCAGTGTGGGCCGGCGTTCGCGATCGACAACGCGCAGGGCACCGGCTGGGGCAGCACCACCGGTGACGACAACGGCACGGCGACCAACCAGATGATCGCCAAGCACGTCGACATCAAGCTGCCGGCGAAGGTCAACGTCAGCAACTTCAACGTCGACCCGTCGAACACCTGCGGCGACCCGGGCAGCTCGTCCACCGGCCAGTACAAGATCGAGACCTCGGCCGACGGCAGCACCTGGGCCACCGCGGCGGAAGGCACCTTCACCTCCGCCAACCGTGGCAAGTACAACCTGGTAGCCCCGACCGGCAACGCGACCGGCGTCCAGTACGTCCGCTTCTGGATGCTCAGCCCGCAGGTCCCGGACTTCCAGACCAACTGCCCGAACGGCGCCTACGGCGGCTGCAAGTTCACCGACATGACCGAAATCCAGGTCTTCGGCACCAAGTAACCCAACCACCCCCGCGAAGGCCGGCCGAGCACCCCGCTCGACCGGCCTTCCGGCGTTCTACCAACAATCAGCCCCGCGCGCGCTCCGCAGGCGCTCCGGTCGCTCCGCTCCCTCCCGCACCTGCTCCGCGCACTCCCACCCACCCCCGGGCTGGCGCCCGGAGCATCCGTTTCCGGCTGGCGCCGGGAGTTCCCGGCTATCGCCGGAAGAGTTTCCGGCTGGCGCCGGAGGTTCCCGGCTGCCGCCGGGAGTTGCGAGCTGCCGCTCGCGGGTGACTGCTTGGCGGGTGTGTTGGGTGGAGCTGGGTGTGGTGAGGGGTGGATGTGGTCAGCCCCGCGCGCGCTTCGCAGGTGCTCCGGTCGCGGTGCTCCCTCCCGCACCTGCTCCACGCACTCCCACCCACCCCCGGGCTGGCGCCCGGAGCATCTGTTTCCGGCTACCGCCGGGAGTTTCGGGCTATCGCCCGGAGAGTTTCCGGCTGGCGCCGGGGGTTTCCGGCTGCCGCCGGGAGTTGCGAGCTGCCGCTCGCGGGTGACTGCTTGGCGGGTGTGTTGGGTGGAGCTGGGTGTGGTGAGTGGTGAATGTGGTGAGGAAGGTGAGCCGCTCCCGATCGACGCTTAGAACCTCGATGTTGGGGCAAACGACCTCCGCCCCCTCACCACCTCTAACCCTCGAACCATCTACAGCCCGTGCGCCCCACTACACCCGCACTTCAAGCACCTACAACCCGCGCCACCCACCAACGGCGGCTTCACCCACCGCCTCCGTCAAGCAGTCATCCGCGAGCGGCAGCTCGCAGGTCCCGGGCGGCAGCCGGGAAATGCCGGCGCTAAGCCGGTGGGTGGGTGGGAGTGTGTGGAGCGGGTGCGGGAGGGAGCGCAGCGACCGGAGCACCTGCGGAGCACGCGCGGGCTGACCACATCCACCCCTCACCACATCCACCACTCACCACATCCACCACTCACCACATCAACCACTCACCACATCAACCACTCACCACATCCAGCTCACCCAGCACAGGAATCAAGCAGTCACCCGCGAGCGGCAGCTCGCAACTCCCCGGCGGCAGCCGGGAAATACGGCGGCAGCGGGGGTGGGTGGGAGTGTGCGGAGCGGGTGCGGGAGGGAGCGCAGCGACCGGAGCAGCCGCGGAGCACGCGAGGGGCTGACTACATCCATTGCTGCCAGGCCGAGCTTCACGGACCAGTGTGAGGGTCCGGTGGTGTGGGCTTGGCGGGTGGGACGGTTTGGGCCCAGTCGGCCCAGTCTGCGAGCGCCGTGTACAGGCGGATGCCGGCTTCGATGGTGACGCGCATCGACTGGGTCTGTTCGCTGTAGCCGAATTCGCCGCGGTCCTTGCGGGCGGCGTAGTCGCTGTACTGCTCGGCCAGTTCGCGGTAGTAGCGTGCCTCGGCTTCGAGGTGTTGCTGGAGTTCGTCGCGGTCCATCATCCAGAAGAACAGCGAGCGCAGCAGTGGTTGCAGTCGCATCGTGTGGTCGACGTCGACTTCGGTCAGCCAGCGTTTGACCTCCGCGACGCCGGCGTCGGTGATCCGGTACGCCTTCCGCCGCCGCGGTCCCTCGCTCTCGACCTCGACCAGTCCCTCGGTGGCGAGTTTGTTCAGCTCGGCGTAGATCTTCGGGTGCTGCGCCGGCCAGATCGAGCCGAGTACCTCGGTGAACCGCCCCGCCAGGTCATACCCACTGGCCGGCCCTTCCGCCAGCAACCCGAGCAGCCCGTGCCGCAGTGACATGTCCAGCCTCCTTCGCCGGAGACATCTTGACATGTCCCCACGGACATGTGCATGCTCTCATATGTCCCTAGGGACATGTCCTATAGACCATCTCAAGGAGTCGATATGAGTGCGGTTCTCGTGACCGGATCCACCGGCGGCATCGGTACGGCGACCGTCGGACTGCTGCGGCGCCGCGGATTCACGGTGTACGCCGGGGCGCGCGGACCGGCCGACTTCGGGCCGGGCGTGCACGTCGTACCGCTGGACGTCGCCGACCCGGAGAGTGTCGCGGCGGCGGCGAAACGGATCGCGAGTGAGGTCGACGGGCTGGCCGCGGTGATCAACAACGCCGGCGTGATCGTGCAGGGCCCGCTCGAACTGGTACCTGCCGACGAATGGCTCCGCCAGCTGGAGGTGAACACCCTCGGCCCGGCGTCGGTCATCCGCGAATTCCTGCCGCTGCTCCGTGCGGGTTCCGGCCGGATCGTCAACGTCAGCGCGGCGACCGGCCGGGTCGCGATGCCGCTCCTCGGTGCGTTGTCCGCAAGCAAGGCCGGCCTCGAGGCGCTCTCCAACGCTCTTCGCCTTGAGCTCGCGCCCTGGAAGATCCCGGTCGTGGTGGTAGAACCCGGCACGACGCAAACCGAGATCTTCACCCGAGCAGGCGCCGCGGCCGAGGCGGCACTCCACCGCACCGACCCGGCGCGAGTCGACCTCTACCGCCCCCACCTGGCGGCCTACGAAAAGGCCATGACCCGTTTTAAGCCAGGTCCGGTCGACAAGGTCGCCGAGGTGATCGTCCGCGCCGTCGAAGCCCGCCGCCCCCGCCGCCGCTATGCGGTAGCCGAGGCTCGGACGTTCGGCGCGATCCTGCCCAACCTCCCGGCCGCCCTCCGCGATCGCCTCCTGGCCACAGCCACCGGCCTCAGTGCCATCGAACCGCAGTGAACAGCCCGTCCGGATGATGGACAACCAGAAGTAAGTCTAGTTATCTAGTCTAATTTCAATCGGGTGGAACCTGTTGCTCGGCGGTCGTCGCTGCGCCTAAACCGGCGGGGCGGCGACCGAGCCGCGTTCGATGAGCGTGGGGGTGAGCGTGGTTCGGCGGACTCGGCGGTTGGTGTCCACAGCGGACGTCACGCGGGTGACGACGTGCGCGACCAGGTCGTCCAGGGGCCAGTGGAACGTGGACAGCGGCGGCGTCAGCAGTTGGGACATGGGCTGGTCGTCGTAGCCGAGCAGGGACAGGTCGTCGGGGATGGTGAGGCCGAGTTCGCGGCTGGCGGCGTACACGCCGAAGGCCATCGAGTCGGCCAGCGCGAGGATTCCGGTCGGCCGGCGGTCCGCGGTCAGCAAGGAACGGGCGACCTCGGTCGCACCGGCGAGGTCGTGCGGGCATTGCAGCAACCGGATGTCCAGGCCGAGGTCGCGGCCGACGCGTTGGGCGATCTGTTCGGCGGGACGTTCGACCTCGAAGCGACGGGTCGGGCTGAGTACGGCGAGGTTGTGGTGGCCGGCGTCGGCGAGGCGGCGCAGGGCCGTGGTGACGCCGGTCTCGTTGTCGAGGATCACCTCGGACTTCGCCTTCGCGGCCGGGAGTGCGTCGCCGATCGCGATCACCGGGACCTCGCGGGCGATCGCGGCCCAGGCCTTCGCGGCCGGGTTGATGGGTACGACGACGATCGCGTCGGCGCGGTGGTCGACCAGGTGCTGGGCCAGCTCGAGCTGGCGGTCGGCGTCGCCGGCCGAGTCGATGATCCAGGCGTTCCGGTCGGGGGCGAGCAGTTCGCGGCCGAGGGCGGCGGCGACGCGCTGCTGCCAGAGATCTTCGAGCGAGGCGCAGAGTACGCCGATCGAACCGCTGCGGCCCGACGCGAGCGCACGCGCGACCGGATCGGCCTGGTAGCCGAGCCGCTCGGCCGCCTCCTGGACCCGCTGCCGGGTCTCGGGCGTGCCGTGCAGACCGCGCAGCGCGTACGACACGGCGGCCATCGAGAGCCCGGTCTCGGCGGCGATGTCCTTGAGGGTTGGCCTCCGGCCGGTTCCGGACATGCCCACGACCCTAGCTGCCCGCGCCGACAAAACACGTCGACGGCACCGCCGGTCGCTGGACCCGGACTTGACAGCGAAGCCTTTGAAGCGCTTCACTCTACTCATCCTGAAGCGCTTCAATCTGATCAAACCGGCGGGAGGAGAGGCTGATGATCGACGTCCACCAGCACCTCTGGCCGGAAGCTTTCGTGGAGCGGCTCCGGGCCCGCCGCGAGCCGCCGTACCTCGACGGCTGGACGCTGCACACCGCCACCGAGGCGCCGTACGACGTGGATCCGGCCGCGCACGAGATCGACAAGCGGGTCGCGCTCGAACAGGACGCCGGCACCCAACTGGCCGCGGTGTCGCTGTCGAGCCCGCTCGGGATAGAAGAGCTTGGCGACGCCGACCTGCTGGCTGCCTGGCATGAGGGCGCGGCCGAGTTCCCGAAGCCGTTCCGCGCTTGGGCCTCCGTGGATCTACGGGAACCCGCCGGCCTGAAAGACCTTCTGGACAAAGGCTTCCTGGGCCTCCAGTTGCCGGCGCACGTGCTGACGACGCCGTCCGGCTGGGAAGCACAAGCCGACCTGCTGCAGATACTCGAGCAGGCGAACAAGCCGATCCTCGTGCACCCCGGTATGGCGCGGACCTCCGAGGAGCAGTGCTGGTGGGCGCCGGTCGTCGACTACACGACCCAGTTGCAGGCGGCGTGGTGGGCGTGGCATGCGTTGGGCGGACGCCGTACGTACCCGAAGCTCCGGCTCTGCTTCGCTGCCGCCGCCGGTCTCGCGCCGGTGCACCACGAACGGCTCGCCGCCCGCGGCGGGCGGCTCGGCACCATCGACCCGAATCTGTACGTCGACACCTCGAGCTACGGCCCGCAGGGGATCGACGCGGTCGCGCGCGTGCTCGGTATCGACCAGGTCGTGCACGGCACCGACCGGCCGTACGCCGACACCGCCGACCTCCGCCAAGGCGCCGCCGCAACCGCGGTGATCCGCCGTGACAACCCCTTCCGACTTTTGTTCGGTACCACTACTCCTGAGAGGGGAGTGCAGTGACTGCTCAGCCAATCGACGTACCCAACGTCCCGGCGCGTCAGGCCAGCCGGCTCGTGGAGCTCAACAACTGTCTGTCGCTGGACGACCTTCCGGGCCGCGACCTGACGCCGGCGGAGCTGTCCGAGCTGGCCGCGTCGATCGCCGCGCAGCCGCACCTGTGGGAGGACCAGGTCGCGTACAGCGACGAGGAGCGGGTCTTCGCCTCGCTGCACCGGGACGCGAACGTCGACGTCTGGCTGATCTGCTGGACGCCCGTCAACGACACCGGCTGGCACGACCACGACGTCTCCTCCGGTGCGGTGGCCGTTGCCCGGGGCAAGCTCGTCGAGCACAACCTGGCGATCGGCACCGAGTCGATCGAGACCGAGGTCGAGGCCGGCGACGTGTACGGGTTCGGCCCGGATCACATCCACCGGCTGACGGGCCTCGACAAGGGCAGCGTCACCGTGCACGCGTACAGCCCGCCGCTGTGGCGGATGGGCCAGTACTCCGTGAAGGACGGCGTACTCCGCCGGGTCTCCGTCTCGTACGCCGACGAACTCCGTCCGATCGACTGACGCATCTCCCAGCAGGCCGGGTCGCAAGGCCCGGCCTCAGGTCAGACCGTTTCCGATGAAGGATCTGGTCAAGGCCTCGATTTTCCGCAGGTCCGCTTCCGGCCTGTCCCGCAGCGGCCCCTGCCCGGTGAGCACGGCTGTCCCGTGCACGAGCGACCAGATCGGGTACTCGATACCTTTGCGCCGCCGCGGGTCGAGGATCCCGGCTTCCACCAGCTCGTCGAGCTGGGAGCAGAGGAGCTCCAGCGGGGTCCGCGCGCCATCGGAGCGCGCGGCGTAGGTGTGCTGCTGCGGCACCGCGTAAGCCGCCGCGAACAGTCCGGGCTCCGTGCGCGCGAACTCCAGGTACGCCGCGCCGATCGCCGCGAGCCGCCGCCCGGCCGCCGCCGGATTCCCGCGCCGCCCGCGGACCTTGGCGATGCCGTCGGACATCCGCGCACTCAGCTCGTCCATCGCCGCCGCGCAGACCGCGGCGAGCAACTCGTCGCGGTCGGCGAAATGCCGGTACGCCGCATTCGGTACGACCCCGACGATCCGGGTCGCCTCCCGCAGTACGACGGCATCGGGACCGCCCCCGCGCGCCAGCTCGACCCCGGCCGCGACCAGGCCGGCCCGGACGTCGCCGCGGGGCCACCGTCGGCGCGCTGCTGGTTCGCTCATTCGTTCAGATTACTTGGTGGACACTGTCCACATCCACGAGCTAATGTGGACATTGTCCACCAAGAGGAGACCTGATGATCGAGAACGAAGCGGTCCCGTACCGGACCGGAACTGTGCGTGACGACGTGGAGCGCGCACTTGTTGCCGCGGGCAAGCAGCTGGACAAGCTCGAGGTCGCCGAGCTGGCGATGCTGGAGGACTACCACACCGGCGGCCGCCTCGCGACGGCCCAATTGGTGGAGTTGGCCGGCATCGACCAGTCGGCGAAGGTGCTCGACGCGGGCACCGGCATCGGCGGTACGGCACGTTACGTCGCGGACCGCTTCGGCTGCGAGGTGACCGCCGTCGACCTGTCGGACGAGTACTGCGACACGGCCCGCTGGCTCAACGGCCTCGTCGGGCTCGGCGAGCGGATCGACGTACAGCAGGCGGATGTGACCGCCCTGCCGTTCGACGGCAAGACGTACGACGTCGTGTTCAGTCAGCACGTACAGATGAACGTGGCCGACAAGCTTGCCCTCTACCGCGAGGCGGTGCGGGTCCTGAAACCTGGCGGCCGGCTCGTGCTGTGGGATCTGACCGTCGGCGAGGGAGCGGAGCCCGACTACCCGCTGCCGTGGGCCGACACGCCCGCCCGGAGCTACCTCGCCACGCCGGCCGAGCTGCGCTCATCCATCGAAGCAGCCGGGCTCGTCGTCGATCACTGGCGGGACCTGACCGCGGATGTCGGCGCGATGATGCGGACGATCCAGTCGCTGCCGCCGAGTCCGCTCGGTCTGCAGGCGTTCGTCCCCGACTTCCGGCAGCGCGCGAAGAACCTCACCGAAGCTCTCGTCGACGGTCGGCTGCGGGCGATCCAGGCGGTAGCGAAACGGTAGATCTCTGACTAGAGTCAGAGAATGGGTGTCGTCGAGGTACGGCGGTTCAACCGGCTCGTCACGCAGCGGATCGGCGCGTTGCAGGAGGACTACCTGTCCCGCGGCCGTCCGCTCGGCGCGGACCGGGTGTTGTGGGAGATCGGCTCGGGGTGCGACGTCCGATCGCTGCGCGCCCGCCTCGACCTCGACTCCGGGTACCTGAGCCGCCTGCTCCGCCAACTGGAAGGCGCCGGACTCGTCACAGTCGAGCCCGGCGCGACGGATGCACGAGTCCGCATGGCCCGGCTGACCTCGGCGGGCGAGGCCGAGCGGCAGGTACTGGACGAGCGATCGGACGAGCTCGCTACGTCGATCCTGGAACCGTTGAGCGAGTCGCAGCGGCGGCGGCTGGTGACCGCGATGGATGAGGTCACGCGGCTGCTGACCGCGTCGATGGTGCGGGTCGAGCCGGTCGATCCACGACTGCCGGCGGCGCAGTACTGCTTGAACGAGTACTTCGCCGAGCTCGGCCGCCGGTTCGACCACGGGTTCGACCGTACCCGCAGCATCTCGGCGGACAACGCCGAACTCACGCCCCCGGCCGGCTTGTTGCTGCTGGCAACGCTCTGCTCGGAGCCGATCGGCTGCGGCGCGCTGAAGTTGCACGGCGACGATCCGGCCGAGATCAAACGGATGTGGGTCTCACCGGACGCCCGCGGCCTGGGCCTCGGCCGCCGCCTGCTGACCGAACTCGAACACGCCGCGGCCGCGCACGGCGCTCCCGCCGTACGGCTGGAAACCAACCGGACCCTCGCCGAGGCGATCGCCCTCTACCGAAGCTCCGGCTACCAGGAGGTCCCGGCCTTCAACGACGAGCCGTACGCGCATCACTGGTTCGAGAAACACCTGAACGTCCGCGGTGGCAGCCGAGCTTCTTCCCATCGCAGCCGCATCGCACCGGCCAACTCCGCGAACCACGCGCCGAAGGCCGGATAGACCACACCGGATGCGCCGGCGGCCGACTCCAACGTCTGCACGAGCTGCGTGCGACGACGCACGAGGTCCTGCTCGGCAGACGCGATCATCCGCAGCCGCGCCAACCGGACGACCGCCCACGTGGCACACCCAGTGGCCATCAGACGCTCGTACGTCGCATCGTCCGCGTCGAGCTCGCGCCGATACGCCCGGTCCATCGCCTTCACCACGCTGGGTGGCAGCACTGCCCAGTGACCGTACTGCGGAAACGGCAACCGCAGGCACGCCGCGTCGAGCCCAGGATGCCGGCGCCCCGCGGCCTCCAGGTCGATCATCCGCGCCCGGCCGTCCGAGAGTACGACGTTGTTCGGTGTGAAGTCGCCGTGCGTGAAGGTCGTCTCTTCCAGCGCGGCCGAAAGCTCGTCGAGCTCGACATCGCGTGGCGTGGGGAAGTTGAGTTCGCCGACGGCCTGCGTCACCTCGGGCCACAGCTCCAACGGATGGTCGAGGAACGGGATCTCCTGGGCCGCGGTGAAGTCAGGCGAAACGGTCCGGTGCAGCCTGCCGGCGAGCTCCGCCATCGCCACGAGTCCGCGGGTCGCCGCCTCCGCATCCTCCCCGAACAACAACCCCTGCACCGTCACCGCCCCGACACCCGACCGCACCGTCGGCGGGCCGACCTCCGTCGGTGCGCCGAGGTCCGTCATCACGGTCAACCCACCCGGAACACGCGCGAGGAGCCGCGGCGCGAGACCGGTGTCCCGCAGGTGTTCGAGCGCCCGCTGCTCGTTGTCCCGGCGCCCGGCCGACGCCCAGGCGTCGTCGACCAGCCGACGGCCCTTGGCGATGACGGTCCGGCCGATCCCGTCGTACGAGCGATCGAGCGTCAGCCGGGCCACCGGAGCGTCGGCACTACTCCCGAGGTCCGACCGGGCGACGACGCGAACGTCCTGCCCGGTCAGCTCCCGCAGTAGTCGTTCGACGGTCCGCTCCACCCGCCGACCTTAACCGGCAGGTCGGGGAGGACCTCCCGCCCGAAGTCCTCCCCGGCCCGGTCGTTACGGCATCTGGAGTTGGCCGAGGAGACCGTGGGACTCGTCGTCGGGGCCGGCGGAGAACCACAGGACGTTGGTACCGCCGGTGGTGGCGGTGCCTTGGAGGAGTGCCCAGAGACCGTCGATCACCAGCGTCTTGCCGTAGGTGTCGCGGACCTGGCCGGCGAACGCGTAGCCGCCGTCGTGCCGCGGACGGAACACGTTGATGCGCCCGTTGCCGAAGTTGCCGACGAGCAGCGTGCCTGCCGGCTGACCCCAGGCGGACGGTGCGAGCGCGAGACCCCAAGGAGCGTTGAGGGTTCCGTGCGCGGCCACGCGGGCGATCAGCCTGCCGTGGACGGAGAACTCGTCGACGAACCCGAGGCCCGGGCCGTCGATCTCGTCGCCGGTCTTCTGGTTGACCAGGGCGTACGTGACGAAGAGGCGGTCACCGAGCGCCTGCACGTTGAACGGCGCGTACCCGCGCGGCACCCGGTGGTCCCGGAACGCCCAGCGCGGCAGCCGCACCCGCTGGAACATGTTGTCGAAGACGTCGATCCGGTGCTGGGTGAAGTTCGCGGCGAACAGGTGGTCGTTGGCGAGCGCGAGGCCCTTGTACTCGGCGCCGGGCGTCGTGGCCTTGATCTCGGCATCGCCGATCGGCGGGTCGACCAGCCGGCTCCAGGCCGCGATCTTTCCCTCCTCGCTGGCGAAGATGAAGTTCGCGGGCGCGCTGACCTTGCCGTTGCTGAGGACGAACCCGGTGGTCGGGTTGTTGACCTGTCCGGTCGGCGCCGGCACTCCGACCCGGATCGCCGTCACCTTGGTGGCGTCGTTCGAGCCCGGTGCGGACGAGTACAGCGTCGACGAGTCCGTACCGTTGTTGGACACCCACAATGGAGTGGTCGCGCCGAGCGACAGGCCCCACGGGTTGACCAGGTCAGGATCCTGACGGACGGCGGCGCCCCGCTGGTCGGAGACCAGATTCACCTGCCGTACGGCGAGATTGTGCGACGTACCGTGCGCGTCGGCGGTCGCGGGTGCGACCAGTGCGAGGCTGCCGGCGAACGCGGTCACAACTGCGATTGAGCGCAGTGACATGACTTCCCCCTCGATCGGGATGTGGACACCCTCGATACGGCTCGCCGGCGCCGGCGGTTCAAGGCCACTCGTAGCAGAAGTGGTTATGGCGAGCAGCGGTCACCGGTGGTTAGCGTCTGGGGCATGAGGATTCGCGTGGTTGATGCCTTTGCGGAGCGGCCGTTCACGGGAAACCCGGCCGGCGTGTGCGTACTGGAGTCGGGTCCGTGGCCCGACGACAGTTGGATGCAGAGCGTCGCGGCCGAGATGAACCATGCCGAGACCGCCTTCGTACGACCGTCGGAACGAGCAGATGCCGACTGGGATCTGCGCTGGTTCACGCCGACACTCGAGGAGAGGCTCTGCGGTCACGCAACGCTCGCGACCACACACGCGCTGGCCGCGGACGGGCTGGTGTCCGGGAAGGTCGCGTTCTCCTCCCTCAGCGGCATCCTGATCGCGACGGTCGCGGACGACGGCATCACGCTGGACTTCCCGATCAACCGACCGACCGCCACCCCGGCCCCGGACGGACTCGCCGCCGCACTCCAGGCCGAGCCGCTCGAAACGTACGTGACCGGCGAGCTCCGCGATCTGCTCGTTGTGCTGGGTGACGAGGCGACGGTACGCGCGGTAGTTCCCGACTTCGACGCACTGGCGGGAATCATCCAGCGCGGCAACCTCCGCGGGGTGGTCGTCACGGCAGCGGGCTCGTCGGAGTACGACTTCGTGTCGCGCTTCTTCGCACCAGCGGCTGGCATCCCAGAAGACCCGGTAACAGGCAGCGCCCACACAAGCCTCGCCCCATATTGGTCCGAACGCCTCGGCCGCCCCGAACTAACCGGCTACCAGGCCTCCCCCCGCGGCGGCATCGTCCACGTCATCCCCGCTGGCGACCGCGTCCACCTAAAAGGCAACGCAATCACCATCCTCGACGGCGAGTTGTTCATCTAGCACGCCCCGCGCGCACTCCACAGACGCTCCGGTCGCTCCGCTCCCTCCCGCACCTACTCCGCACGCTCCCACCCACCCACCGGCTTGCGCCGGCAGTCTGCGGCTACCGCCGGGGACGGGCGAGCTCCCGCTCGCACATGACTGCTAGGCGAGCGCCCTCCGCGAAGCACTCGTAGAGGTGGCGCGGGTTGCCTATGGAGGACGTGTTGACGGGCGGATGTGGTGACGGGTGGAGGTGGTTAGCCCTCGCGTGCTCCGCAGCTGTCCGGTCGCTGCGCTCCCTCCCGTACCGGCTCGACACACTCCCACCCACCCCCGGTTTGGCGCCGGTATTTCCCGGCTGCCGCCCGGGAATTTGCGAGCTGCCGCTGCCGCCGGGGTGTTGCGAGCTGCCGCTCGCGGGTGGCTGCTTGGCGGGCGCACTCCGTGAGGCCGCCGGTGGTGGGTGGCGCGGGCTGCGTGTGGTGGAGGTCGTGACGAATGGATGCACTCCCCGCGTGCTGCGCGAGTGCTCCGGTTGCTCCGCTCCCTCCCGCTCCCCGCGCTCCCACCCACCCTCCGGCTGGCGCCGGCACTTCGCGGATGGCGCCGGAGTTGTTGTGAGCTGCCACTCGCGAGTGACTGCGTTAGCGGTGGTGGCGGGGTGAAGCCGCTGGCGGCGGATGGCGCGGGTTGCGTGGTGGGGGTGATGGGTGGAGGCGGGCAGTCGCGTCGAGCTTTACAAGTACGGTCAAGTCCGCGTGAGCCTGTAAGCGTCGAATACCCGCCCCTGGCCTGTGCACGAGACGACGCCCATTCGGCTTGTGTCTTTGAAGCCGCCACCGAGGGCTATCTCGTCGCCTGGCCGACAGGCGACTTGTCCTGTTTCATCAATCAGTGCGGGAGCGCCGCCACGGAGTCCGACACTCCAGCCTGGAGGCCAGGCCACATCAATGTCGACGAGGCTGTCGGTGCCGGGGGAGGTGCTGATCAGGCTGCGGACCACGATGCAGTTTGTTGAGGCGTCGATCCCAAGGGTCCCGGTCAACTGAGCCTGCAACGCCACGGTAGCGACCTCACGTTGAACAGTCAGGCCGGGCAGTGCGGCATCGCGGTTCCGCTTCTCGTCGCTATTCATCGGATCATCTCCAGCGCTGTCTCTGAGCGGCCCATCACCGAGCTTGCCAGCAATCTGCAGCACCGCACAGGAGTGGCCGTCCGCGGCCGACGAAGCCCTGATCACCGGATGCATTCCCTCTCCGGGCGCGCTGCGCAGGTCTAGCAGAACACCGTGCTGTCCAGGTGGACGACCAGCCGTACCCAGCACCTAGAACCCCCGCCATCCACCCCGACGGCTTCGCGGACCGACAGACGGAACGCGGACGGACCGGCGGACTGGGCACATTCGCTGGGGACTGGGAAGAAGCTACTACCTATCCCCAGACCCCACGGTGTGTGCCGAGTCCGGGGGCGGACCGAGCGACGGGCAGAACGGCGGACGGAGCGCGGACGGACCGTCGGAGGAGCGCGGACGGAGCGCGGACTGAACAGCGGACCGGGCGGCAGGCTGAGCGGTGGGCTGAGCGGCGGGTGGGGCGCGGGGTGGAGCGGCGGACTGGGCACACTCGCTGGGGTCTGGGAACAAGCTATTACCCGTGTCCCCAGACCCCACGGGTGTGTGCCGAGTCCGGGCGAACCGAGCGGCGGACCGAGCGACGGGCAGAACGGCGGACGGAGCGCGGACGGACCGACGGACGGAGCAGCGGGCTGAGCGGCGGACCGGGAACAGTCGCTGGGGTCTGGGAACGAGCTATTACCTGTGCCCAGACCCCACGGTTTGTGCCGAGTCCGGCGGCTTCATGGAGTGCATCCCGCCTAGTAGTCGCCTGCGAGCGGCAGCTCGCAAAACCCCGGCGGCAGTCGGCAGAATGCCGGCGTCAAGCCGGTGGGTGGGGGCGGGTGGAGCGGGTGCGGGAGGGCGCGGAGCTACCGGAGTACTCGCGGAGCACGCGGGGGGTGACTGCATCCACCCGTCACCAGCTCCGACCCTCGCCGCATTCGCTTCTGGTGGTTAGGCCCAGGTTTCGGCGTGGGTGGTGGTGCCGTTGGGGGCGATGAGTTCGGTGATGACGTCTTCGGCGTCGGCGTCGAGGGGTTCGAAGGGGGGTTCGGGGACTACGTACGCGCGGGCGCCGGCGAGCATTTCGATGCCGGGGAGTTCGAACCATGCGTCGCCGACCTCGCGGCTGATCTCGTAGATCGCCTGCTCGGCGCTTTCGACCGGTTCGCGATCGCCGGATTCGTCCAGTTCGGCGGGGTGCCTTTCCTGTGCGGCGCGGCCGGCCTCGAGGAGGGCGTCCAGGTCGACCACGCGCAGGTCGAAGCGTGAGACCACGCTGATCACCTGCTCCGGTTCGGTCTCTTCGTCGTCCTCGTCGTCGACGGAGTCGTCCAGCAGCAGCGGCGTCGTACCGGTGTGTTCGAAGACGGCGTCGTTCCAGTCCTCGACCACGCCTTCGAGGGCGGCGTTGTGCTCGAAGAGGGTCGCGGTGTCCTCGTCGCCGGTCATCGCGAGCAGCGCGTCGGTGTGCGCCTGCAGCCGCTCGGCGAGCTTGCGGCTGGCTTCGGCCAGCGCGGTCCGGCTCTCCGCGGAGAAGAACTGCTCGGCCGGGGCGGGGGTGTCCAGTTCAGTCACGTGCGGAATCTTTCCTTCACTGTTGGTGGAGATGCCAGCCGTAAGTATGTGAGAAGCCTGTGAGAGCTGTGTCGGCGGGTGTGAGAGACCTGCGAGAACCCTCCTGACCGGACAGCGAGCGGTGTGCAGTGAAGACGTGAACGCTGAGAACATCGCCGGCCTGGTCGTGGCCGTTGCCTTGGTCGTCTATCTGATCGCCGCGCTGGTCTTTCCCGAGAGGTTCTGATGTCCGACACCGCGGCCGGCCTGTTGCAGGTCGGCCTTCTGCTCGCGTGCCTGGCGGCCGTGTACCGCCCGTTCGGCGGGTACCTGGCCCGGGTCTACACGTCCGGCAAGGACCTGCGGATCGAGCGGGCGACGTACAAGCTGTTCGGCGTCGACCCGCAGGTCGACCAGACCTGGGCGGTCTACGCACGCTCGCTGCTCGCGTTCTCCGCGCTCAGCGTCGTCCTGCTGTACCTGCTCCAGCGGCTGCAGCACTGGTTGCCGTTGTCGCTCGGCCTGCCGAACTTCGCCTCCGGACTGGCCTTCAACACCGCAGCATCGTTCGTGTCGAACACGAACTGGCAGTCGTATTCACCTGAGGCGACGATGGGCCACCTGGTCCAGTTCGCCGGCCTCGCGGTCCAGAACTTCCTGTCCGCGGCCGTCGGCATCACGGTCGCGATCGCGTTGATCCGCGGGTTCGCCCGCGCGAAGACCGATCGGCTCGGCAACTTCTGGGTCGATCTGACCCGGACCGTACTACGGGTGCTGCTGCCGATCGCGGTGATCGGGACGCTCGCGCTGGTGGCGATGGGCGTCGTACAGAACTTCTCCGGCGGTCACGAGGTCACGTCCGTGGTCGGCCAGACCCAGACGCTCCCGGGCGGACCCGTCGCGAGCCAGGAGGTCATCAAGGAGCTCGGCACCAACGGCGGCGGCTACTACAACGCCAACTCCGCGCACCCGTTCGAGAATCCGAACGGCCTGTCGAACCTCTTCGAGATCTTCCTGCTGCTGGTCATCCCGGTCTGTCTGACCCGGACGTTCGGCGTGATGATCAAGGACAAGCGGCAGGGGTACGCGATCCTCGGCGTGATGGGCACGCTGTGGGCGGGGTTCACCTTCTCCGCGACGTTCTTCGAGAACCAGGGTGCCGGTACGGCGACCCATGCCGCGGGCGCTGCGATGGAGGGCAAGGAGACGCGCTTCGGCGAATGGGCGTCGGCGTTGTTCGCCAGCTCCACCACGGGTACGTCGACCGGCGCGGTGAACTCGATGCACGACTCGTACACCCCCCTCGGCGGCGGTACGGCGTTGTTCCACATGATGCTCGGCGAAGTCTCACCAGGCGGTACCGGTACCGGGCTCTACGGCATGCTGATCCTCGCCGTACTCGCCGTCTTCGTCGCGGGCCTGATGGTCGGGCGTACGCCGGAGTACCTGAAGAAGAAGGTCACCGCGCGCGAGATGAAGCTGGTCTCGTTGTACATCCTCACGACGCCGGTCGTCGTACTCGTCGGCGCCTCGATCGCGATGGGCCTGGCCACGGCACGAGCCTCGATCCTCAACGCGGACAGCCCGCACGGGTTCTCCGAGGTGCTGTACGCGTTCACGTCGGCCGGTAACAACAACGGCAGCGCGTTCGCCGGTCTCAACGCGAACATCCCCTTCTACAACACGGCTCTCGGGCTGGTGATGCTGCTCGGCCGGTTCGTACCGATCGTGTTCGCGCTCGCCCTGGCCGGGTCGCTCGCCAAGCAGCAGCCGGTACCGGTGACGCAGGGCACGCTGCCAACCCACAAGGCCCTGTTCGTGACGCTGCTCGTCGGCACCGTCCTGATCGTCACCGGCCTGACCTACTTCCCCGCACTGACTCTTGGACCCCTCGCGGAGGGACTGTGATCACCCAACTCGTCGCCGCGCTCCCGGACGCGCTGCGCAAGCTCGATCCGCGGGTGATGGTGAAGAACCCGGTCATGTTCGTGGTGGAGGTCGGTGCGGTCGCGTCGACGATCTTCGCCGTCACCGACTCCAGCGTGTTCGTCTGGTGGATCGTGGTCTGGCTCTGGCTGACCGTGATCTTCGCGAACCTCGCGGAGGCCGTTGCGGAAGGTCGCGGCAAGGCGCAGGCCGAGACCCTGCGCCGGGCAAAGACCGAGACCGCGGCAAGGCGGCTGACACCGGACGGCGGCGAGGAGGCGGTCCCGGCGACGCAACTGCAGCTCGGTGACCTGGTCGTGGTCGAGGCCGGTCAGATCATCCCCGGCGACGGTGACGTCGTCGAGGGCGTGGCGTCGGTGGACGAGTCGGCGATCACCGGCGAGTCGGCCCCGGTGATCCGGGAGTCCGGCGGCGACCGGAGCGCGGTCACCGGCGGTACGAAGGTACTGTCCGACCGGATCGTCGTGAAGATCACCACCAGACCCGGCGAGAGCTTCATCGACCGGATGATCGCGCTGGTCGAAGGCGCGTCCCGGCAGAAGACGCCGAACGAGATCGCGCTGAACATCCTGCTGGCGAGCCTCACGATCGTGTTCCTGATCGCCACCGCCACGCTGCCGACGTTCGCGAACTACGCACACACGAGCCTCAGCCTTGTGATCCTGGTAGCCCTGCTGGTATGCCTGATCCCGACCACGATCGGCGCGCTGCTGTCCGCGATCGGCATCGCCGGGATGGACCGGCTGGTACAGCGCAACGTACTGGCGATGTCCGGGCGCGCGGTCGAGGCCGCGGGCGACGTGAACACGCTGCTGCTGGACAAGACAGGCACCATCACCCTCGGCAACCGGCAGGCGGCGGAGTTCATCCCGGTCGAGGGCGCCTCCGACACAGAGTTGGCCGACGCGGCGCAACTTTCCAGCCTCGCCGACGAGACGCCGGAGGGCCGGTCGATCGTCGTCCTGGCGAAGACCGCGTACGGGCTGCGCGAGCGGCACACCGGAGAGTTGCCGCACGCAACGTTCGTGGAGTTCACCGCGCAGACCCGGATGAGCGGCGTGGACATCGACGACCGGCAGATCCGCAAGGGTGCCGCGGGTGCCGTGAACAAGTGGATCGGCGAACACCACGGTACGACGGAGATACAGCTCGGTGAGATCGTCGACGGCATCTCCGCCTCCGGGGGTACGCCGCTGGTCGTTGCCGAGAGCATCGATGGCAAGGCCCGTGCGCTCGGCGTGATCCACCTGAAGGACGTCGTCAAGGAAGGGATGCGCGAACGGTTCGACCAGTTGCGGGCGATGGGCATCCGGACCGTGATGATCACCGGCGACAACGCGCTGACCGCGAAGGCGATCGCCGAGGAGGCCGGCGTCGACGACTTCCTCGCCGAGGCGACACCCGAGGACAAGATGGCGCTGATCAAGAAGGAGCAGGAAGGCGGCCGGCTGGTCGCGATGACCGGTGACGGTACGAACGACGCGCCGGCGCTCGCCCAGGCCGACGTCGGCGTGGCGATGAACTCCGGTACCTCGGCCGCGAAGGAGGCCGGCAACATGGTCGACCTCGACTCGAACCCGACCAAGCTGATCGAGATCGTTGAGATCGGCAAGCAGTTGCTGATCACCCGCGGATCGCTGACCACGTTCTCGATCGCGAACGACGTGGCGAAGTACTTCGCGATCCTGCCGGCGCTGTTCGCCTCGGCGTACCCGGGGCTGGACAAGCTGAACGTGATGGGCCTGCACTCGCCGCAGTCGGCGATCGTGTCCGCGATCGTGTTCAACGCGCTGATCATCGTGCTGCTGGTCCCGCTGGCGCTGCGCGGGGTCCGGTACCACCCGGCGTCGGCCTCGGCGATGCTCCGCCGGAACCTGCTGGTGTACGGCGCCGGCGGGCTGATCAGCCCGTTCGTCGGAATCAAGCTTCTCGACCTGGTGATCTCGCTGATCCCGGGTCTTCGGTGAAAGGCAGTCATGATGAGGCAGTTCGGGGTGGCAGCGCGGGTGCTGCTGTTCTTCACGGTCGTACTCGGGATCGGCTATCCGCTGGCGATGACCGGCGTCGCGCAGACGCTCTTCCACGGTAAGGCGAATGGGTCCATCCTCGAGGTGAACGGCAAACCGGTCGCCTCCGAGCTGATCGGCCAGGCATATACGACGGCCAGCGGGAAGAAGGATGCCGATGGCAAGGAGATCATGATCGCCGATCCGAAATGGTTCCAGACCCGGCCGTCCGCGAGCGACTACGACGCGAAAGCCAGCGGCGGTTCGAACCTCGGTCCCGACAACGCCCAACTGGTCGCCGCGATCGACCAGCGGCGCAAGGCGGTGGCGGCGCTGGAAGGCGTCGATCCGTCCCAGGTCCCGCCGGACGCGGTCACGGCGAGCGGTAGCGGTCTGGACCCGGACATCAGCCCGGCGTACGCCGCTCTGCAGGTCAACCGGGTCGCCCGCGAGCGCGGTCTGAGCGTGGCCGAGGTGCAGAGGCTCGTCAAGCAGAACACCGACGGGCGCGTGCTCGGCTTCCTGGGTGAGCCGGTCGTGAACGTGGTGAAGCTCAACGCCGCGCTGGCCCGGCTCTGAGAGCATGGAGTTATGAGCAAGAGCGGCCGCGGGCAGCTGCGGATCTACCTGGGGGCCGCGCCCGGCGTTGGGAAGACCTACAAGATGCTGGGCGAGGGCCGCCGCCGCCGCGCCCGCGGCACCGACGTCGTGGTCGGCTTCGTGGAGACCCACGGCCGCAAGTACACCGAGCAGATGCTGGACGGCCTGGAGACGGTACCGCGGTCGATCATCGACTACCGCGGCGCCAGCTTCACCGAGCTGGACCTCGACGCCGTACTGGCGCGACGCCCGGACATCGCACTGGTCGACGAGCTCGCGCACACCAACATTCCCGGCAGCCGGAACGAGAAGCGCTGGCAGGACATCGAGGAACTGCTGAACGCCGGAATCGACGTGATCTCGACGCTGAACATCCAGCACCTCGAATCGATCAACGACGTGGTCGAGAAGATCACCGGCGTACCGCAGCAGGAGACGGTCCCGGACCGGGTCGTCAGGGCCGCCGATCAGATCGAGCTCGTCGACATGACGCCGGAGGCGCTGCGCCGGCGGATGGCGCACGGCAACGTGTACGCCGCCGACAAGATCGACGCTGCCCTGGGCAACTATTTCCGGGTCGGCAACCTGTCCGCGCTGCGCGAGCTCGCCTTGTTGTGGCTTGCCGATCGCGTGGATGCCGGGCTGCAGGAGTACCGGGCGCAGCACGACATCGACTCGACTTGGGAGGCCCGCGAGCGGGTCGTAGTCGCCCTGACCGGCGGCCCCGAGGGGGAGACCTTGATCCGGCGGGCCGCCCGGATCGCGGCGCGGTCCTCCGGCGGCGACCTGCTCGCCGTCCACGTGGCAAGGTCCGACGGGCTGACCGGTGCGAACCCGAGCAAGCTCGCCCAGCAGCGGAACCTGGTCGAGCAGCTCGGTGGCACGTATCACCAGGTGGTCGGCGACGACATCCCGGACGCACTGCTGACATTCGCGAGGGCCGAGAACGCGACGCAGCTCGTCCTCGGCGGATCCAGACGCAGCCGGATCTCCACCTTGCTCACCGGCCCCGGCATCGGTTCGACCACGATCCGCGACTCGGGCGATATCGACGTACACATCGTCACGCACTCGCTGATGGGTCGCGGGCGGTTGCCTCGGTTGCGCGGCAGCCTGTCCCGGAAACGGAAGATCCAGGGTTTCGTCCTGGCCGTCGTCCTGCAGCCGGTATTGGCGCTGGTCCTCGGTCTCGGTGGCGACACCCTCAACCTGACCAGCAACGTACTGGCGTTCCTGTTCGCGGTCGTGGTCGTCGCGCTGGTGGGTGGGATGTGGCCTGCGATGCTGACCGCGATCGGCGGCTCGCTCGTCCTGAACTGGTTCTTCACGCCGCCGAAGCGGACCTTCACGATCGCCGATGTGAACAACGCCCTCGCGCTGCTCACCTTCATCCTGGTCGCGGCGATGGTCAGCTCAGTGGTCGACCGCGCTGCTCGTCGTACCAGAGAGGCGGCGCGGGCGGCCGCGGAATCGGAGACGTTGGCGACCTTGGCCGGTTCGGTACTACGGGGTGAGACGGCGCTGCCCGCGCTGCTGGAACGGGTACGGGAGGCGTTCGGGATGACCGGCGCCTGCCTGATGGAGCGCATCGACGACGACGAGTTGACCGAGGTGTGGCGGCCGTTGGCGTCGGCCGGGACGCTCACCTGTACGCGGCCCGAGGAGGCGGACGCGGAGATCCCGGCGCGCGACGACCTGGTTCTCGTACTGCAGGGGCACCAGTTAGAGGCGGACGAGCGCCGGCTGGTCGGTGCGTTCGCGGCGCACGCGGCGGCGCTCGTCGACCGGGCGCGGCTGAGCGAACAGGCCGCGGAGGCGAAACCGCTGGCCGAGGCGGACAAGCTGCGTACGGCGTTGCTGCGGGCGGTCGGGCATGACCTGCGGTCCCCGTTGGCCTCGGCGAAGGCGTCGGTGACTTCGCTGCGCAGTGACGACGTGGAGTGGAGCGAGTCCGAGCGGGCCGAGCTGCTGGAGACCGCGGACGAGTCGCTGGACCGGTTGTCGCGGTTGGTCGACAACCTGCTCGATCTCAGTCGTCTGCAGGCCGGCGTACTCCCGGTCTTCACCCGGCCGATGGCGCTGGACGAGATCCTTCCCGGCGTACTGACCGAGCTGGGCGACGACGCGAACGAGGTGACCGTCGACGTCCCGCCGGCGCTGCCGCTCGTCGAGGCGGATCCGGCGCTGCTCGAGCGGGTGGTGGTGAACCTGCTGGCGAACGCGATCCGGTACTCGCCGCCCGAGCGGCCGCCGCTGGTCACCGGGAGCGCGCTCGGCGACACCGTCGAGATCCGGGTGATCGACCGCGGCCCGGGCATCCCGCGGCAGCACCGCGACCGGGTGTTCGCGCCGTTCCAGCGGCTGGGCGACACCGACAACACGGTCGGCGTCGGGCTCGGGCTGGCGCTCGCCCGCGGCCTCGCCGAGGCGATGAACGGCACCGTGCAGCCCGAGGACACGCCCGGCGGCGGTCTCACGATGGTGGTCGCGATCCCGACGGCGCAGGCTTCCGAGGCACCGGTTCCGGGCACCCGCGAGAGATCAGGAGAAAGCGAGTGACCAGAGTCCTCGTGGTTGACGACGAGCCGCAGATCGTGCGGGCGTTGCAGATCAACCTGAAGGCGCGCGGGTACGAGGTGCATCTGGCCGGTACCGGTACGTCGGCGTTGAAGGTGGCCGCACAACACCCGCCGGAGCTGGTCATCCTCGACCTCGGGCTGCCCGACTTCGACGGCGTCGACGTGATCCGCGGGCTGCGCGGCTGGACCGACGCGCCGATCCTGGTGCTGTCCGGGCGCACCGACCAGACCGACAAGGTCGAGGCGCTGGACGCCGGCGCCGACGACTACGTGACCAAGCCGTTCGGGATCGACGAGCTGCTTGCCCGGATGCGCGCCGTACTGCGCCGCAGCAACCTCGCGCCGGAGCAGCCGATCGTGACCGTCGGCGGGATCACGGTCGATCTCGCCGCGAAACGCGTCACGTTGGACGACGGTGAGGACGTCCGGCTGACGCCGACCGAGTGGCACCTGCTCGAGGTGCTGGTCCGCAACCCTGGCAAGCTGATGTCCCAGCGCCAGCTGCTGACCGAGGTCTGGGGCCCCGGTTACGAAACCGCCGGCGGCAACCTGCGCTTCTACATGGGCCAACTCCGCCGCAAACTCGAGCCGGACCCCGCCCGCCCCAAGCACCTGCTGACCGAACCAGGCATGGGCTACCGCTTCGAGCCGTGACGTCCGTTTCGTTCAAGACGGGCGCGTCGGTGTGCGGGAGGGTAGAGACATGGACATCTACACGGCAGGGCGGGATTTCGTACGGCGGGATGCTCGGCTGCTCGAGCGGCGGCTGTTCGCGACGATCTTCGAAGGGGCTGATCCGCACGGCGTGGTCGACGCGCTGCGCGGGTTCCAGAACGCCGACGGGGGATTCGGGTGGGGGCTGGAGCCGGACAAGCGCTGCCCGGACAGCCTGCCGCTGGACGTCGAGGTCGCGTTCGACACGCTGCTCGCGGCCGGTGCCCGCGACGACGACATGGTCCGCCGAGCCGTCGACTGGCTCGAGTCGGTGGCCACGCCGGAAGGCGCCGTACCGCTGTGTGGTCCGGCCGTCGAGGGCTACCCGCGCGCGGAACACATCGCCGAATGGACGTACCAGCCCGACGTGAACCCGACCGCGGGCCTCGTCGGACGGCTGCACAAGCTCGGCATCGAGCACCCGTGGCGCGACAAGGCGAGCGCCTGGTGCGCAACCCGGATCGCCCAGGGCTTTCCCGAGGACGCGCACGGTATGCACGAGGTCCTCGAGTACCTCGAACACACCGGCGACGCCGACTTCGACCAGGTCCGCGAGTGGCTGCCCAAACTCCAGCACTACCGCGCCGACGCCGCCGACCCGACGTACGGCGTGACGCCGCTGCAGTTCGCGCCGACACCCGACAGCTACTGGCGTCCCCTCTTCACCGACGAACAACTCGACGCCCACCTGGACCGCATGATCGCTGACCAGCAACCCGACGGCGGCTGGGCCATCACCTGGGAACCCCCAGGCCCAGCCGCGACCCTCGAATACCGCGGCATCGTCACCGTCGGCGCCCTCCGCACACTGAAGGCGTACAACCGGCTCTAACCGGCTTCCGCTGGGTGTTCGACCTGGCGGTCGCCCCATTGGGTGAGTAGGCCGCGGGCGATCTCCAGATCCTCTCGGAGGGAACGGTCGGTCAGGTCGCCCGGGAGTGCGGTGAGTGCGTCGGCCAGCCACGGGCCGATCGCCGCGGGTGCGAGGTCGTCGGGCGTGAGGCCGGCCAGGCGGATCGCGCGAACTGCGGTGACGAGCTCGCTGGCGAGTACTTCGCGGAGCGCGTCGAGCAACTGCTTCGTCAGCGCGGCGGCCTGTGGGGCGAAGCTCGCGTGCAGCTCGGCGCCGCGGGACAAGGTCGCGGTACCGAGCGTGGCGGGCTGGGCGGCGGCGCGGACGGACGCCAGCGCGTCGTGGGCGACGTACTCGATCATCATCACACCCGAGCTCGCCTCGGCGCCGCTGGCGAGGAAGCGGCTGAGGCCGGTGTAATCGGGGTCGACGAGGTTCGCGACGCGGGTCGTGGACAGCGTGGCGACGCTGTGCAGGCTGAGCCGGAGCGAGTCCAGCGCGAGCGCGATCGGCATCGCGTGCCAGTTGCCGTTGTGCAGTACGGTGTCGCCGGCAACCAACGGGTTCTCGGCGGCGGCGTTGATGTCGATCCGGACACTGTTGCCCAGAGCATCGCAATGGTCGACGGCGGGTCCCAGTACTTGCGCGAAAGCCCTTAGGCCGAAGGGATCCTGGACGCGGACAGGTTTCAGCGGGAGACCGTCGAGCAGCTCGCGCATTCGCCGCGCGACCCGCAGTTGGCCGGGTTGCGGGCGGGCCTCGTGGACGCGCACGTCGTACACCTCGGCGTTGCCGCGGAGCGCGACATGGGTCAGGGCGCCGACCAGCGGTACGACGTTGATCAGCGTGGACGCTTCAACGTACGCGAGACAGCATTCGGCCAGCGTGAATGCGTTGCTGGACAGCAGGGGGAGCGCGCTGGTGCCGTCGATGACGTCGCCGAGCGCGAGTCCGAGTTCGGCGAGCGGGCCGAGGTCGCCGGTACCGATCGCGCCGCCGCGGTGCAGGTCGGGGAGGTCGTCGGTGTTGAGCAGGCCGACGATCGCGTCGGCGACCTCGGGTTCGAGGCCGGATCCGCCGGCCGCGAGCTGGTTGACGCGGATCAGCAGTCCGAGCCGTACGACGTCCTTCGGGTACGACGTCGTACCGGTCGTGGAGTGCGACGCGAGCAGGCGCGCGCCATGCTCCGGGTCGGCCGTCAGTACGTCGCGGTTCGCGCCGACGCCGGTGGTCCGCCCGTACACCGCACGCCGCGACGCCACCTCGGCGACCACCCGCGCCGACTCGTGCATCCGCTTCCGCGCGTCGTCACTCAGGCGCACCGCCGTACGCCGCTGCCCCAACGCCACCGCCTCCAGCGGCGCCAACCCAGCCCCACCGAGCTCGACCGGTTCCATCCCGTCATTGTCAGACCCTCACCCGCCCACCGGTAACTGGCGCGCAGACGTCCCCGTCTGAGATCTGAGACAAAAACAGCCCGTCACCCTCGGTGGAGGTGACGGGCTGGTTGTTGGTGCTGTTACTTCTGGCCGTAGCGCCTCTTGAACTTCTCCACCCGGCCCTGGGTGTCCATCACGCGCTGCTGGCCCGTGTAGAACGGGTGGCTCGCCGACGAGATCTCGACGTCGACGACGGGATAGGTGTTCCCGTCTGTCCAGACGACGGTCTCGTTGCTCTCGCGGGTCGAACCGGTGAGGAAGCTGAAGTCGCCGGACTTGTCCCGGAAGACGACCCGGCGGTAGTCGGGGTGAATGTCCTTCTTCATGCTGCGGTACTTCCTTCCAAGTAGGGAGCGAACGGGTCGGTCAGGGGGTGGACCGCTTCGTCCGCACGGAGGACACAACCATCGAGGCGGTCCTGTAATTCCCGGACGTCCAGCTCGGTGCCGGTGAGCGACAGGTACGACGCGCGGTCGCCGTACTCGGGGTGCCACTCCAGCGCCGAGCGGGCCTGGTGCTGCTGCCCGACGGACGGCCAGCGGTCCGCGGGGAGGTCGGCGAGCCACGGACCGAGCACGCCGATCGAGATGTTCGACCCGAAGCTGTCCCAGCTCAACCGGTGCCGGTGCTGGGTCGCGATCCACAGCGTCCCGCGCCCGCGGACCGTCCCGGCGACCAGGTCCTCGAGGGCGTCGTACAGCCGCTCCGGATGGAACGGCCGGTTGCTCTGCCAGACGAACGTCAGCCCGTCGACAGGCGCCGCGATCGAACCCGGCTCGACCGGGGTCGGGGCGGGACGCCGTACGTCGAGGAGCCCGGCCGGACTGGTCCGGATCAGCAGGTTCGGGTTGATCGCCTGCACCAGGTCGCGGGCTTCTTCGCTGACGACGGCCACGTTGGCGTATTCGAGTTGGCGTACGACGACCTCGGCGACTGCCCGTCCGTCCTCGGCGGCGGTTGAGATGCCGCGATCTCTCAGCAGATCCTCGCCGGTCAGGTCGGCGGCTGTTGTCTTCGGGTCGAGGGTGGTGACGACCGTGGTGAGGCGAAGATCCGGGTGCTGGGCGAGCTCGGTCGCGATCGCCCGGGTGTCGCCGGCGGCCGGGACGTCGACGATCGCCATGTCGTACCGCTCGACGGCCGCGATGCTGGCGAGCAGTTGGGTGAGCGAACCGCGCATCGCGCAGGACACGCACGGATGCGCCAGCGTGATCACCTCACGATCGATCACTCCGGTCGCGGTCCGGGCGGTCCGGACGACGGCGCTCAGGTCGCGTACGTCGTACTCCACCAGGACGCCGGACGCTCCGGCCTCGGCCAGCAGATTCCCCGCGACGGCCCCTCGAACCGCGGCGCCAAGGCCTGTCACCAAGGTCACCGGCAGCATCGACTCTCCTCATCTTGTTGAAAACGATTACCAATACAAAGTACCCTGCCGGACGGAATGCCCGCCACCCCGCCGGCGTTCTGTCTGACGAAAGAAAGGACAGCATGGCCAAGCGCAACGACCTCCGCCCGATCATCAAACTCCGCAGCACGGCGGGCACCGGCTACACCTACGTAACCCGCAAGAACCGCCGAAACAATCCCGACCGACTGGTCATCCGCAAGTACGACCCCACCCTCCGCGCCCACGCGGACTTCCGCGAAGAGCGCTGAAGGGGCTAGGCAGGCTCGCGCATCCGCGTGCGATCGCGCCCCGGCGGTCGCACGCCCGCGCCTGATGGCGCCCAGCGCCAATACCAGCCCCGCCGCCCACTACTCCGAGCGCCGAGGCTCCTCGTGACAACCGTCTCCTCCGGCTCCTCCCGGGGGAGACGCCGTTAGGAGCGAAGGGTCCGCAGGCCGGTGCGGATCTCGCTGACCAGGATCTCGGGCTGTTCCAGGGCAGCGAAGTGTCCGCCCTTGTCAGCCTCGCGGTAATGGATCAGATTGCTGTAGGTGTCTTCGATCCAGCTCCGCGGTAGGCGCGGGATGTCCTTCGGGAAGACCGTCACCGCAACCGGAAGCGTTAGCTTCGGGCCGGCAAAAGTGGCCGAGTTGTTCTCCCAGTAGATGCGGCCCGACGACGCTGCGCTGTTGGTGAACCAGTACAGAGAGATCGCGTCGAGCATGTCGTCCATGCTGAGAGCGTCCTCGGCGAGCCCGCGGTTGTCGGTCTTGGACTGGAACTTCTCGTAGATCCAGGCCGCCTGGCCAGCGGGAGAGTCTGCCAGGGCAAATCCCACGGTCTCCGGCTTCGTCCGCTGAAGGTGGTTCGACCCACCGAGTTCGCCGGTGTAGAGGGCGAGGGTCTCCACGGCGTGGCGCTGTTCGGGCGACAACGTGTCGGGTATCTGTGCGGGGAAGGCGTACTGGGTGTTCAGGTGAATGCCCAGCAGCCCCTCAGGTTGCATGGACCCGAGCATGGTGGTGATGACGGCGCCCCAATCGCCGCCTTGCGCCGCCCAGTGCGTGTAGCCGAGACGCTTCATCAGTTCGGCCCAGGCTCTTGCAATGCGCGATACGGTCCAGCCTGTCTCCCTGGGCTTCCCGGAGAATCCGAACCCGGGGAGCGACGGTACGACGACGTCGAACGAGTCGGCGGCGTCTCCGCCGTACGAGACCGGATCGGTCAGCGGGCCGATCAGCTTCAGGAATTCGACGATCGAGCCCGGCCAGCCGTGCGTGAGGATCAGCGGCATCGCGCCCGGGTTCTTCGACCTGACGTGGATGAAGTGGATGTCCAGCCCGTCGATCTCGGTCAGGAACTGCGGGAAGCGGTTGAGCTCGGACTCGAACCGCCGCCAGTCGTACTCGTGCTCCCAGTAGTCGACCAAGGACCTGGCGTTCGCCGCCCGGACCCCTTGCGACCAGTCGGCGACCGTTTCCGGATCGGGCCATCGAGTTCTGGCCAGTCGCTGCTTCAGGTCGTCGATCTCCGCATCCGGGATCGAGACGCTGAACGGGCGGACCTCTTCGTTGCACATGGGTGTGCAGTCTATTTCATTACACACCGGTGTGCAATGATGGCGTCGTGCCCACCGAGTCCTCCCGTGCGCGCTCGATGATCGAGACCCGCGACCGCATCCTCGATGTCGCCCTCGAGGTGCTGGGCGACAACCCCGATGCCGGGATGGGTGACATCGCCTCCGCGGCCGGCGTCGTCCGTCGTACGGTCTACGGTCACTTCCCGTCGCGCCTCGACCTGGTGCGGACACTCACCGAACGAGCCGTCGCCGAGATGACCGCCGTACTCACCGAGGCCGCTGCCGCCGACGCAGAACCGGACGCCGCGTGGGCCGAATTCGTCTCCCGCGTCTGGCCGGTGGCGCACCGCTACCGAGTCCTGCTGGCACTACGCCGCGGCGAGTACGGTGCCGCGATCCACAGCCTCCTCGGCCCACTCGACGACCTCCTCACCACCCTCGTCGAACGAGGCCAACACGCCAACGTGTTCGCGAGGCACCTCCCCGCGGCCGTTCTGAGTCAGATTGCCTACAGCGTGGTCTTCACCATCGCCGACAACGCCCGCGCGGACCCAACCCTCAACACCCAAACCGCCACAATCACAAGCCTCCTGACCCTAGGAGTCCCCGAGCCCCGCGCAACCACCCTCGCCGACAGCTAACCCCAAGCAGGACGCCACCCCGGCCTAGGCCCTGGCATGCCCGCGATCCGATTCAGTCGGATCGGAGAGGCCCGTCGTACCCGAGGCGCGCAGCACCGGCCACCCGCGATCGGTCAGCCGAACCGGTCGTCGCTCTGCTGCTGGCTCGAGCAGCCGCCGAATCAACCGCACGGTCTCCTTTGGGTCACGCCGCTCGCTCAGAACCCGGCGTACGGCGTCAAGTACGGCGACGGCTTCCTCGTTCACGCCTGGCCCATCAGTCGTCGAGCCAGTGCAGCCTGCCGACGGTCTGATGGCATCCGTGGTGCCGACCGAGCGTGCACGGTTGATGGGTGGCCGGGTGGACGCCGTCGCAGGAGGCGTCCGGTGGACGCTCGACGAACCAGCGGCGATCGCCAGCGGAAGCTCCCTCGATCGAGACACCACCTGACCGGCCTTTCGTGCGGTCGTTCGTCATCGGATCACCCCTTCGGACGGCATCGATGTCCGCATTCTACCCATTTCTACCCACAAGCGTATGGGTATAGTCGGGTCATTGACATTTACCCACGGCGATGGGTGAATGGTTGGACACCGCCGACAGTCCATTGGAGAACCTCGTGGCACTACGCCTCATTGCTCACGAAGACGCGGAAGACACCACCGACAAGACTGGTTGCGCGCGAATCTGGATCGACGACGCGGACCAGGCCAACGTGCTGGTTCAGCTGTACGAAGCCCCCGACGGCCCAGCGCGGGTCGCGCCCGCAGAGATCCCCGTCGGTGAACTCCTTGGGCGGTTGCCCGTTGAAACGCTCCTCGAGGCGGCCGACGCCATCCGGGCAGGACGATGATCACACCGCTCGACAGCGACAGCTTGATCGAGTTGTACGACGGCGCAAAGCGATCGATCTTCCGGATCGAACTCCAGCAGGTCTACGACTGGCCCGACGAGGCCGACCGCATCGCCGAGTGGCGGGCAACCGGTCAAGTCAGCCCGTCAACCGATGCGCAGTGGCAAGAGGTGGCCGATCAGATCGCGGCCGGCTGCTCGAACACGTTGCTGCACGTCATCGACCTACCGCTGACCGACTACCTGCAGTACGAGTTCGCCGCCTATCAGGCGAACAACCTGAGGGCCGGTCAGGACGTCCGGATCGCCCTCCGTAACAGCCATCCCGTCCTCGCAGCGATCCCTTCGGAGTTCGCGTTGTTCGACGACACCGTCGTCTGGTACCGCTACAACATGGAGACCGGTGTCAAACTCGGCTGGGAGCTGGACGACGATCCCGCCGTACTCGCGTCCTGCAAGGGGTATCGCGATGTCGCGATGGAGCACTCCAAGCCGTTGATGGAGTTCATCGGAGATCTGAAGGGCTGACCGACAGTCGAACCACACCTGTACGCCAGTGAAGTAGCAGCCCATCAGGTAAGGCTCGGTGGGCTGCTGCGTGCTGCCCGGAAGTTGGCCGGCGTGTCAGGTGAGAGGCTTGCGGCTCAGCTCGCCATCTCACAGTCGAAGCTGTCCCGCATAGAGCTCGGTCAATCCGCTGTCGCCCCGGAACTCGCTCGGCGATGGACAGCGGCATGCGAACTCGATCAGGAGCGTGCTGAGGAGATCAACGCTCTCGCCGAGCGCATCGCGACGGATGTCTATCCAGCGCCGTGGCATGGCCGCATCAAGGGCGGGGTCGCCCGATTGCAGCGAGATGTGGCCGACCTCGAAGCCACCGGACGGCTGCACCTGGACTGGCACCCGCGGCTGGTCCAAGGCCTTTTGCAGACTCCGGCTTACGCAAGGGAGATCATCGCCGGCGCCCACCCTCACGACCCAGAGCTCAGCGCCGCCGTCGCCGCCCGGATGGCCCGCCAGAGCCTGCTCTACGATCCGACGACAACCCTTCGGTTTCTGATCGGTGAGGCGGCGCTTCGCTGGCCGATTGCGACGGTGCCCGCGTTGATCGGTCAGTTGGACAGGCTGCTGCTGTTTGCCTCCGACGGCACTGTCGACTTCGGCATTGTCCCGTTCGAGGTTCCATTCGGAGCGTTCTCCTATCACGCCTGGAGCATTCTCGCCGAGCGAGATCACGGCGAACCCGATTTGGTCGAGATCGGTCTCGAGACCGCGAAGGTGGACATCACGGATCCTGAACAGACGGCCGCTTACCGGGATGCGTTCGAGCGAATGTCGGTCGTGGCGCTGAAGGGTGACGCGGCGGTGTCATTCATCCGTGGGATCCGTCAGGAGTTGCGCGCCCGGTTGTAGCCCGATCCGGGTCGGGCGAGTCCTCACGCAGAGCCTCGCAGTCACTCGCGAGCGCCAGCGAGCAACCTAGTCGGCGGCAGCCGACAACTTCCCGGCGGCAGCCGGATGTCGCGGCGGGAGCCGCAGTTGGTCGGCGGTAGCCGACAACTTCCCGGCGGTAGCCGGATACCGCGGCGGGAGCCGCAGCTCCTCGGCGGCAGCCGACAAACTCCCGGCGGTAGCCGGAAGGGGATGTACCGCGCTAAGCGGGGGGTGGGTGGGAGTGTGCGGAGTGGGCGCGGTGAGGAGCGGAGCGACGAAGTAAGCGCCCGCGGAGCACGCGGGGTCGTTCCCAGTACCTCGGTTGTCAGCCACCAGCAGCCCGTCCCCTGGCAGCTCTTCTACCCGTGGAGGCGGCGGGTCAGGGCCTTGGCGGCTTGGCGGATTTTGTGGGCCAGGTGGGGGCGGTCGGCGGGTGGAACGGTGTCGGTGCGGAAGGTGACGCTGATGGCGGCTACCGGGTGGCCGGCGTGGTCGACGGCGGCGCTGGCGACCGACGCCATCCCAGGGGTGATGAAGGAGTCCTCGACAGCGAAGCCCTGGCGTTTTTCGTCGGCGAGGATGCGGCGGAGTTGGCTGAGAGACTGCGGGCCGTGGTCGGTTCGGCGTACGAAGGACTCCGCGGACGGGAACAGCGCGCGGACCTGCGCCGGTGGTAGTTCGGCCAGCAGCGCGCGCCCCGACGCGGTGAGGGTGGCGGGGAGACGTACGCCGACGTCCGTCACCAGCGTCACCGGCCGCGGCGGCTGCTCCTTCAAGAGATAAACAAGCTCCCGACCGTGCAGTACGCCGAGATGCGCGGTCTGCCCCACCTCATGCACGAGCTGCACGAGCAGCGGCCGCGCCAACCGTTCCAGCGGATCGTGCCGCAGGTACGCCGACCCGATCTCGAACGCGGCCACCCCCAGCCCGTACCGCTTCTCCTCCGGCAGATGGACGACGAACCCCTCGTCGATCATTGCCCGCAGCAAGTGGTACGTCGACGAGCGTGGCAACCCGACCGCGGACGCGATGCGCTCCATCGGTACCGGACCCGGCTGGGTGGCCAGGAACGTGAGGACCCGCAACGTACGGGTCGAGGCGGGAACGTTGCCGCTCACAACCGCAGCGTAACGCCCTCTCACACCCCCGACGAGCGTTTGGCAGCACGGCTGCGCCGGAGCCAGAATCGAAAACCCTCGCCGAGAACCGCGAGTGCGAACAGACCGCCCGCGATCCCCCAATCGATGAGATCCGGTCCGGACACCGCCAGCCCGACGCCGACGGACAACACCAAGAAGAACGTCAGCGAGATCGCGAGTCGTCTCACAGCGCCTTCTCCGCGGTCCACGCGCCCGACTTCTCCACGTATCCGAGCCAGCGGTTCACCGCGAGCATCGGCTCGTTGGCCGCATCGTTCCCGGTCGAGGCGACGGTGAACCCGGCGTCCCGAGCCCGCGCCAACGCGACCGACTTCACCACCTTCGCGAGCCCGCGCCCGCGCGCCGACAGGATCGTCCCGGTCAGGTTCGACCAGATCACCCCACGGTCCGGATCCGCGGTCGTGGTCACGAACGACAGCACCCGGTCTCCGTCGAGTACGGCGATGCTCAGGTCGTACCGCGTGTCCGGGTTCGCCCAGTGCGTCTCGACCCATTCGTCGTACGACGGTCCGCCCGACAACCCGCTCGGATCGTCGTCCCGCACCTGGACCTCGGCGTCGTACAACTGCACCGGCTCCAGCTCCGCATAGGTCACCAGCCGCAGCCCCTCCGGTACCGGGAGCGGCTCCCGCGCGACAGTCAGATCAGCCGCGGAATGCGTCATCCGCCTCCCGATCGTGAAGCCGCGACGAGTAGCGAACCCAGTCGAGTCGTCGGCCACGGCGACCAGCAACCGCTGGGCCCCGAGCTCCCGCGCCCGTCCCTCGACCGCAGAAAGCAAGGCAGTCCCGATCCCACGCCCGCGATTCGCAGGCGGCACCTGGACAGTGATCCGGACACGCGCCGCCGGCGGCAGGTAGAGATTCGCGTACCCGACCACGTCCGGCCCGTCGACGGCGACCAGTACCTCCTGCGAACGACCGTGCCGCAGCTGCAGTTCGACTGCGCGCGCCGTCTTCACCAACTGCGGCATCGTCGCGGCCCACACCCGGGCGATCCCGACCGCATCCTCCGGCCGTGCCGTCCGGATCTCGAACCCCATGGCAGCCACCCTACGACTACCGAGGGTCGCCATCGCCGTCTCAGATTCGAGACGAAAAGTAGTACGGCGATGCTGTCCCGGGCCGATCGGGCGCGGTGCAATGTTCGGGTGGAACACACAGTGAATGTCGGCATCGGCCCGCTGACCCCGGCCCAGGTGGTCGCGGTCGCGCGGTACGGCGCTCAGGTACGGATCGACGACCAGGCCCTCGAGGAGATCGCGAAGTCGCGCGCCGCGATCGAGGCGCTGGCGCACGCGGACACCCCGCACTACGGCGTCTCGACCGGGTTCGGCGCACTCGCCACCCGGCACATCGCGCCGGAGCTCCGCACCCAGCTGCAACGCAGCCTGATCCGCTCGCACGCGGCCGGCTCGGGCCCCGAGGTCGAGCCTGAGGTCGTCCGCGCGCTCGCGCTGCTCAGACTGTCCACCCTCGCCACCGGCCGGACCGGCGTGAAGGTCGAGACGGCCCAGGCGTACGCCGGTCTGCTGAACGCGCATCTGACGCCGGTCGTGCACGAATACGGCAGCCTCGGCTGCTCGGGTGACCTGGCGCCGCTGTCCCACGTCGCGCTGGCGATCCTGGGCGAGGGCAAGGTCCGCGATGCCGACGGCAACCTTCTCGACGCCGGCGAGGCCCTGGCCCAGCACGGTCTGCAGCCGATCGTGCTCGCGGAGAAGGAAGGCCTCGCGCTGATCAACGGGACCGACGGCATGCTCGGCATGCTGGTCCTCGCGCTGGCCGATCTCGACCGGCTGTTCAAGACCGCCGACCTGGCCGCCGCGATGAGCGTCGAGGCCCAGCTCGGTACCGACCGCGTCTTCGCCGAGGACCTGCAGGCCCTGCGACCGCACCCTGGTCAGGCAAGGGCCGCGGCCAATCTGCGCGCGATCCTCAAGGACAGCGCGATCGTCGCCAGCCACCGCGGCCCGGACTGCAACCGTGTCCAGGACGCGTACTCGCTCCGCTGCTCGCCCCAGGTCCACGGCGCCGCCCGCGACACCGCAGCGCACGCCGCGTCAGTTGCGGAACGCGAACTCCAAGCCGCGATCGACAACCCCGTCGTCCTACCCGACGGGAGGGTCGAGTCCAACGGCAACTTCCACGGCGCCCCGATCGGGTACGTGCTCGACTTCCTCGCGATCGCCGTCGCGGACCTTGCCAGCATCAGCGAACGCCGTACCGACCGCTTCCTCGACGTCGCGCGCAACCACGGCCTGAACGCGTTCCTGGCCGACGATCCGGGCGTCGACAGCGGTCACATGATCGCGCAGTACACCCAGGCCGCGATCGTGTCCGAGCTGAAGCGGCTCGCCGTACCAGCGAGTGTCGACTCGATCCCGAGCAGTGCGATGCAGGAGGACCACGTCTCGATGGGCTGGTCCGCGGCGCGCAAGCTGCGCAAGTCGATCGACGGTCTACAGCGCGTACTCGCGATCGAGATCCTCACCGCCGCGCGGGCCCTGGACCTGCGCGCACCGCTCACCCCGGCTCCGGCGACGGCCGCCGCGCAAGCAGTGCTGCGGCAGTACGTCGAGGGTCCGGCCACCGACCGGTTCCTCGCCCCCGAGCTCGAGCACTCCGTACAACTCGTTGCTAATGGCACCTACATCGAAGCGACCGAGGCCGTCACCGGCCCGCTCCTCTAGAAAGGCTGGATCACCCATGTCCGGACCACGTCCTGTCCGCGCGCCCCGCGGTACCACCCTGACCGCCCGCGGCTGGCAGCAGGAGGCGGCGCTGCGGATGCTGCAGAACAACCTCGACCCGGAGGTCGCCGAGCACCCCGACGAGCTCGTCGTGTACGGCGGTTCCGGCAAGGCTGCCCGCGACTGGAACTCCTTCGACGCGATGGTCCGTACGCTGACCACGCTGAAGGACGACGAGACCATGCTCGTTCAGTCCGGCCGTCCGGTCGGCGTCATGCAGACGCACGAGTGGGCGCCGCGGGTGCTGATCGCGAACTCGAACCTGGTCGGCGACTGGGCCACCTGGGAGGAGTTCCGCAAGCTCGAGGCGATGGGGCTGACGATGTACGGCCAGATGACGGCCGGCTCGTGGATCTACATCGGCACGCAGGGCATCCTGCAGGGTACGTACGAGACGTTCGGTGCGGTCGCCGAGAAGAAGTTCGGCGGCTCGCTGGCCGGTACGATCACGCTCACCGCCGGCCTCGGCGGGATGGGTGGCGCGCAGCCGCTCGCGGTGACGATGAACGACGGCGTGGCGATCTGCATCGACGTCGACGAGTCGCGGATCCAGCGCCGGATCGAGCACCGGTACCTCGACGTACGGGCGTCCTCTGTGGATGAAGCGCTTCAACTCGCGGAAGAGGCCAAGAAGGCGCGCAAGCCCTTGTCCATCGGCGTTCTGGGCAACGCCGCGACGATCGTGCCGGACCTGCTCAAGCGGGGCGCGCCGATCGATGTCGTGACCGACCAGACGTCGGCGCACGACCCGCTGATGTACCTGCCGATCGGCGTCGAGTTCGAGGACTGGGCGACCGCGCGGGAGAAGGACCCGGCCGGGTTCACCGAGCGCGCGCAGGAGTCGATGGCCAAACACGTCCAGGCGATGGTCGAGTTCCAGGACGCGGGCGCCGAGGTGTTCGACTACGGCAACTCGATCCGGGACGAGGCGCGCAAGGCCGGGTACACCCGGGCGTTCGAGTTCCCCGGCTTCGTACCGGCGTACATCCGGCCGCTGTTCTGCGAAGGGAAGGGCCCGTTCCGGTGGGCCGCGCTGTCCGGCAACCCCGCCGACATCGCCCGCACCGATCAAGCGATTCTCGATCTCTTTCCGGACAACGAGCACCTGAGCCGCTGGATCAAGCTGGCCGGCGAGCGGGTCGCGTTCCAGGGTCTGCCGGCCCGGATCTGCTGGCTCGGCCAGGGCGAGCGGGACAAGGCCGGACTCCGGTTCAACGAGCTGGTGGCCTCCGGTGAACTCGAGGCCCCGATCGTGATCGGTCGCGACCACCTGGACACCGGCAGCGTCGCGTCGCCGTACCGGGAGACCGAAGGCATGCTCGACGGCTCGGACGCGATCGCGGACTGGCCGTTGCTGAACGCGATGGTGAACGTGGCCAGCGGCGCGTCCTGGGTGTCGATCCACCACGGCGGCGGCGTCGGCATCGGCCGGTCCATCCACGCCGGCCAGGTGTCGGTTGCCGACGGCACCTACCTGGCCCGGCAGAAGCTGGAGCGGGTCCTCACCAACGACCCGGCGATGGGTGTCATCCGGCACGTCGACGCCGGCTACGACAAAGCCGTCGAGGTGGCGGACGAGAAGGGGGTCAGGATCCCGATGCGGGAGTCCTGACAACTCACAGTATCTCGACCGTTACAGTGCACTTTCACGGGGACTTTCCACGGACCGAGAAACCGTCGGATCGCGTGGCTTCGGTCTCTCGGTCCGCTAGGGTCAATCGGGCGACCAACGAGCGCGAAGGGGCGCCATGATCGAGTTCGAGGACGTCACCAAGCGGTATCCGGACGGCACCGTCGCCGTCGACACGCTGTCCCTGCGGATCCCGAGCAACCAGATCACCGTGTTCGTCGGGCCCTCCGGCTGCGGCAAGACCACGTCGCTGCGGATGATCAACCGGACGATCGAGCGGTCCAGCGGGACGATCTCGATCGACGGCACCGACATCAACTCCCAGGACGCGGTCACCCTGCGACGCGGGATCGGGTACGTGATCCAGAACGCCGGGCTGTTCCCGCACAAGACCGTGGTGGACAACATCGCGACCGTGCCGAAGCTGCTCGGCTGGGACAAGCGCAAAGCCCGCGCTACGGCGATGGAGCTGATCGAACGCGTCGGCCTGGACCCGAAGCTGGCCGAGCGGTATCCGGCCCAGCTGTCCGGTGGCCAGCAGCAACGAGTCGGCGTCGCCCGTGCGCTGGCGGCCGATCCGGCGATCATGCTGATGGACGAGCCGTTCAGCGCGGTCGACCCGATCGTGCGGCACCAGCTGCAGGAGGAGCTGCTCCGGCTGCAGCGCGACATCGGCAAGACGATCGTGTTCGTCACGCACGACATCGACGAGGCGATCAAGCTCGGCGACAACGTCGCCGTCCTGCAGGTCGGCGGCAAGCTGGCCCAGTTCGCCCCACCGGCCGAACTCCTCGCGAACCCCGCCGACGACTTCGTCCGCGGCTTCGTCGGGCAGGACCGCGGTTACCGCGCCCTGACGTTCATCTACACCGATCAGCTCACCGTGCAGCCGTTGCCGGACGACCTCGCGCTGAACGACGGCGTACCGGTCGGTTGGCGGAACGGGTCCGAAGAGATCGAGCCTGTGGGTGCGGTCTTCAAGCGTGGCGATTCCCTCCGCGCGGCGCTGGACGCCGTACTGACGTCCCCGAACGGATTGGGTGTCGTGGTCGATGACGAAGGCCGCGCCGTCGGCGTTGTCGACCAAGGATCCGTTGCGGAAGCGCTCCGCTCATGACGTGGATCGGTGACAACCTCGGTCTGATCTGGGAACAGTTGCGCGAGCACCTCTATCTGGCGATCGTCCCGGTGATCCTCGGTCTGATCATCTCGATTCCGCTCGGGTACGTCGCGACGCGCTACTCCTGGCTGGCGAATCCGCTGATCGCGTTCGGCGGTCTGCTGTACTCGCTGCCGTCGATCGCGCTGTTCATCGTGCTGCCGGCGATCCTCGGGACGAAAGTCCTGTCCACGCTGAACATCATCGTGGCGCTGACCATCTATACGGTGTCGCTGCTGATCCGGAACGTGATCGACGGACTCCGTTCGGTACCGCCCGACGTCCGGCAGTCCGCGATCGCCGTCGGGTACGGCGCTCTGCACCGGCTGATCGCAGTCGACCTGCCGATCGCCGTACCGGTGATCTTCACGGGGCTCCGGGTGGTGACCGTCGCGAACATCTCGATGGTGAGCGTCGGCGCGGTGATCGGGATCGGCGGCCTGGGCGAGCTGTTCACGCTCGGCTTCCAGAAGGACTTCCTCACCCCGGTCGTCGTCGGCGTGGTGCTGTCCCTGGCCCTGGCACTGCTCGCGGACCTCGTACTGGTGACCTTGCAACGGGCGCTCACTCCCTGGGCCCGGGTCGCCCGGCCTGTGGCGGAGGTGGTCTGACATGTGGCAGTACCTGACCGACCCGTTCAACTGGTCCGGTAACGAAGGCATCTGGGCCCGGATCCTCCAGCACCTCTGGTACACGTTTGCCGCGCTCGGTCTGTCCGTCCTGATCGGGCTGCCGATCGGGTTGCGGATCGGGCACACCCGGCGGGGCGCGTTCCTGGCGATCAACGCCGGCAACGCGGCCCGGGCGCTGCCGAGCCTCGGACTGCTGATGCTCGCGGTGCTGCTCACCAACCAGATCGGCTTCCTGCCGGTGCTGATCGCGCTGGTCGCGCTGGGCATCCCGCCGATCCTCGCCTCGACGTACGCCGGGATCTCAGGTGTCGATCCGGCGACGATCGACGCCGCGCGGGGGATGGGGATGACCGGACGCGAGATCCTGACCAAGGTGGAGATCCCGATCGCGATGCCGTTGATCATCTCGGGCGTGCGGAGCGCGACGCTGCAGATCGTGTCCACCGCGACGATCGCGGCGTTGGTCTCGCTCGGCGGCCTCGGCCGGTACGTGATCGACGGGCTGAAGCTGCGCGACTTCCCGCAGATGTTCACCGGGGCGCTGCTGGTGGCCCTGCTCGCGCTGCTGCTGGACGCCCTGTTCGCGCTGATCGGAAGGCTCACCGTCTCGCCGGGGCTGAAACTCGGCTGAACTGTCCGACCGACCTGATGAACTTGAGATACATCCATCGGCACCGGCCGGTGGCTGAACGAGAACACTGGAGGCTCTCGTGTTGAGATCCACACTCATCCGTACTGCGATCGCCGGCGTGGCGGTGCTCGGCCTGGCCGGCTGTGGGGGTGGGGGCAACCAGCTCGGCAGCGACAACGCGGGGTCCTCGCCCGCACCGTCCAAGGTGACGAGCATCACCGTCGGGTCCGCCGACTTCTCCGAGAGCCAGCTGCTGGCGGAGATCTACGGCCAGGCGCTCGCGGCCAAGGGCATCGACGTGAAGAAGAAGCCGAACATCGGCAACCGCGAGACCTACATGGCCGCGATCAAGGACGGGTCCGTGGACCTGGTGCCGGAGTACACCGGCGCCTCGCTCGCGTACTTCGACAAGAACTCCACGGAGACCGACCCGCAGAAGGCGTACGACGCGCTGAAGAAGGCGCTGACGCCGGGCCTGGAGATCCTGGAGATGTCGCCGGCCACCGACGAGGACACGATCGTGGTCACCAAGCAGACCGCGGACAAGTACGGCCTGAAGTCGATCGGTGACCTGAAGGGCAAGAACCTGGTCGCCGGCGGCAGCTCCGAGTTCAAGGTCCGGACCGCCGGGCTGAAGGGCATGAAGGAGAAGTACGGCGTCGACTTCAAGGACTACAAGACGCTGGACGCGGGTGGCCCGCTGAGCATCAAGGCGCTGGAGGACAACACGATCCAGGTGACCGACCTGTTCACCACGCAGGCCGTGATCAAGGACAAGGGCTGGGTCCAGCTGGAGGACCCGGAGCACATCCTGCCGCCGAACAACATCGTTCCGCTGATCCGGACCGACCACAAGTCCGACGACGTCGTCGCCACGCTGAACGCGGTCGACGCCAAGCTGACCACCGACGCGCTGACCGACCTGGTCAAGCGGATCGACGTCGGCAAGGAGAGCGCGGACGCGGTCGCGAAGGACTGGCTGTCGAAGAACCCACTGTCTTGAGTTTCGAGTCCCTGTGGGCGGACCAGTCCGCCATCGGCCGTGACCCGGAGACAGGCGGCTACACCCGTGGCGGCTACACCCCCACCGAACGCGAGGCGACGCACTGGTTCCTGGACCAGTGCGCCACCCGCAACCTGTCGGTGGAATCCGACGGCATCGGCAACCTCATCGCCTGGTGGGAACCGCGCCGAGAGCCGGCCGACCGGCCGGCTCCCGGCGCGGGCGGTGAACACACCCCGGTCGATGCCGGTGCGGCCTACCGGTCCGGGGTTTCCGACCCGACCCGCCGGTCCGGGGCTTCCTACCCAACCCCGGCCGGGGAGCCGGCCGGAGGGCCGGCTGCCCGGCCGGGAATCGTGACCGGAAGTCATCTGGACTCGGTGATTGATGGTGGGGCTTTTGATGGGCCGCTCGGGGTTGTGTCGGCGCTCGCGGCTGTGGATCGGTTGCGGGCGGAGGGGTTCGAGCCGGGGGTGCCCATCGGGATCGGGGCTTTTGTGGAGGAGGAAGGGTCGCGGTTCGGGATGCCTTGCTTGGGGTCCCGGATCGCGGCTGGGGTCCTGTCTGCGGACAAGGCTCTGCAACTGAAGGACCGCTCAGGTGTCGGGCTCGGGGAAGCGTTGGAGAAGGCGGGGATCGATCCGGCTGGGGTAGGTCCTTCACCGCTCCTGAAGCGGATGGGGACCTTCGTGGAACTGCATGTGGAGCAAGGACGAGGACTCACGGCACCAGTGGGCGTGGCGAGTTCCATCTGGCCGCACGGAAGGTACCGGTTCACATTCGGCGGTGAGGCTAACCACGCGGGTACGACGCTGATGGAGGACCGCCACGACCCGATGCTGACGTACGCGATGACCGCCCTCGCCGCGAACAAACAGGCCCGCCTGGCCGGCGCCCGCGCGACGTTCGGCCGGTTGTCGGTCGAGCCGAACGGCACCAACGCCGTACCGTCCCAGGTCACCGCCTGGCTCGACGCCCGCGCCGCCGACACCGCCACGCTCGAATCGTTGCTCGCAGCAATCACCAAGCAAGCCACCGAACGCGCCGAACGCGACGGCACGACGCTCGAGGTCACCCCCGAATCCGTGTCCCCGATCGTCGACTTCCCGGCCGGCCTGCGGGACCGCCTGGCCGACGTACTCGGCGGCGCCCCGGTGCTGCCGACAGGCGCCGGCCACGACGCGGGCGTGTTCTCCGACGCCGGCATCCCGACCGCGATGCTGTTCGTCCGCAACCCCACCGGCATCTCGCACTCCCCGGCCGAGTACGCCGAAATGGACGACTGCCTCGCCGGCGTCGACGCCCTGGCCGCAGTACTGAAGGACCTCGCGAAGTGACGGCGTACTGGTGCGAGACCGCTCTCCTCCCTGACGGCCTCGCCTCTCGAGTCCTGCTCAGCGTGGACAACGGCCGCTTCACCGGGGTCGAGCCGAACGCCGACCGCGGCGACGCGACCGTCCTGCACGGCCTCGTCGTCCCCGGCCTCGCGAACTGTCACAGCCACGCGTTCCACCGCGCGCTGCGGGGCCGCACGCAGACCGAGCGCGGCACGTTCTGGACGTGGCGCGAGCAGATGTACTCTGTCGCCGCCGCACTCACCCCCGACTCGTACTACGAGCTCGCCAAGGGCGTGTACGGCGAGATGCTGCTCGCCGGCATCACCGCGGTCGGCGAGTTTCACTACCTGCACCATGCTCCGGGCGGCCGGCCGTACGACGACCCGAACGCGATGGGTACGGCGCTGATCGCCGCCGCGCGCGACGTCGGCATCCGGATCGCGCTGCTCGACACCTGTTACGTTGCCGGCGGCATCGATCAGCCGCTCAACGAGGTCCAGCAACGCTTCAGCGACGGCGACGCGAGCGCGTGGGCGTCGCGCGTCGCACGGCTGAGCGGTGCGGACGATGTGGTGATCGGTACGGCAGCGCATTCGATCCGGGGCGTGCCGCGAGACCAGCTCGGCGCGGTCGCGTCGGCGTTTCCCGACGTACCGCTGCACGTCCACCTGTCCGAGCAGGCCGCGGAGAACGAGGCCAGCCTCGCGGCGTACGGGCGGACGCCGACGCAGGTGCTCGACGAGGCCGGATTCCTCAGCGGCCGGACGAGCGCCGTCCATGCGACGCATCTGACGTCCGTCGACATCGGGCTGCTCGGGAGTTCCGCGACGTACTCCTGTTTCTGCCCGACCACCGAACGCGACCTCGCCGACGGCATCGGCCCGTCGGTTCAGCTGCGCGACGCGGGTTCACCGCTGACGCTCGGCTCCGACAGTCACGCGATCATCGACCTCTTCGAGGAAATGCGTGCCGTCGAACTCAACGAGCGCCTGGCCACCCAGGAACGCGGCCACTGGTCCGCCCCCGAACTCCTGAAGGCAGCCACGCGAGACGGCCACCGCTCCCTCGGCTTCGAGGATGCCGGCACAATTCACCCCGGCGCCCGAGCCGACCTGGTAGCAATCCGCACGAACACCGTCCGCACCGCCGGCACGATGCCCACCTCAGGCATCGCGCCCGCCGGCGCGGCCGAAGCGGCTGTCTTCGCGGCAACCGCCGCCGATGTCTCGGATGTCGTCGTCTCCGGGAACCATCTGGTTGCCGATGGCAAGCACATTCGACTGGACGTCGCGGCACAGCTGACCAAATCGATCCAAGCGGTGACCCAATGACGTCGCTCCTCCTGACCGGCATCAGCTCCCTGGTGACCAACGATCCCGCGCACGGGGGGCTGCTGGGTGAGTTGCACGACGCGGCGCTGGTGATCGACGGGCGAACGATCGCCTGGGTCGGATCGCGGCGGGATGCACCGCCTGCCGACAGCGCGCTGGACCTCGGCGGCCGCGCAGTGATCCCCGGCTTCGTCGACTCGCACTCGCACCTCGTCTTCGCCGGCGACCGCGCCGAGGAGTTCGCCGCCCGGATGACCGGTACGCCGTACTCGGCCGGCGGCATCCGCACCACCGTCGCCGCCACCCGCGACGCCACCGACGAACAACTGACCGCCAACGTCGCCCGCCTGGTCACCGAGATGCGCCGCCAGGGCACCACCACGGTCGAGATCAAGTCCGGCTACGGCCTGACCGTGAAGGACGAAGCCCGCGCCCTCCGCATCGCCGGCCAGTTCACCGACGAAACCACCTACCTCGGCGCCCACGTCGTACCAGCCGACCAGGAGCCCGCCGCGTACGTCGACCTGGTCACCGGCCCGATGCTCGACGCCGCCGCCCAGTACTCGAAATGGATCGACGTCTTCGTGGAACGCGGCGCCTTCGACGCAGACCAGGCCCGCACGATCCTCGAAGCCGGAATCGCCCGCGGCCTGCACCCGAGAATCCACGCGAACCAACTTGGCGAAGGCCCCGGCGTCCAACTGGCCGCAGAAGTAGGCGCCGCCGCAGCCGACCACTGCACCTACCTGACCGACGCGGACATAGACGCCCTGGCCTCCACCGGCGTGGTTGCGGGCCTCCTTCCCGCGATCGAGTTCTCCACCAGATCCCCGTACCCCGACGCCCGCCGCCTCCTGGACGCCGGAGTCACCGTTGCCCTGGCCACCGACTGCAACCCAGGCTCCGGCTACTCCTCCTCGATGCCGTTCTGCATCGCACTGGCAGTCCGTGAAATGCACATGACCCCCGCCGAAGCCCTCTGGTCCGCCACCGCCGGCGGCGCGGCTTCCCTCCGCCGCACCGACGTAGGCCACCTGACCCCGGGCGCGCAGGCCGACCTAGCCGTCCTCGAGGCCCCGTCCTACCTCCACCTCGCCTACCGCCCCGCCGTCCCCCTCATAACCCAAACCTTCATCGCCGGCCGCCCCGCGTAGCCCGGACCGCCTGGCGGCCCGCGAAAACCACCTGCGTGATGTGGCGCATCTACTAGATGCTGGAGTCATGGACACAAAGGCGCGGTTGCGTAGTGCGTTTCGGTGGAGCACCGATCGGGGCGTGTGAAGTAGTTACGCCGATCTGACCGGGTGGTGGCGCGATGCTCGGTTGCTCGGGGAGATCGGGCCGGCGTTGGCGGGGCTGTACGACGAGGTGCCGACCGTGGTGTTGGGGCCGGTGTCTCGGGGGTCCCTGGTGGGTGCTTTGACGGCGGCTGCGGTCGGCGTCGGGTTTGTGGAGATGCGGAAGGCTGCTGGGTCGGCGGTTGACAGTGATCGGTGGGTTTCGCGCACCACGGCTCCGGATTACCAGGATCGCCAGCAGGTGTTCGGGTTCCGGCGGCGGCTGGTGCGGCCGGGGGACCGGGTGTTGATGGTCGACGACTGGGCCGACACCGGGGCGACGGCGGTGGTGGCGCGAGCACTGGTCGACGACTGCGGAGCCCGCTGGATCGGCGCAGCCTGCATCGTCGACGGGATGATGGATCCGCGCTTACGGCACGAGTTGCCGCTCCGGGCGCTGCTCGACGTACGGCAGCTGTAGGTCAGCGCGTGCCCTGGCGCAGGGCAGGCGCGTAGGTGCGAGCCGCCGGGACGCCGGCGGCTCAGCCGGTCAGGTCCTTGGACACCAGGGTCGTGAGGGTGCCGTCGGGGAGGCGTTGTTCGGCGACCTTCTGGTAGCCGCGGGCGGTGTGGAAGGCGTGCGCCGGCGTGTCGGTGGGGACCGCCGCGACCACCCGGTCGAACGGCTTCGCGGAGCGTTCGATCGCGCGGTAGACCTTGGTGCCGATGCCCTGGCGGCGGTGTTCGGTGGCGATGACGATCCGGTCGACCAGCAGGAAGCGGTCCGCGTACGTCCGGGTGAACGACTCGAAGGCGAGGCTGTCGTACGCCGATCCGGGGGTGAAGGTGAGGACGAAGCCGGCCGGTCTGCCGTCCAGGTCGACGACGACGGCGTGCGCGGCGATCAGCCGGAGCCAGTCCAGGCGGTCGGCGCCGAGCGGGCCGACCAGGCCCTCGGCGGTGGCGTTCAGCGCGACGACCGCGGCGGCGTCGGCAGCGGTCATCGGGCGGAGTCTCACAGGGCCCAGGATGACATGGTAAACGTTTGCTTCGGGAGGGCTCACCCTGGCCGCACCCTGGTCGCGACCCCGAAATCAGGGGGTGGGCTTGGGAATGACCTGGGGCGTGTGCAATGTTGAGTCAAGTGAACTCAAGTTTGTTCAGTCACGGATTTGAACCGAGGCGGCCGAACAGGCAACATTGAGTCTGCATCACTCAACTTCGTGGAGGTAAGAGCATGGCCCGCGCGGTCGGAATCGATCTCGGTACGACGAACTCCGTCATCGCCGTACTGGAAGGTGGCGAGCCCACCGTCATCCCCAACGCCGAGGGAGCGCGCACGACGCCCTCGGTGGTGGCCTTCGCCAAGAACGGCGAGGTCCTGGTCGGCGAGGTGGCGAAGCGCCAGGCCACCACGAACGTCGACCGCACCATCCGCTCGGTGAAGCGGCACATGGGCGAGAACTGGTCCGTCGACATCGACGGCAAGAAGTTCACCCCGCAGCAGATCAGCGCGTTCGTGCTGCAGAAGCTGAAGCGGGACGCCGAGGCGTACCTCGGGGAGCAGGTCACCGACGCGGTCATCACCGTGCCGGCGTACTTCTCCGACGCGCAGCGCCAGGCGACCAAGGAGGCCGGCGAGATCGCGGGCCTGAAGGTGCACCGGATCGTCAACGAGCCGACCGCGGCCGCGCTCGCGTACGGCCTGGACAAGGGCACCGAGCAGACCATCCTGGTCTTCGACCTCGGTGGCGGTACGTTCGACGTCTCGCTGCTGGAGATCGGCGACGGCGTCTTCGAGGTGAAGGCGACCAGCGGTGACAACCACCTCGGTGGTGACGACTGGGACAACCGGATCGTCCAGTGGCTGGTGACCCAGTTCAAGAACAAGAACGGCACCGACCTGTCCGGCGACAAGATGGCCATGCAGCGGCTGAACGAGGCCGCCGAGAAGGCCAAGATCGAGCTGTCCAGCGCCGCCGAGACCACGATCCACCTGCCGTACCTGAGCCTGACCGAGTCCGGCCCGCTGCACCTGGAGGAGAAGCTCTCCCGGGCCGAGTTCCAGAAGATGACCAACGACCTGCTCGAGCGCGCCCGCGCGCCGTTCAAGGCCGTCATCAAGGACGCCGGTATCGACGTCAGCAAGATCGACCACGTGATCCTGGTCGGCGGTTCGACCCGGATGCCCGCGGTGGCCGACCTGGTCAAGGAGCTGACCGGTGGCAAGGACCCGAACAAGGGCGTGAACCCGGACGAGGTCGTCGCGGTCGGCGCCTCCCTGCAGGCCGGTGTGCTGAAGGGTGAGGTCAAGGACGTCCTGCTGCTCGACGTGACCCCGCTGAGCCTCGGTATCGAGACCAAGGGCGGCGTGTTCACCAAGATCATCGAGCGCAACACCACGATCCCGACCAAGGGTTCGGAGATCTTCACCACGGCCGAGGACAACCAGCCGTCGGTGATGATCCAGGTGTACCAGGGCGAGCGCGAGATGGCCCGCGACAACAAGTCGCTCGGCAACTTCGAGCTGACCGGCCTGCCGCCGGCGCCGCGGAACGTGCCGCAGATCGAGGTCACCTTCGACATCGACGCGAACGGCATCGTGCACGTGAACGCCAAGGACCTGGCCACCGGCAAGGAGCAGCGGATGACCGTCACCGGCGGTTCGGCGCTGCCGAAGGACGACATCGACAAGATGGTCCGCGACGCCGAGCAGTACGCCGAGGAGGACCGCAAGCGCCGCGAGGCGGTGGAGAACCGCAACCAGGCGGAGTCGCTGGTCTACCAGACCGAGAAGTTCCTGCAGGAGAACGAGGACAAGGTTCCCGACGACGTCAAGACCGAGGTCAAGGACGGCATCGCCGAGCTGAAGAAGGCCCTCGAGGGTGAGGACGCCGAGGCGATCAAGGCCGCCTCGGAGAAGCTCGCCCAGTCCAGCCAGAAGATGGGTGCCGCGATGTACGCGAACGCCCAGGCGGCCGGCGGCTCGACCGACGGCGCGACCGCCGACGACGCGAGCTCGAGCAACGACGACGACGTCGTCGACGCCGAGATCGTGGACGAGGACCGGCCGCAGGACAAGACGGAGGACAAGTGACGGATCGACCGACCGGGGCTGAGTTCGGCGACGGCGAGCCCGTCATCCGCGACAAGCGCCGGATCGACCCGGAGACCGGCAAGCTGCGGGAGCCCTCGCAAGGGGCTTCCGCGGCGGGCGGCCCCGGCGACGCCAGTGGCCCGGGTGGCGCCGGTGGGTCTGGTGGCCCCGGTGGCCAGCAGCCGCCGCGGGACCCGTCGGACCTGATCGGTCCGTCGGCCCAGGAGGCCCTGCTGACCGAGGCGCTGTCGGAGCGTACGGCGGACCTGCAGCGACTGCAGGCCGAGTACGTGAACTACAAGCGCCGGGTCGACCGGGACCGCGAGGCGGCCCGCGAGCTGGTGGTCGGCAGCGTGCTCACCGAGCTGCTCGGGATCCTGGACGACATCGGCCGGGCCCGCGAGGCGGGTGAGCTGGAAGGCGCGTTCAAGGCGGTCGCCGAGTCGCTGGAGCGGGTCACCGAGAAGCTCGGCCTGGTGAAGTTCGGCGAGAAGGGCGACACCTTCGACCCGCGGATCCACGAGGCCCTGCTGCACAACTACTCCGACGAGGTCGACGGCCCGACCGCGACGATGATCATGCAACCGGGCTACCGGCTCGGCGAGCGGATCCTGCGGGCGGCCCGGGTGGCCGTGTCGGAGCCGACCGAACAGCTGCCGGCCGACGCCACCAAGGCCGACGTACCGGTGGAGAACATTGATGACGACAAGCCCGCGGACGATTCCGCGGAGTAGCGACGGGAGGGGAGGCGCCAGATGAGCACGAAGGACTGGATCGAGAAGGACTTCTACAAGGTTCTCGGCGTCTCCAAGACCGCCGAGCAGGACGAGATCAAGAAGGCCTACCGCAAGCTCGCGCGGCAGTACCACCCGGACTCCAACGCCGGCGACACCAAGGCGGAGGCCAAGTTCAAGGAGGTCTCCGAGGCGTACGACGTGGTCGGCGACCCCAAGAAGCGCAAGGAGTACGACGAGGCGCGCCGGCTGTTCGGCAGCGGCGGCTTCCGGATGCCGGGTGGTAGTGGCCAGGGCGGCGGCTTCGACTTCAACGTCGGCGACCTGTTCAACCGCGGCGGCCAGGGCGGTGGCAGCGGGCTCGGCGACATCCTGGGCGGGATGTTCGGCGGCGGTGGCCGGACCACGACCACCTCGACGACGGCCCGGCCGCGGCGCGGCCAGGACATCGAGACCGAGGCGACGATCGAGTTCGCCGAGGCCGTGAACGGTGTCACCGTCGGGCTCCGGATGACCAGCGACGAGCCGTGTCCGACCTGTCGCGGTACTGGCGCGAAGTACGGCACCGTGCCCAAGGTCTGCCTGAAGTGCGAAGGCACCGGTATGCAGACCTCGGTCCAGGGCGGCGTGTTCGCGATGACCGAGCCGTGCACCGAGTGCAAGGGCCGCGGTCTGGTCGTCGACCAGCCGTGCGAGACCTGCCACGGCTCCGGCCGCGGCCAGTCGAGCAGGACCATGCAGGTCCGCATCCCCGCGGGCGTGCAGGACGGTCAGCGGATCCGGTTGAAGGGCAAGGGCGCGGCCGGCGAGCGTGGTGGCCCCGCGGGCGACCTGTACGTCACCGTGCACGTGAAGCCGCACCGGATCTTCGGCCGGCAGGGTGAGCACCTGACGCTGAACGTCCCGGTGAGCTTCACCGAGGCGGCGCTGGGTGCCGAGATCAAGGTTCCGACCCTGGACGGCATGCCGGTCACGGTCCGGATCCCGGCCGGTACGGCGAACGGCAGCAAGCTGCGGGTCCGCGGCAAGGGTTCGGTCCGCCGGGACGGGACCAAGGGCGACCTGCTGCTCACCCTCGAGGTGCAGGTACCGCACGAGCTGACCGACGAGCAGAAGGAAAAGCTGCAGGAGTTCAACTCCGCCTCGGAGCATCCTGATCTGCGGGCCGGGTTGTTCGGGAGCGCCTGATGGGTATCCCGTTCAGCCAAGTGCCGACCTGGGACGACCGGACGCCGATCTACGTGATCTCGGTGGCGGCCCAGCTGGCCGGTATGCACCCGCAGACGTTGCGTCAGTACGACCGGCTCGGCCTGGTGGTGCCGAGCCGGGCGTCCGGGCGCGGCCGGCGCTACTCGGCGTACGATGTTGCCAAGCTGCGGTACGTGCAGCATCTCTCCCAGGAAGAAGGCGTCAACCTCGCGGGAATTCGGCATATTCTCGCGCTACAGTCCGAAGTGGAGGACCTGCGAAGGCGGGTCAACCAGCTACTGGCAGAGGTTCAACGCGGTGTCGGCGCCTCCCGGCGTCCCGCCGCCAGCCGGGTCTTCTCGGCCGGCCCCGCCGGCGACGTGATCGCCATGGGCCGGCAGCAGACCACGACCCGGTGGATCCGCACCCAGCCCCTGGAACTCGGCCCTCGCTGATCCTTCGCACAACCTGGCCACCGGAGGCTTTCCGAATTCCACCCCCTCGGGGCTTCCGGCGCGGCGGAGGTTGCCGTTCCCCCATCGGCGCCTCCGCAAGTCGAAGGTGCGCTGTCCCCCCGGCGCCCTTCGGCCACCGCAGGGTGGTCCGTTCCAGGACCGCCCTGCGGTTCCTCATTTCCGGGACCTGTTGTTTGCGTGGAGTAACCGCATACGCTGGCCAGGTGACGCTGAAGCTGGAGACGGACCGGCTCGTGATCCGGGACTGGGAGGAAGACGACGCCGACGCCGCGCTGGAGATCTACGGCTCCGCCGACGTGGCGCCCTGGCTGTCACCGGCCATCGACAAGGTGCCGGACGCCGCGACCATGCGGTTGATCCTGCAGTCCTGGATCGAGGCCCAGCCGAACTTCGTGGTTCCGGCCGGCCGCTGGGCGGTCGCGCGACGCGACGACGGTGAGGTCGTCGGCGCGTTGCTGATCCGGTTGCTCCCGCCGTACGAGGAGGATCTGGAGATCGGCTGGCAGCTGCGGCCGAGCGCCTGGGGTCACGGGTACGCGACCGAGGCGAGCCGCGGGCTGATGCGCTGGGCGTTCAGCGGCGGCGAGGTCGACGAGCTGTTCGCCGTCGCCCGCCCACAGAACACCCGCGCGATCGCGACCGCGAAACGCCTCGGGATGGAGTGGGTCGGCGAGACCGACAAGTACTACGACCTCAATCTCCAGGTGTACCGGATCCGCGCGTCCGAGTTCGCCGACTGAGCGATCAGTCCGGCCGCGCCGAGCAGGTACGCGTTCGCGATCACCGACTGTACGGCGTTGTAGTGGAATTCCTGGTCGTGCGCGAAGGGTAGCCACCACGGCAACCCGGACACGAACACCGCGGTCAGGCCGACCGTCCATGCCGTACGCCACGACAACACCTTGGAGCAGTACGACCAGGTGAGCGCGGCCGCGGGGACGATCCACACCCAGTGACCGGTCCAGGAGATCGGCGAGACCAGCAGACCGGTCAGCGCGGCGACCACGACCGCCTCGAACGGCAGGCCACGGTCGTGCAGCCGACGGGCGATCAACAGTCCGCCGACTCCGACGACGGTTGCCGCAAGCAACCACAGGGGTACGGCGGGACCGCCTGCCAACCGGGCGATCGCGCCGTGCAGCGACTGGTTGCTGATGTAGTGCGCCGGTCCTGGCCTGCTCGGGTCGAAGATGTACCTCGTCCAGAAGTCGATCGTTGCCCGCGGCATCACCGCGTACGCGAGGGCCATCGTCGCGACCGTCGTACCGGCGGCGACGGCGGCCTCGCGGAACCGCCTGGTGATGAGCAGGAAGAGGATGAAGATCCCCGGCGTCAGTTTGATGCCGGTGGCAACGCCAATCAGGACGCCGCGGAACCGGCGCGGCATCGGCCCGACCAGGTCGAGCATCAGCAGCGCGAGCAGTACCAGGTTGACCTGGCCGAGGCCGAACGTGGACCGGACTGGCTCGAACGCCAACGCGGCAAAGGCGATCCCCAGTGCGGTCAGCGGTCCCCAGCGAAGCGCCTTCGCTGTCGTCCAGCCGATCACCAGCAGCGCGGACGCGGACGCGACCGTGATCAGCACCCGGGCGAACCCGATACCGATCGAGAACGGCGCGAACAGCAGCGCGGCGAAGGGCGGGTATGTGAACCCGAGGCCCTGCCCTGGGATGTCGTAGATGTCCTGCCCGTCGACGAACGCACGTGCCGACAGGTAGTACACCCGCAGGTCGCCCATGTTCGCGCTCCATGGGTGCCAGACCAGTAGGCAGAGGGCCGGCAAGATCGTTGCCGTTAGCACCAGCGTCGCGGCCGGCAGGCGCCGTTCGACGCGTTCCTTCTCGAGGTCGATCGTCATGTCCTCGACGATCCCGGCGAGCCACGGTCCGGCACATCGCCGTCAGGAGCCAACCCGGATCACTGCCGCGACCGACTCCGCCGTACCTGACGTTGCACTCACGAGTGACCCGGGTGTCACTCCTGAGAGTGACGGCGTGCGGCCGTTCCGCATCGCACAATGGGGTCGTGCAGCGGCTGTGGCGATCATTCTGGCCGGACGTCGCGTTCGCGGTGGCCGGCCTCGTCAGCCTGCAACCGCGGGCGACGGACGGAAGCGCCCGCGGCTGGCCGGACGCGCCGCTGTGGCTCCGCCTGGTGCTGATGGTGGTGCCCCTGCTGATCGCGGTCCGCCGGATCGAGCCCGCGGTGGCGCTGCCTGGCCTGATCGGTGGCGCCTACCTGGCCGGCCTCCTCGGCCAGCCGGACTGGTTCCTGCTGGCCGGGTCCGTGCTCGCCCTGTGGTCGCTGGCCGGTCGCTGCCGGGTCCCGACGGTGCTCGCCGTGGCCGGCTTGTCGGCCGCACTGCCGCTGCTGCTGAATCAGCTCCGCGGCACCCTGATGCGGTTCATCTACGCGCCGTCGGACGAGGGTTACAACTACCTCAGCATCCATGGATGGCAACGCTGGCAGGCGATTCTCGTGGTCGTTGTCGCGCTCGTGTTCCTGGTGATCCGCCGGCGCAGCTGGGCGCAGGCCGTCACCGCGACGGAGCGACTGGACGACCTGCGAGAGTTCCTGCGCGGGCCGCAGTACAACCACCACCGCGACGTACTGCTGGCTGTTGCCGCGTGCGGACTGGTGCTGACCGAGATCGGCCAGGACCTGATCGAGGGCAACTGGTGGAGCGCCCCGCACTGGATGCCCTACGCCGTGGCATACGCCTCCCTGGTTCTCGTACTGCGACGTGTGCCGGCGCTGCCCGTGGTGATCCTGGCGGTCGCCGCCCTGATCGCGAACTGGCAGGCGTCCACGCCGATCCTGACCCTGTACTGCGCCTTCGGTCTCTCGCTGTACCGGTTGGTCGTGCTGCCGGCCCGCAATCAGAGCCTGCGCTGGACGGTGCCCACAGCAATCACTGTGCTCGCCGCGATGCCGCTGATCACCTGGCGGATGCGGTACCCGGTGATGGCGCAGATCTTCCCGCGGATCAAGCACAGCATCCTCGATCAGCGGGCAGACGGCATCCTCCACAACTCGGACTACGAGGCGATCGTCAGGCACCAGTGGCCGATCAGCTTCGCGCTGACGTTGCTGCTGCCGATCTGCGCCGGCATCGCGTTCCGCCTGTACCGGCGCAACGTGCAGGCCGCACAGCGTGAGGCCGAGCTCGAACAGGCCGCGACCGAACGCGAAGCGGCCCGGGTCGTGCTGACCGAGCGTTCGTACATCGCCCGCGACCTGCACGACGTCGTCGCGCACGCGGTGAACCTGATGGTGATCCAGGCCGAGACCGGGCCGGACCTGGTACGGCGCGGCGAGGACGACGTACTCGCCGGGTTCCAGCGGATCGGGGACGCGGGACGGCGGGCGCTGAGCGAGCTGGACCGGTTGTTGTCGGCGCTGCGGGACGCGGACGGCGTACCGGATCCGCAGCTGGCGCCGCAGCCTGGTCTGGCCGATCTGTCACAGTTGGTGACGGATGTGTCGGACGGTCATCTCCCGATCGCGCTCGACGTCTCGGGTGATCCGGTCGGTCCGCCCGAGGGGCAGCAGCTGGCGGCGTACCGGCTGGTGCAGGAGGCGTTGACGAACGTCGTACGGCACGCGAAGGCGTCGGCGGCGCAGGTACTGGTACGGGTCGAGGACGCGGGGGTGTGGGTCGAGGTGACCGACGACGGGAGCGGGTTCGACGTGGCGGCGGCCGCGCGCGGGACCCGGCACGGGCTGGCCGGGATGCGCGAACGGGTCCGGATCGAGGGCGGCACGCTGGACGTCCGGAGTACGCCGGGAGCGGGAACGACCGTCGCCGCCTGGTTTCCGGTCGGAGGCGGAAGGTGAACCCGATCAAGGTGATGGTCGTCGACGACCAGGATCTGGTCCGGGACGGGATCGCGATGATCCTGGACGGGCAGCCGGACATCGAGGTGGTCGCGCAGGCGACCGACGGCGCGGACGCGGTCCGGCAGGCGGCCGCGATCCTGGACCTGGCCGTCGTCCTGATGGACGTCCGGATGCCGGTGATGGACGGGATCGAGGCGACCCGGCGGCTGGCCGGCGGTCCGCGGGTGGTGATCCTGACCACGTTCGACCTGGACGAATACGTGTATGACGCGCTCCGCGCCGGGGCGAGCGGCTTCCTGTTGAAGCGGTCGTCCCGCGACGAGCTGATCAACGCGGTCCGGGTGATCGCGGCCGGCGACGCGCTGCTGGCCCCGCCGGTCACCCGGCGGCTGATCGACCGGTTCGCCGAGAACCAGGTCGACACCGAGACCGTCGCCAAGCTCGACGCTCTCACCGCGCGTGAGCGGGAGATCCTCGTCCTGGTCGCGAAGGGCAACTCGAACGCCGAGATCGCCGCCGAACTCCACCTCACCGAGCACACGGTCAAGACCCACGTCAGCCGGATGCTCGCCAAGACCGGCGCCCGCGACCGGGTCCAGGCCGTCATCCTCGCCTACAACACCGGCCTGGTCACCGCCGGCCGCGGTTGAGAACCCTGGTTCAGCCCTGAAAATATCCAGAGTTGAGTGGAATGGACTCAAGTTTGGATAGGTTGTGTCTAGTGACTGTTGTTGCTGGAACTGGAAAGGCTGGAACTAGATGGACGTTCAGCGGTTGACGACCCTGGCCCGGGAAACCCTGTCGGTCGCGATCCGTCAGACCTCCGCGGCGGGTAACCCGACCGTGGAACCGATTCACCTGCTGTCCGCGCTGCTCGCGCAGCCCGAGGGCACCACGATCGGTCTGCTCGAGGCGGCCGGTGGCGACCTCGACGCGGTCCGCCGCAAGACCGCCGAGCAGCTGAGCCGGCTGCCGAAGGCGAGCGGTGGCAGCGTGCAGGCGCCCAGCCTGTCGCCGAAGACCGGTGACGTGCTGAACCAGGCGGAGCAGCGGGCGCTCGGACTGGGTGACGAGTACGTGTCCACCGAGCATCTGCTGATCGCGCTCGCGACCGTCGAGACGCCGGCCCGGTCCGCGCTCGGTGTGACCGCGGACGCGCTGCTGAAGGCGTTCGACGAGATGCGCGGCAATCGCCGGATCACCTCGCCGGAGGCCGAAGGCACCACCAAGACGCTGGAGAAGTACGGCGTCGACCTGACCGAGCGGGCCCGCGACGGCAAGCTCGACCCGGTGATCGGCCGGGACTCCGAGATCCGGCGGGTGGTGCAGGTGCTGTCGCGCCGGACCAAGAACAACCCGGTGCTGATCGGTGAGCCCGGCGTCGGCAAGACCGCCGTTGTCGAGGGGCTGGCCCAGCGGATCATCGCGGGCGACGTCCCCGAGTCGCTGCGCGGCCGCCGGCTGATCAGTCTCGACCTCGGCGCGATGGTCGCGGGTGCGAAGTACCGCGGTGAGTTCGAGGAGCGGCTGAAGGCCGTGCTGACCGAGATCAAGGAGTCCGACGGTCAGATCATCACGTTCATCGACGAGCTGCACACGGTCGTCGGCGCCGGCGCGTCCGGTGAGGGCGCGATGGACGCCGGCAACATGCTGAAGCCGATGCTGGCCCGCGGCGAGCTGCGGATGATCGGTGCGACCACGCTGGACGAGTACCGGACGCGGATCGAGAAGGACCCGGCCCTGGAGCGCCGGTTCCAGCAGGTGTTCGTGGGTGAGCCTTCGGTCGAGGACTCGATCGCGATCCTGCGTGGCCTGAAGGAGCGGTACGAGGCGCACCACAAGGTCGCGATCTCCGACTCCGCGCTGGTGGCCGCGGCGACCCTGTCGAACCGGTACATCAGCGGCCGGCAGCTGCCGGACAAGGCGATCGACCTGGTCGACGAGGCCGCATCCCGGCTGCGGATGGAGATCGACTCCTCCCCGGTCGAGATCGACTCGCTGCGGCGTACCGTCGATCGGCTGAAGATGGAGGAGCTCGCGCTGTCCCGCGAGGAGGATGCCTCGTCGCAGGAGCGGCTGGAGCGGCTGCGCGCCGACCTCGCCGACCGCGAGGAGGAGCTGCGGGCGCTCGAGGCCCGGTGGGAGCGGGAGAAGTCCGGCCTGAACCGGGTCGGCGAGATCAAGGAGCGGATCGACGAGCTCCGCGGGCAGGCCGAACGCGCCCAGCGCGACGGTGACCTGGAGACCGCGTCCCGGTTGCTGTACGGCGAGATCCCGCAGCTCACCAAGGAGCTCGAGGAGGCCGCCGACGCCGAGGAAGAGGTTGCCGAGGGCCCCGAAGCGATGGTGAACGAGGAGGTCGGCCCGACCGAGATCGCCGAGGTGATCGCGATGTGGACCGGCATCCCGACCGGCCGGCTGCTGGAGGGCGAGACCGGCAAGCTGCTCCGGATGGAGGACGAGCTCGGTCACCGGCTGATCGGCCAGCGCACCGCGGTCAAGGCCGTGAGCGACGCCGTCCGCCGGGCCCGCGCGGGTATCTCGGACCCGGACCGGCCGACCGGTTCGTTCCTGTTCCTCGGTCCGACCGGTGTCGGCAAGACCGAGCTGGCCAAGGCGCTCGCCGACTTCCTGTTCGACGACGAGCGGGCGATGGTCCGCATCGACATGTCGGAGTACAGCGAGAAGCACAGCGTCGCGCGGCTCGTCGGTGCCCCGCCCGGGTACGTCGGGTACGAAGAGGGCGGTCAGCTGACCGAAGCGGTCCGCCGGCGTCCGTACTCGGTGATCCTGCTCGACGAGGTGGAGAAGGCGCACCCCGAGGTCTTCGACATCCTGCTGCAGGTGCTCGACGACGGGCGGCTGACCGACGGCCAGGGCCGGACGGTCGACTTCCGCAACGTGATCCTGATCCTGACCAGCAACCTCGGCTCGGCGTACCTGGCCGACATGTCGCTGGACGACAAGGTCAAGCGGGACCAGGTGATGGCGGTCGTACGGACGTCGTTCAAGCCGGAGTTCATCAACCGGCTGGACGAGATCGTGCTGTTCGACGCGCTCGGCAGCGAGGAGCTGACGCAGATCGTCGGCCTGCAGATCGACAGCCTGCAGCGGCGGCTCACCGACCGGCGGATCACGCTGGACGTCGACGAGGGCGCGATGGAGTGGCTGGCGATGACCGGGTACGACCCGGTCTACGGCGCCCGTCCGCTGCGCCGGCTGGTGCAGTCCGCGATCGGCGACGAGCTCGCCCGCAGCCTGCTGGACGGCAGGGTCCGCGACGGCGAGACCGTACGCGTGACCCTCAACGAGGCCAAGGACGCGTTGGAAGTCTCAGCCGCATGACCTCACAGGGGCCCGGTTCTCACCGGGCCCCTTTCTCGTAGCTGAGGGCGATGACGCCGCTGTCGAGGGTGCGCCGGCCGGTGAGCTTCCACTCGGTGCGCGGACCTTCCAGCTTCGCGCCGACGCCGAGCACGAGCGGGTGCACCATCAGGTCCAGCTCGTCGACCAGGCCGTTCTGCAGCAGGCTGTGCAGCAGCGTCGGGTTGCCGTACATCATGATGTCGCCGCCGTCCTCCGCCTTGATCCGCTTGAGCGCCGTAATCGTGTCGCCCTCCAGGAGGGTCGCGTTCCAGGTCAGTTCGGTGCCGGCCAAGGTGCTGGAGGCAACAAGTTTGGGCAGCTCGCGCAGGCGGTCGGCGTACGGGCCGTCCGCGTCGCCGAAGCCGGCCGCGAACAGCTCATAGGTACGCCGTCCGCACAGGAAGTAGTCGCACGAGGCGAGTTTCTCGATCGACAGCCGGATCGCCTCCTCCTGGAAGTACGGCTGCGCCCAGCCACCGAACGGCGTACCGCCGAAGCCGCCCGGGTCCTCGACCACCCCGTCGAGGGTGATCAAAGTCGATGCGATGAGCTTGCGCATGATTCTCCTCTCGTCAGCTGTGTAGACCGGCCGTACGGCGAAAGGAATCGGGGAGAATGGACCGTGACTTCACGGGCTGACTGGATCAACACGACCCACGACTGGGCGGCCTCGGTCGACCGGGCACATCTGGAGGCGATCCGCGCGGATCCGGGCCGGTACGCGCCCGGCGGGGTGCGGCATCTGCTGCTCGAGGTGCTCGCGTACCCGGAGGACGAGGCGGAGTCGATCGGCGAGCGTGGGCGGTGCACCGTCGAGCTGCAGGCCGACGGCTCGGTCGCGGTCACCGACTACGGGCGGGGGACCGATACACGCGTCGACGAGCACGGGAACGTCGTGAAGAAGCCGGTGATGGCGACCAAGGACCTCCGTTTCTTCGACGACGCGTCCGCCCCGCTGTTGCCCGATGGGCACCCGCGGCGCGGGATGTCGGTGGTCGCGGCCATGAGCCAGTGGCTCGTCCACACGAACCGCCGGACGAACGGGTCGTGGACCCAGCGGTACGAGTACGGCGTACCGGTGACCGGGCTGGAGCCGCTCGAGTCGGACGGAACCACCGGCACGACCGTGCACTTCCTGCCCGCCGCGCACCTCGCGCCACTGGACGGGTTCCGGCACCTCGACATTTCCGTGGTCCGGCTTGGGTGATCTGGCAGGATCGGGGGATACGGGGGGTCGTGGAAGGAACGTCGATGACAGGGCAGCGCGGTGACGAGCCGGGGCCGTACAGCGGGTTGTTCGGTGGCGTTCCGGATTCGTACGGCTACCGAGAGCTCGTCACTCCGAAACAGGTGACGGTCGCATCGGTCATCGCGGGCGGGCTCGGCGTGTTGTGCCTCCTGCTGGCGGCCCTCGCCCTCACGTCGGCCGGCGGCCAGATCTCCGAGGTCCTCACCGGCTCCCGCGGCAACACCCCGGTCGCGGTCGCGGCCGCGCTGGTGTGCGCGGTGCTCTACCTGGTCCCCGCCGTCTACATCCGCAAGCGCTCCGCCTGGGCCCGCTACCTGCTCGTCGCGGTAGCCGCCATGGGCATCGCGGGCGGCCTGATGGCCCTCCCGGCGAGCCTGCTGGGGCTGGCGATCCACGTAGCTCTGCTGACCCTTATGCTCCAACGCCCCACCAAGCTCTGGTTCCACCACCACTGAGGGAGACGTCCGTGGAGATCTGGATCAACCCGGCCTGCTCGAAATGCCGCGCCGCCACCAAGGCCCTCGACGAGGCCGGCGTGACCTACACGGTACGTCGCTACCTCGACGACCCGCCCACCCCCGAAGAACTCGACGCCGTCCTCACCCGCCTGAACCTCGACCCCTGGCACGTGGTCCGCCACAACGAGCCAGCCGCCGAATCCGTCCGCGACCTCCCCCGCGACGCCGCCCACCGCACCGCCTGGATCGAAGCCATGGTCGCCGACCCCATCCTCATCCAACGGCCGATCATCACCGCCGACGACCAAACCACCGCGATAGCCCGCGACCCCGAAACCCTCGCGAAGTTCCTGTCCTAGAGCTGCTTGAGGCGGGTCAGGGCTTCTTGGAGGATGCCGGGTTGTTTGCAGAAGGCCCAGCGGACCAGGGGTTGGCCGACTGATTGGTGGTCGTAGAAGACTTGGGTGGGGATGGCTACGACGCCGGCCTTTTCGGGGAGTTGGCGGCAGAAGGTGATGCCGTCGGTGTGGCCGAGGGGACGGATGTCGGTGGTGACGAAGTAGGTCGCGGCGGGGCGGTGGACCTCGAAGCCGAGGGTGGCCAGGCCGTCGCAGAGCAGGTCGCGGCGGGCGCGGAGGTCGGCGCACAGCGTCTCGTAGTAGTCGTTGCCTAGGGCAAGAGCATTGGCGACCGCGGGCTGGAACGGCGCGCCCGAGGTGTACGTCAGGAACTGCTTCGCCGTCGTCACGGCGGTCACCACCTCGGGCGATCCGGTCACCCAACCGATCTTCCAGCCGGTGACCGCGAACGTCTTCCCGGCGCTGCTGATCGAGACGGTCCGCTCCGCCATCCCGTCGTACGTCGCCAGCGGCCGGTGCGTGCCGTCGTACACCAGATGCTCGTAGACCTCGTCGGTGATGACGACCAGGTCGTGTTCCACGGCGACGTCGCGGATACCGCGGAGTTCTTCGTCCGTGAGCACGGTGCCGGTCGGGTTGTGCGGGGAGTTGATCAGCAGCACCTTCGTCCGCGGCGTGACGGCGGCCCGGAGCTCGTCGAGATCCAGCCGGTACGCCGGGGCGCGCAGCGTGACCGGGACCCGCCGGCCGCCGGCGAAGGCGATGCCGGCCGCGTACGAGTCGTAGTACGGCTCGAGCGCGATCACCTCGTCGCCCGGTTCGACGAATGCGAGCAGCCCGGCCGCGATCGCCTCGGTCGCTCCGGTGGTGACGAGAACCTGCGTGTCCGGGTCGTACGTGAGCCCGTAGAACCGCTGCTGGTGATCGGCGATCGCCTGCCGGAGCGCCGGTACGCCGCGAGCGGGCGGGTACTGGTTCGCGCCAGTTCGGATCGCCGCGATCGCGTCCTCGAGCAGCGAGTCCGGCCCGTCCCGGTCCGGGAAGCCCTGTCCCAGGTTCACCGACCCGGTCGCGACCGCGAGCGCGGACATCTCCGCGAAGATCGTCGTACCCAGCCCGTCCAACCGCTCAGCGTGTGCGCGCATCGTCTAACCCTCGACGGCCGTGACCATGTGTGCAAGCCAGGCGCGCGCGGTGGCGCGGTCGGTCGTGCTGAAGGCGGCCTCGAGTTCGTTCTCGACCTTGCGGATCGCGGGGGCCGCCTCGGCCAGCCGGCGGCGGCCGCCCTCGGTCAGGTGGACCTGCTGGGTACGGCGGTCCTTCGGGTTTGGGCGCCGCTCGACCAGCCCGGCGCGCTCCATTCCGGTGATCAGCTCGTTCGCGGACTGCCGCGTCGTCCCGACCACGCGCCCGACCTCGGCGACGGTCAGGCCCGGATCCTTCCGGACGCAGAGCAACGTCCCGTACTGCTGCACCGACAAGCCGTGCTCGTCGAGCGCCTCGGCGAGCACCGAGCGCATGCTCAGCCAGGCGTGCCGGACCAGGAACGTCACACACCCGTCGTCCTCGTAGGAGTCCATGCGCTCCATTCTGCCGGTCGCGCCAGGGAGAACGCGAAAAGATGATTGACAGGTTCCTGTCAATCTATCATGATGGAGTTCTCGTCAGGGTCCTGACAATTATAGGAGACTTCGTGTCCACCATCGACCCTTCCCAGAATCCAAGCCAACAACGCCGCATTCTTGGCATCCTCGTCGTCTCGGCCGTGCTCATCTGGATCGACTCGACCGTTCTCGGTATCGCTCTCGAACGCCTCGCCGACCCCGTCGACGGGCTCGGCGCCACCCCCGGCCAGCTCCAGTGGGCGGTCGGCATCTACTCACTGCTGTTCGCGACCGCACTGTTCCTCGCCGGCGCGCTCGGCGACCGGTACGGCCATCGCACCGTGCTGATGATCGGTCTGCTGGTCTTCGGCGGCGCGTCCGCCTGGGCCGCCTGGGCGACGGATCCGGTCGGCCTGATCCTGGCCCGCGCGACCATGGGGCTCGGCGGCGCACTGATCATGCCGACCTCGATGGCGATCATCGGCTGGACCTTCCCGCCGGAACGCCGAGCCGGCGCGATCGCGATCTGGTCCTCCTCCGCGGGTCTCGGAGTCGCCGTCGGCCCGGTGCTCGGCGGTCTGCTGATCGACCACTTCTGGTGGGGGTCGGTGTTCACCATCAACCTGCCGATCGTCGCGTTCGGCGTGATCGGCGCGGCCCTCGTCCTCCCGAACCCGCGCAGCCCGCAGCGCCGCCGCCTCGACCCGATCGGCCTCGGCCTGTCCACGCTCGGTCTGCTCGGTCTGTCGTACGGGCTGATCGAAGGCGGTCACCAGGGCGGCTGGGACCGCTGGCAGGTGTGGGCCAGCATCGGCGCCGGCCTCCTCCTGCTCGCCGGATTCCTGTTCTCCGAATGGCGTGAGCACCAGCCGAGCTTCGACCCGCGGCTGTTCCGCAACCGCCGGTTCTCGGCCGGAAACTTCGCGCTCTCCGCGGTCTTCCTGACCCTCACCGGGCAGAGCTTCTACCTGGCGTTCTACCTCCAGGGCGCCCGCGGGATGACGGCTCTCCACGCCGGCCTGATGTCGTTGCCCAGCGCAATGGGTGTGATGCTCGGGTCACCACTCGGCGCGAGACTCGCCGCGCGCCTGGGCGTCGCCAAGGTCTCCGGTACGGCGATCCTCACGCTCGCGGCGTGCTTCGCCGCCAACCTGCTGTACGACGTGAACACCTCGTTGGTCCTGATCGGCGTCGTCGGCGGCCTGGCCGGTCTCGCGATCGGGATGACCGTCGCGCCGACCACCGCGGCCGTGATGGCGACGCTCCCGATGGACCGGATCGGCGCCGGCTCGGCGGTCAACAACGCCCTGCGCCAGGTCGGCAGCGTGCTCGGCGTCGCCGTACTCGGGACCGTGGTGTCCTCGACGTACCAGCACCGGATCGCACCTGCGCTGGCCGGCCTGCCGAACCGGGACGCCATCGGTACGTCGGCCGAGACGACCCGGCACGCGGCCGCCGTACTGCACCGTCCCGACCTGGTGCAAACCGCGAACGACACGTTCGTCCACGCGATGCATGTCGCGGCCGTGGTCGCCGCGGGCTTCGTACTCACCGGCGCGATCGTGCTCGCGCTCGCATTCCGGACTGCCAGGCCATCACAATCGGCCGCCGCGGGCCCGGCTGAGCGGGAGCCCGCCGGCATCGGCTGATCGTGATGGCCTGGGGATCCGCTATCACCCCCAGGGCGACGGCGGCGGTGGTGGCACGACGGTGGGCCGGTCCTCGCACCAGCTCGCGCCGGTCCAGCCGCCGTCGTTGCCGCCCAGGTCGCGGGCCTCGAACTCCGGCGGGCCGTTGAAGTGGAACGTCCCGCAGTTGTTCACGAACGGCGCGCCGACGTTCCGCGCGTCGACGTTCTCGAACGTCGCCCAGCCACCGACCCGGGCGTTCACCACGTTCGTCCCGGTGCCGTCGACGTGGATGTTGCGGACGGCAACTCCTGTGATCGCGTAGTCGTCCTTCACCGGCCAGTCGACGACGAACATCATCGCGTTGTACGTCGAGTCCAGGAACGAGCTGTCGGTGATCTCGATCGTGGCGGACATCGAGGACTGCAACGCGTACAGCCAGATCGCGCCGAGGCCGATGTTCCAGTTCAGGTCGCGTGGACCGCCGCGGACGGTGGTGTTCCGCGCGAACGTGAGCGTTCCTTCGAACGGTGTCGCGTTGAACCGGGAACCGGCGTGCAACGTGCTGCCCTCGCGGATCGGGTCCGCGACCAGGTTGTCGGTGACCGCGTTGTCCCGGCCGCCGTAGATCGCGATGTCGTTCGCGAGTACGGGCGTCTGCACGGTGTTGTGGTCGTAGACGTTGTCGTGGTCGGCCAGGTTCTCCGACCACATCGCCATACCGTCGTCGCCGCTGTTCCGGATGAAGTTGTTGGTCGCCCGGACGTTGGACACACCCATGTGCAGGTTGATGCCGTCGGCAATCGAGTCGGTGATCACGTTGTTCCGGATCAGCAGGCCGTTGAGTGGGCCGTCCAGCCAGATCCCGACCTTGGTGTGGTGCAGGTACAGGTTCTCGATCGTCGAGCCGCCGCCGATCGCGCCGCCGATCCCGTTCACCTGGTCGGTGTCGATCCGCTCGCGGACGTCACTCTCGATCGCGAAGTCGGACAGGTGGACATCGGTGCTGCCGGTGTACTTGCCGTAGAAGCCCGGCGCGCTGTGCGTCGACCTGTCCGGCGCGGGCTCGGCCAGCGGCAGAACCTTGCCCTTGATGATCGTCCACCAGTTGCCCGCACCGCGGATCGTGACCTGGTCGACGACGATGTGGCGGTTCACCTGGTACGTGCCCGCGGGGATGAACACCGACCAGCCGAGCTTCTTCGCGGCGGCGATCGTCGCCTCGATCGCGAGTGCCGCGTCGCGATGGCCGGTCGGGTCGGCGCCGAACAGGCGTACGTCGAGCGACCGCTTCGGCTGCTCGAGCGGCGCCTGGACGAGCTCGAAGTCCGCGACGTCGAGGACGGTCCAGGCCGCGGGCGTGTCCCGCGGTACGGCGAACCGCACGCGGTCGCCGGCCTGGTACGTGTGGCCTAGCAGCACTCGCTGTTCGTCGTAGAAGTGGTTCGGGCGGAACGGCTTCGTGACCGGGTCGGGCTCCGGTTTCCACCAGCCCGGGATCGGGTCGACGTTCGGGTCGTTCGAGAACGGATACATCCCGTAGAGCCAGGCGTACTGCGACGTCAGTGTCATCGTGCGCTTGTGCTTGCCGTTGACCGTGACGTCGAGCGGCGCGGTGATGCCGCCGCCGGTCGGTGCGTCCGGGATGCTGTAGCGCAGGGTGAAGGCGTTCGCGGGGCGGGTCAGGGTGAATTCGACGTACTGCTTGGGTTGCAGGCGTACGGCGGTGCGGTTGGAGGCCTCGGCGGGCAGCGTGTACGCCTCCCGTCCCGGGCCGATCCGCTCGCCGGTGAAGGTTGCGTTCTCCGCCTCCTGCTCGACGAACGGTACGTCGGCGCCGCGGCCTGCGACGAGTGCTGGATCGAGGCCGGCGCGGGTGATGCGTGGGGGTGTGGCGGCTGTCGCCGGCTGGGCTGTGGTGCCGAGGAGCGCGAGCGTGAACGCGACCGCGAGCAGGCGTGAACGGGACATTGGCGGATCCCCTCCGTGACGAAGTGTCTGGAGGTTATGCAGCCGACGCCGTTAGCGCAAGATCTCGACAGGTTACGGAAATTTTCTCACCATGAAGACGTCTACTGGGTCTTCGCTCTCGACCACGAACCCGTGCCGTTCGTACAGCTTCCGCGCCGCGCTCCCTTGGAGGACGTTCAGCCGGACGGGCGCCTGCGTGCTCTCCAGGACAGTTCTGAGGACAGCGGTGCCAAGCCCTTTGCCCTGGTGGAGCGGGGCCAGGTAGAAGTGCTCGAGCCAGACGTCGTCAGTAGTCGGGCGCATGGTGACGGAGCCGGCCAGTTCGCCGTCGACCTCGATGATTCGGGTGTGGGTCGGTGCGAAGCCGTCGCGGAGGCGTTGGCGGACCCGGTGTTCGTCGTAGCGGCCCAGGCGTTCGAGGTCGGCGCGCATGACGACGGCACGGAGCTCGGCGAGCGGCTCCACGTCAGCCGGGGTCGCCGGGCGGAGGGTCCAGTTCATGCCAGGCCTTGGTTCGGTGTGAACGGTCCAATGCACCCGGGTTTCGGCCGGATGTGGAGGGTTCGGCTCATGCGGGTTTTGGTTCGGGGCGGAGGGCTCGGAGCCATAGTTCGGTGCGGGCGATGTGGGCGGAGGCGGCGGTGGCGGCGGCGGCCGGGTCGCGGGACTGGATGGCGGCGAGGATCTCGCGGTGGCCGCGGTCGCTGGTCTGTTTGATCGCGTCGAAGTCCGCGCCGGGCTCGAAGATCCGGTAGTGCCCGCCGCGGCCCCGGATCACCTCGGTGAGCGCGGTGACGGTCGGGTTGCCGCCGGCGCTGCAGATCAGGCCGTGGAACTCGGCATCCAGGTGCTGGATCTCGGTCGCGTCGGTGGTCGACTCCAGCCGGTCGAGTACGGCGCTCAACCGGTCCGCGAGCTCCGGATCCTGCCGTGCCGCGGCCAACGAGGTCGCGTGCGACTCGAGCACCCGCCGTACCTCCAGCAGCTCGAGCACTCCCTCGAGCGGGATCAGCTCGACCGACAACGAGAAGCGGCTGATGATCGCCGCCGGGTCGAGCGCGGACACGTACGTCCCCGAGCCGTGCCGCGACTCGATCACGCCGAGCGCGCCGAGCGACCGGACCGCCTCTCGCAGCGAGCTCCGCGACACCCCCAGGTGCTCGCACAACTCCGGCTCCGGCGGAAACTTCGCCCCCGGCCCGAGCTCGCCGGACGCGATCATCTGCCGCAACCCAGCCAGCGCCTTGTCCGTAGCAGCCATCTCTCACCTCCTCCGCGCAGCGTAAGTCCTCAGACCATTCCAGTCATATCTGGCCAACCGCAGCCCGTCCGCCGCGCCCGATCTCAAGATTCATCAGATGTTTGCCCGGACAAACCCCGGCAGATCAGTGGTCCGCCACCGCCGCTCGGCCAGCAGCTCGTACGGCGTGCCGGCACTCACCCAGACCGTCGTCATCCCGCGCTCGTGCGGCAGCGCCAGGTTCACCTCGAGATCGTCGAACATCGCCGCCCGCACCGGATCGACCCCGAACCGGTCGAGGAACGCGTCGAGACTCTCGGCGTACGGCTTCGGGATCAGCTCGCCGGCCAGGATGTCGAACACGCCGTCGATCCGGTCCGTCAGCCCGAGCCGCTCGAGCACCTGCTCGGCGTGGTACGCCGACCCGTTCGTGTACACGTACCGCCGGCCGGGAAGCGCCGCGAGCGCGGCGACCATCGCCGGGTCCGGGGCGATCACCGAGTAGTCGATCCGGCGCTCGAAGCCGAGGAAGTCCTGCGGGTCGATCGTCCCGGTCACCATCGCGCCACGAAGCGACGTGCCGTGCGCCGCGACCAGTTCGGACTGGATCCGGCGGGCGCCGGCGAGGTCGGTCGCGTAGTACTGCGCGAGCGTCGACAGGATGCCGTGCGTGAGCTGCTCGGCGAGCGCGGACCCGGCCGGGTACAGGGTGTTGTCGAGGTCGAGTACCCAGGTGTCGATGTCCGCCAGCACCCGACCAGCGTAAGTGACAGACTGGGTGGGTCATCGACGGGAGGACTGCACCATGTCCAGTAGGGCGACAGCGCTGGTCACCGGGCCCGCGACCGGGATCGGGCGGGCGTTCGCGGACAAGCTGGCCCGCGAAGGGTACGACCTGGTGCTGGTGTCGCGGGACGAGGCGCGGCTCAAGGAGACCGCGGCCGAACTCACCCGGCTGCACGGTGTCGACTGCGAGGTGCTGGTCGCGGACCTCACCGACACCGACGACCTCGCCCGGGTCGAGGAACGCTTCCGCACCGGCCCGATCGAAGTACTCGTGAACAACGCCGGGTTCGGACAGAAGAAGCCGTTCTGGGAGAACCCGGTCGACGTCGAGGAGAAGCAGCTCGACCTCCTCGTCCGGGTCGTCCTGCGGCTCACGCACGCCGCTGTGCTGCCGATGATCGAACGCGGCTCGGGTGCCGTGATCAACGTGTCGTCGGTCGCGGGGTTCCTGCAGCGCAACATCTACAGCGCGCACAAGGCCTGGGTGACGAGCTTCTCCGCCGGGCTCGCGACCGGCCTGCACGCCAAGGGCGTCGCGGTGATGGCGTTGTGCCCGGGGTTCGTGCACACCGAGTTCCACGAGCGGATGGAGATGGACAAATCGGTCATCCCGTCGTTCATGTGGCTGGATGCGAACGACCTGGTCGACGCGGCCTGGAAGGACCTGATGGCCGGCAAGGCGATCTCGATCCCGAGCCGCCGGTACAAGCTGATCGCGGCCGCCGCGCGATTCACGCCCCGGGCGCTGATCGCGCGGGTGTCAACCGTCGGACTGGACGGCGGCCGGCGTCGAGCGCAGTGATTCGCAGAGCGCTTTGGTGAGTGCCGCGGCGTACTTGGTGTTCTCTTCGGCGGACGGCGTGATCCCGGCGTAGCTCACCTCGAACCCGCGTTGGAAGCACGCCCCGAACAGCAGTGCCGCCGAGGCCTGGACATCGGCGTTACGGCGGATCCTGCCGAGTTTCTGCTCTTCGCGCAGATAGCGGACCAGGCCCTCCTGCGCGCGGTGCGGGCCGGCATTCAGCTCCTTCAGCCGGAGCCGGTGCGCGGCCAGCAGTTCGCGTGACGAGAACAGCGACACAAGGATCGGGAAGCCCTCGATGTAGAAGTCGATCGCGGTCCGGGCCAGCTTGGTCAGATTGCCGCGAACCGTGCCGGTTCCCGGGTTGCCGATCAGTTCCTTCAACGAGCCGGGAAGTTCGGGCATCCGCTCGTGCATGACAGCGAGCAGGATCGCGGCCTTGTCCGCGAAGTGCTTGTAGAGCGCGGCCTCGGAGTAGCCGGCGACCTGCGCGATCGACTTGGTCGTCGCCCGCGCATACCCCTGCGTCCGCAGTACCTCCGCGGCCGCGTCCAGAATCTCGTCCCTCGTGCCCACCCGCGCAGCGTACCTTGACAGGTTGGTGAGTGTTCACTAACCATGGTGAGTGAGTATTCACTAACCTAGAGGGGTCGACGATGAAGCTGGTGGTGTTCGGGGCGTCCGGACGGATCGGAACCGAGCTGGTACGCCAAGGTGTGGCTGCCGGACACGAGGTCACCGCCGTGGTCCGCGAGGGCTCGAGTCTGCAGGTACAACTACCGGAGCTGCGGCTGGTGGCGGCTCGGGCCGGCGTCGCGGGTGGCCTCGCGCAGGTGGTGACCGCCGACGTGATGGACCCGAAGTCGATCGCCCCGGTCATCGCCGGGCACGACGTCGTCCTGTCCGCGCTCGGCCCGCGTCCGAAGGGCCCGAGCGACGTGCTGAGCGCCAGTGCGACCAGCATCCTGCAGGCGATGGGCGACGTCCGCCGCTACCTGGTCGTCAGCGTGGCCGGCATCCACACGGGCAACGACGACCCGTTCACGCAGTACGTCGTGAAGCCGATCCTGCAACGCCTCCTCCGCGAGTCCTTCGCGGACGCCCGCCGGATGGAAGAACTGATCGCCGCGAGCACCGCCGACTGGACGATCGGCTGCCCGCCCCGCCTGACGGACAAGGCCGCCAAAGGCACCTTCCGCAGCAACACCGAAGGCACCGTCCGCGGCGGCTTCACGATGACCCGCGCCGACGTCGCGACCTACCTGCTCAACGCCATCGACAAGACCGAATTGATCCGGAAGACCGTGGTGATCTCGAACTGACCCAGGACCTAGGCGCGCCGCCGATCGTGTGCGATGTTGCTGGTAGTCGGCACCTGTCGGGGCCGCTGGGGGTGGCGGGCAGGTGCCGGTGGGGGAGGCACCATGAAATGCACCGTAACGAGCGCTGTAACGAGCACCGGGGCCAGCGCTGTAACGAGCACGGTGGCGAGGACTGTCGCGAGCACATGGGTAAGGCGGGTCGCGTTGGTGACGGCCGGTCTGCTCGCATCCGCGACCTTGACGGTCATCCAACCAGCGGCGGCGATCGTGGCCGGTGTCGCGATCTCTGCGGCCACGGCATCGAACGGCACGACGACGTTGAGTTATCGAGCTACGGCGACCCGCGCGGGAACGCTGCGCTACATCGTCGTCTCGGTCCCGGCCGGCTCCGGCGGACGGATCACCTCGGTCAACGGGTCGGTCCGCACGGTCTCGCCGGGCGTCTTGCTGTGGCGTCCGATCAGAACGACGTCGATCGTCGTCGGCGCACGCTTCTCGATTCCGTTCTACGGCGTACGGCTGCCGAGCGGGAGTCCGTGGACGCTGAGCTTCCGCGCGACGAGCACCACCGGGAACGTACTGTCCGCCGGTACCGGCACGCTGGTCCGTCCGGCCGACGTCCGCATCACCGCGACCAGACCGATCCCCGGCTCGACGACGGCGCTCACCTACGCAGGGACGGTCGGCCGCCCCGGCGTCCTGGGCTCCGTCCGGATGAAGCTGCCGACCGGTGCGCGCGGAACGCTGACCAGCGTCAACGGGACGCTGTCCGCCGCCAGCGGGTATGCGACCTGGAGGCCACGCGCGCCGATCACCGTCCGGGGCGGCACACGACTGGCGATTCCGGTCTACGGAGTCGTGCTGTCCAAGTACGGCGGCATCATGCAACTCGGCATGACGGCCACCGCGTCGACCGGGACGCAGCTGATGGGCGGAACCGGAACCCTCGCGCTGATCGCTCCACCCGCACCGATGCCCACAGTCCTCGCCGGATCCTTTCCCACGATCCCGGCCGGATGTCCCTCCAGTTGGCCGGCGACGACCGCCGAGAACGCGAAACCGGGCACCGGCGCGTGGGTCATCCCGGCCTCGATGAACGGCCCGCTGGCGGCGTACCTGACCAAGGTCTCCGCGACCTGCGGCACCACGGTCGGCCTGAAGGTCACCTCGGGCCGCCCGGTCAGTGTGGTGGCTTACCGGATGGGCTACTACCAAGGCCTCGGCGCGCGGGAGATCTGGCGTCGTAACGGCGTACCGACTGTCGTCCAGCCTGCTCCGACGATCGGTGGTGCGGCCAACGGTCACCCGTTGCGGATGGCATCGGCGGCGAACTGGTCGACGACGCTGACGATCGCAGTGGATCGCAATTGGGTGCCGGGCACGTACCTGATCAAGGTGAGTGACGGCAGGTACGCCGCGTACGCGCCGCTGACCGTTCGCGACGACACCGGCCACAAACACGCCCTCCTGATTCAGCAGGGGACCACCACGTGGGAGGCGTACAACTGGTACGGCGGGCGGAGCTTCTACAGCAGTCCGACGACCGGCTCCGGCCGGCTGACCTTCGACCGCCCGTACGCCGAGGGCCAAGGCTCCGGTGAGTTCCTGCCCTTGGAGCAAGGACTGATCGCGTGGGCGGAATCGCGAGGACTCGACGTCACGTACTGGACCGACAACGACCTGGACCAGTACGGCGGCCAGCTGGCGGCTCGGGCCGCGACGATCTTCCTGCCAGGGCACGACGAGTACTACTCGTTGCGGATGCGGGCGTCGCTCAGCCAGGCGATCAAGCGCGGCGTCAATGTGGCGAGCTTCGGGGCCAACGCGACGTACCGGCGCATCACGTTCACCGACAGCACGCGCCGGGCGTGGGACATCGATCGGTACACCGCGGGCCTGAATTCGACGCTGTGGCGGTACCTGGGCGATGCCTACGCGTCCCAGCCGCTGCTCGGGGCGGAGTACGGGTGTGGTGTTCTCGCGGGCAATTTGAGGACGGGTAGCAATTGGCTGTTCCAGGGCGTCCCGGCCGGGACCGTCGTACCGGGTTTCCTCGCCGGCGAGGTCGACTACGTCTGGCCCGGGTTGTACAAGCAACCCGGCCTGAGCATCGTTGCCGCCGGCACCGCGACGTGCCGGACGAGCGGACGGTCGACGGCGATGCACGCGACGGCGTTCGTTGCGCCGTCGGGAGCGCGGGTGTTCAACGGCTCGACGTTCGCCTACGGCTGCTTCCTGGTACGGCGTTGCCCGTCGAACCTGGGGATCCCCGCCGAGTCGGTGGCTTCACGGCAGGTCGTGACGACGATGGTCGCCAACATCGCGAACTGGGTCGGACGCGGAATCCTGACAGCTTCTGCGGCCACTACTGCCGAGCTCCGGGTCGCAGTCCCTCGCCAGAGCCTGGCGGTGGGCGACAAGTGAGTCAGAGCTTCTCCGCGACCTCGGTGAGGATGTTGAGGGTTGCGGTGATGAGCGGGTGGTCGGCGCGGCTGGTGCGGACGGCGGCGTAGACGCGGCGGGTGGGGGCCGGCTCGGTGAGCGGGCGGATCGCGGCGAGTGTCGGTTCGGGCACGGCGAGACGTGGGACGAGGGAGACGCCACCGCCGGCCGCGACCAAGGCGGCAACCGCGCGGAAGTCGTCGGACTGGTGGACGACGCGCGGCTGGAAGCCGGCCTGTTCGCAGGCGAGGAGCACGACGTCACGGATCGGGTTGCCCGGCGTGGTCATCACCCAGTCGTCGTTCGCGAGCGTTGCGAGTTCGATCGGGCTGGACGGGTTGGCCGGGTCGGTGGGGCCGTCGTAGGCGGCGGGATGCGTCGGTGGTACGACCGCGACGAACGGTTCGGCGTACAACGGGATCCGGGTCAGGCGCCGGTCGTCGGGCCGGGGCGAGCCGCGGTGTTCGACCGCGATCGCGAGGTCGGCGTCGCCGTCCAGCAGATAGGTGATGCCCTGGTGGCCCTCGGCGTCGCGGACGACAAGGTCGAGGCCCGGGCTGGTCTCGCGGAGCCGGGTGAGGGCCGGTGCGACCAGCAGGGTGATCGCGGTCGCGAAGGCGACCACGCGGACCTCGCCGCTGGCGCCGTTCGCGTGCAGCCGCATCGCGTCCTCGGCGCGTTCCACCTCGGCCAGGATCGTGTCCGCGTGCGCGAGCAGCAGGCGGCCGGCGGAGGTGATCGCGACCCGGCGGCCGCGGCGTTCGAGCAGTTCCTGGCCGATCTCGCTCTCGAGCGCCGCCAGTTGTTGCGAGACCGCCGAGGGTGTCAGGTGCAGCACCTCGGCGGCCGCGGTCACGGTCCCGTGGTCAGCAAGCGCGCGCAACACCTTCAGGCGTCGTACCTCGATCACGGAGTTCAGCTTGGCACACCAGTTGGAGTTCGGCCTTCGGCGGCGTACGGCGTGCGCGCCAGCGGTTCACGGCGTCGCGGATCGGATGGCGCTTCGGGACGTACGGGCGGAGCGGGGCGTTCGGCATCGCGGAGTGGGTCTGTTCGTGGATCGCTTTGACCATCGAAAACGGGATGTATTGCATGTCTTCGACAGTAGAAATGCAGGCATTGATACGTCCAATGAAAGTTCTGCGCAGACTTGATGTGTTTGGTGCATGATGTGTGCCATGGAACTACGGCAGCTCAGGTCGTTCGTGGTGGTGGCCGAGGAGATGAACGTCGGGCGGGCCGCTGCCCGGCTGCACCTGACGCAGCCGTCGCTCAGTCGCCAGATCGCTGCGCTGGAACACGATCTGGGCGTCGAACTGTTCGCCCGGGTGAAGCGCCGGTTCGTGCTGACGGCGGCGGGGGAGACGTTCCTCGCCGACGTTCGGGACCTGTTGCGCCGGTCGGACGAGGCGGTCCGCGCGGCGCAGCGGACGCAGCGCGGGGAGTTCGGGACGTTGCGGCTGCGATTCGTGCAGTCGGCGACGTTCGAAGTACTGCCGCGGCTGCTCGGCGCGTTCCGCCGGGCGTACCCGGACGTCGTCCTGGACCTGGAGTCGTGGACCACGCTGCGGCAGACGGACGCGTTGCGGGACGGGCGGATCGACGTCGGGTTGATGCGTCCGAGTACGCCGGCCGGCGGGGCCGCCGTCGTACAACTGGCACCGGCGTTGACGTCGCGGGTGGTGGCCGAGGACCGGCTCGTGGTGGCGCTGCCGGCACGGCACCGGCTCGCTCGACGCAAGCGGCTGCGGCTGGCGGAGCTCGCGGACGAGCCGTTCGTGTTCTACTCGCGGCCCAGCGGGCCGGCCGTCTACGACGCGATCGTCGGGTTCTGCCGCGCGGCCGGGTTCATGCCGCGGATCGAGCAGGAGGCGGCCGACGTACAGACGATCGTGTCGCTGGTCGCGGCCGGCCTCGGCGTCTCGTTGCTGATCGGCCCGACGCCGCCGTCGAACCCGGACGCGGTCGTCTACCGCGAGTTGTCCGACGACCTGCCCACGTGGCAACTCTCCGTAGCCTGGTCGCCGGCCAACCGCTCGCCCGTGCTGGCGCGGTTCCTGGAACTGGTTTAGCTTTTCCGCGCTGGTTTAGGTTCCGGGCTGGTTCAGCCGAAGACGTCCGGGTCGCCGCCGGTGCGGGTGCCGGTGTCGAGGTCGGCGATCACGGCCATGTCGTCGTTGTCCAGCTGGAAGTCGAAGACCTCGAAGTTCTCCCGGATCCGGCTCGGCGTGACGGTCTTCGGGATCACCACGTTGCCGAGCTGCAGGTGCCAGCGGATCATCACCTGGGCCGTCGACTTGCCGTACTTCGCGCCGATCGCCGCGAGCGCCTCGTTGCCGAGCAGCTCGCCGGAGGCCAGCGGGCTCCAGGCCTCGGTGACGATGTCGTTCTCGGCGTTGAACGCGCGCAGCTCGTCCTGCGGCAGCGCCGGGTGCAGCTCGATCTGGTTCACCGCCGGGCGGATCGTGGTCTCCTCGAAGATCCGCCGCAGCGCGGGTTCGTGGAAGTTCGAGACGCCGATCGCGCGCACGCGCTTGTCGGCGTACAGCTGCTCGAGCGCCTTCCAGGTGTCGACGTACAGGTCCCGCTGCAGCGACTGCCAGTGGATCAGGTACAGGTCGACGGTCTCCAGGCCGAGCTTCGCCAGGCTGGTGTCGAACGCCTTCAGCGTGCTGTCGTAGCCCTGGTCGGAGTTCCACACCTTGGTGGTGATGAACAGCTCGTCACGCGGGATGCCGGACGCGGCGATCGCCCGGCCGACGCCGGCCTCGTTGCCGTAGATCGCGGCGGTGTCGATGTGCCGGTAGCCGGTCTCGAACGCCGTCGTCACCACGTCGGTGACGACCGAGTCCTCGACCTGCCAGACCCCCAGGCCCAGCTGCGGGATCTCGACGCCGTTGTCCAGAGTGATGGAGGGGACTGTGCTCATCTAGCTATTCCACCCGGCAAAAGGTTTCCGGCCCAGTCATCTGACGTGTGACAACAACCTCATTAACCAGCAGTAACCACTCCGTAGGACTTGGCGTTCGGCTCGAGGAAGTGGAGCAGCGCAGTGCCTTCCCGCTCCAGTTCGGTCTGCGTTTTCTTCAGGGTCTTGCCGAACGGGGTCAGGGTGAGAGTGGCCACACCGCGCTTGAGTTCGCTCGTCCACAGCCCGGCGACGAAGCCGTCCACCGTATACGTCGACTTCACGCGCAGGTTCTTCGTGAAGACGGCCGGCTTGTGTTCGTCGGCGATGATCCGCTCGCGTTTCGCGTGCGACAGCAGGAGGTTGTCGAACTCCGGCAGGAACCGGACCGGCGCCGGCGCGTCCGCGTCCGGCCGCGGCGCGTCGGGTACGTCGTACAACGTCTTGCCGCCCTCGTCCTTGAACGTCTCGAGTTCGAGCTCGTCGAACAACGGTTTGGCCTTCTGCAACCCGGACCAGGTCTGGAAGTCCGCAGGTGTCGCCGGGCCGAACGCCGCGAGGTACCGCGTGACGAGCTCGGCAGCTTCGGCGGTCTTGTGCAGCTTCGCCCCGATCCAGTCCTCCGCGGGCGTGAACTTCGAGTTCGCCGTCCAGGACCAGCGGACGTCGGCCGGGTACATCACCAGCGGCACCAGCATCCGCGTACAGAACCCGAGCGCACGCTCGTTCACCTCCGGAAACTGCTGCTGCAGCGCGTCCCGCACCTCGGTGAACGTCAACGGTTCCTTCGCCAGCAGCTTCGCGGCCGCCGCAACCACCTTCTCGGGCTCGAGCCCAGCGCCGCGTTCCCCGAGCACCTTCAACCCGGCCTCGAGCACCGGCGCCAACGTCACCCGAAACCGCAGATAATCCCCCGCCGTCACCAGATGCAGAGTCCCGCGCAAGAACGTCGCCCGCACAACCTCCCGCCCAACCACCGCCCGATCAAGCTCCCCCTCGTCAAACCCGTCGATCCGCGACCACAACCCCACATACGGATGCTTGGGCTCCTGCCCCTGCATCCCAGCCAACCGCCGGACAACGTCAACCGCGGCCACCGCTTCCCGTCCGAGCAGAACCTGCCGGGCCAGCGTCGCCCGATTCACGGCCCGCGTACTCATCACCACCATGCCCGCATCCTCCCAACCCGCACCGACAAAACACATGCCACACACACCGCTGCCCTGCCACCCTTGGGCCATGCCTTTCCTCCGCAGGCGGACCCGACTGCCTCTGACCCACATCGCCGATCTCGAGCCACCGCTGCCCGGCGACGAACTCGTGAGTGTGTCCATCGGTCCGTCCGGCGAGGCAGTTGCTCTCTGGGCAGCCGCCGACGCGGCCAGACTGCTGACGGGCGACTATGACGCCGGGTTGCTCACCCATCCGGTCGCGGTGCGCGCCTGCCTGCACACGCCTGACCTCTGCCACACCGTCGAGATTCCCGATTGCGGCTTCCCGTTCCCACTCGCCCAGCCGATGCCGGACGGCGCCTTCCTGCTCGTCGGACCCCGCGTGACGTGGCGCCCGGACGGCGTACCGCCGAACGGGACCGTGTACGACGCGATCGGGCGGCCCATCGCCGAAGGACTACTCGGTGACGGCATTCAGCACGTGCAGGCGACGGAGTCGGGACAGGTCTGGGTGGGCTACTTCGACGAGGGTGTCTACGGCAACCTCGGATGGGGCGACGGTCCCGGCACCGAACCGATCGGAGCGCCAGGTCTGATCAGGTACACCCCCCAGCTGATCAGCGACTGGAAGTTCTCCTACGCGCGCCACGGGCTGCCGCCGGTCGACGACTGCGAGGCGCTGAACGTGATCGGCGAGACGGCCTGGTGCTGCTATTACCTCGACTTCCCGGTGATGGAGGTACGCGGAGAAGCAGTGCGGGCCTGGGGCAACGAATTCCAGCGAGTCACTGCAATCGCAGTCCACCAAGGCCGCGTCGGTCTGTACGACGGAAAGCGGTTGGTCATTGCCGGCTTCGGAAGTGAGGACCTGGAAGTCGAGCGCACGTACAACGTGGTCCTGTCGGAGGGGAAGCTGCCGCCGCCGACCGCCCACATCATCAGCCGGGGCTCGGCCATCCATGTGTTCGCGGGTCGCAGCTGGTACTGCGCCGACCTCGCCCAGCTACCCAGGTGATACGACGGCGAGTGCGTTGCGGCGGCAGGCGTCGGCCAAGCGGTCGTCGTACGTGACGACCATGTCCGCATCGACGAGGACGGCTGTGGCCAGGTGGAGGGCGTCGAGGCTGCGGAGGATCATCGGTTCGATCCGGCGGGCCACGCTGACGACCTCGCCGGTCATCGGGCGTTCGTCGATGCCGGACATCGCGTCGTCGATCAGGTCGCCGGCGTCGCTGGGCGACTTCACCCGAGCGAGGACGGCGCGGGAGACTTCGACCCACGCCAGGGAGGAGGAGGCCAGCAGATCGCCCGCCTGGTAGCACCTGTCGAGATAGTCGATCAGTACGTCGGACTCCGGTTCGGCGACGACCCGCTTGATCAGGGCGCTGCTGTCGAAGTACACCCGCATCAGAAGCGGTCGTCCCGGTCGAGCAGGTCGAGGCTCGTGGTGCCCTTCGCCAGCCGCAGGCGTGGCCGCACCTTGCGGTAGGGCACTCGGGCGGGCTGCACCGTGCGGGAGCTCCAGGCGCGCTGGCGCGCGGTCAGCTGCGCATCCGGGGACTCTTCGGTGATCAGGTGCAGACGCTGGCCGATCGCGTCCCGGACGATCTCCTGCTGGGACCGGCCGGTCCGCTCAGCCTCGGCCTGCAGCGCCGCCGCGGTCTCGTCGGGAAGTCTCAGGTTCATGGCCATGCGTCAACGGTACCACCATGGTACCGCAGTCGGTACCACAGTCAGCTGTAGTCCTTCTCGTTGTATTTGGGGAGGTGGAGGAGTTGGCGGATCTGGGCGGATGGGGCCTTACTGGCGGCCGCCGTGGCTTCCTTGAGGTGGTTTGCCATTTCGGACTTGGTGTCTGCGGTCGCGACCTTGAGCCAGTGGGAGCGGGCGGCGGCGTCGGCGTTGGCGAGGGCTCGGATTTGTTTGGAGACTGCGGTTGGCCAGGCGACCTTCAACAAGGCGCGGGACTCGGCGAGGTTTGCGGCGGCGACGAGTTTTGCGCGGTTCTGGAGGGTAGTGACCGACATGTTCTCGTTCGCGGCCTTTTCGAAGCTCTCGAGCGCGACGTTGTACGGGCGGGTGATCTGCAGGTACTTCGCCCCCGCGGCGGCGAGTGTCAGCGCGGCGGGCGTTTGTACCAGCGGAGTTGTCGGTGGTTTGTACCCCGACTCGTCCGGCGCGGCGGTCGCCGGTGTGCTGCTCGACGAGGCGGGCGACGGCGCCGTGGTGGCCGGCCCTTCGTCGGCGCCGCACCCCGCGACGAACACTGCACTGACAACTCCGACAACGGCCACCAACTGGCGCATGAGGCTCCTCACCCGGGGACGGACCGGGCAACTCTAGCGCTAGTCGGCGAGCGCCTTCCGAGCCTCGATGAAGGCCGCGATCGCCCGCTCCACGTCCTCGGTCGAGTGCGCCGCGGACAGCTGTACGCGGATCCGCGCCTTGCCCTGCGGTACGACGGGATACGAGAAGCCGATCACGTAGATCCCGAGCTCGAGGAGCTTGTCCGCGAGCCGTCCGGCGGCCGCGGCGTCGCCGATCATCACCGGGGAGATCGGGTGGTCACCGGGCAGTACGTCGAAGCCGGCCTCGGTCATCTTGGTGCGGAACAGCTTGGTGTTCGCGGCGAGCTTGTCCCGCAGGTCGCTCGAACCGCCGATCAGCTCCAGCGCCTTCAGCGAGGCGGCGGTGACGGCCGGGGCGAGCGAGTTCGAGAACAGGTACGGGCGGGAACGCTGCCGGAGCAGCTCGACGATCTCGCGGCGCGCCGACACGTACCCGCCGGACGCGCCGCCGAGCGCCTTGCCGAGGGTGCCGGTGACGATGTCGACGCGGTCCTGTACGCCGAACAACGACGGCGTACCGGCACCGTCCGGGCCGACGAAGCCGACCGCGTGCGAGTCGTCGACCATCACGAGCGCGTCGTAGCGCTCGGCCAGCTCGCAGATCTCGTCCAGCGGCGCGACGTACCCGTCCATCGAGAACACGCCGTCGGTGGCGATCAGCCGGTACCGCGCGTCGGCGGCGTCCTTCAGCTGTGCCTCGAGGTCGGCCATGTCGCGGTTCTTGTAGCGGTACCGGCGCGCCTTCGACAACCGGACGCCGTCGATGATGCTGGCGTGGTTCAGCTCGTCGGAGATGATCGCGTCCTCGGCACCGAGCAGCGTCTCGAACAGGCCGCCGTTGGCGTCGAAGCAGGAGCTGTAGAGAATGGTGTCCTCGGTGCCGAGGAAGTTGCTCAAGGCACCTTCGAGGTCCTTGTGGATCTGTTGTGTACCGCAAATGAAGCGGACGGACGAAAGCCCGAATCCCCAGCGGTCCAAGGCTTGTTTGGCCGCGGCGACAACCTCCGGGTGATCGGACAGCCCGAGGTAGTTGTTCGCGCAGAAGTTCAGCACCTCGTTGCCGGTGGCAACCGAGATCAGCGCCTGCTGCGGTGAGGTGATCACCCGCTCGGACTTGTACAGCCCGGCGTCCCGGATCTCGCCGATGGTTGCCGCCAGGTCGTCCCGCATCCGTCCGAACATCAGTGCTTCTCCTCCAGCGATTCCGTCGTCCAGTCCATGATCACCTTGCCGCACTGCCCGGCGCGCGCCACGTCGAACGCCCGTTCGAAGTCGCCGTACCCGAACCGGTGCGTGATCACCGGCGTCAGGTCCAGGCCACGCTCCAGCATCACCGACATCGAGTACCAGGTCTCGAACATCTCCCGGCCGTAGATGCCCTTGATCGTCAGCATGTTCAGCACCACGGTGCTCCAGTCGATCGCGATCTCGTCGGACGGCAGTCCGAGCATCGCCACCTTGCCGCCGTGTGTCATGTTCGCGAGCATGTCCCGGAGCGCGGCCGGCTGGCCGGACATCTCCATCCCGACGTCGAACCCTTCCCGCATCCCGAGACCGGCCTGGGCCTCGGCGATGCTCTCGGAGCCGACGTTCACCGCGCGGGTGACGCCGATCTTGCGGGCCAGGTCCAGCCGGTACTCCGAGAGGTCCGTGATCACCACGTTCCGCGCACCGGCGTGCAGCGCGACCGCGGCGGCCATCACGCCGATCGGCCCGGCGCCGGTGATCAGCACGTCCTCGCCGACCAGCGGGAAGGACAGCGCGGTGTGTACGGCGTTCCCGAACGGGTCGAACACGGCCGCGACGTCGGGGTCCACCGGATCCTTGTGCACCCAGGCGTTCGTCGCGGGCAGCGCGACGTACTCCGCGAACGCGCCCGGTACGTGCACGCCGAGGCCGCGGGTCTTGATGCAGAGGTGCCGGCGGCCGGCGCGGCAGTTCCGGCAGCGGCCGCAGACCAGGTGACCCTCGCCGCTGACCAGGTCACCGACCGCGACGTCGCGAACACCGACACCGACCTCGACGACCTCACCGCAGAACTCGTGCCCGGTCACCATCGGTACCGGCACGTTCTTCTGCGCCCACGCGTCCCAGTTCTGGATGTGCAGGTCGGTGCCGCACAAGCCGGTCCGGAGGACCTTGATCAGTACCTCGTCGGCCTCGATCTTCGGCTCGGGTACGTCCTGCAACCACAGGCCCGGCTTCGCCTCGGCCTTCACAAGCGCCTTCATGGCCACATCGTCGTCCTGGGCAACCAGCGGCGTCCATCGACACGTCGTACACAGCCTTTGCAGTTCTACTGCACGACGTCGCGGGCGGCAGGTGATCTAAGCTCAAGGCCCATGAGCTACGACCGGGACGCACTGCTTCAGCAGGTCAGGACGAAGGCCATCGTGCACGGGAAGGTGACGCTGGCGTCGGGCAAGGAAGCCGACTACTACGTGGACCTGCGGCGGATCACGCTGGACGCGGCCGCGGCGCCGTTGATCGGCCCGGCGATGCTCGAGCTCACCAAGGACCTGGAGTACGACGCTGTCGGCGGGCTGACGCTCGGTGCCGACCCGGTCGCGATGTCGATGCTGCACGCCGCCGCTCAGCAGGGCCGGACGCTCGATGCGTTCGTCGTACGGAAGGCCGAGAAGACCCACGGTCTGCAGCGGCGGATCGAGGGACCGGACGTCAAGGGGCGCCGGGTGCTCGCGGTCGAGGACACCTCGACGACGGGCGGGTCCGTGCTGACCGCGGTCGAGGCGCTGCGCGAGGCCGGCGCCGAGGTGGTCGCGGTCGCGGTGATCGTGGACCGGGCGACCGGCGCGCAGGAGCGGGTCGAGGCAGCAGGGCTGGAGTACCGGTCCGTGTTCGGTCTCGAGGACCTCGGCCTCGACTGATGCCGAGCGGCAGCCCGGCGGACCCGCGGAGCCGTAGAGTCGGCTGCAGCACTGCCAACCCTCGGGAGCTCCTGTCATGCTTTGGGTCATCATCGCGATCCTCGCGGTCGTCGTCCTCGTGGCGATCCTGCTGATCACGTCGTACAACCGGTTCGTCAAGCAGCGGAACCTGATCCAGGAGTCGTGGCGGCAGATCGACGTCGAGCTGCACCGCCGGTACGACCTGATCCCGAACCTGGTCGAGACCGTGCGCGCGTACGCCGCGCACGAGCGGCACGTGTTCGAGGAGGTCGCGCGGCTGCGGACCCAGGCGGTGAACACGCAGGGCGCGAACCCGGAGCAGCGGGCCGCCGCGGAGGGTCAGCTGTCCGGCGCGCTGCGTCAGATGATGATCTCGGTCGAGCAGTACCCGCAGCTGCAGTCGAACCAGAACTTCCTCGGCCTGCAACGCGAGCTGACCGACACCGAGGACCGGATCGCGGCCGGCCGGCGGTTCTACAACGCGAACGTCGGCGACTACAACACCCGGATCGAGGCGTTCCCGTCGAACCTGATCGCGAACTCCTTCAAGTTCTCCAAGGCCGGGTACTTCGAGGTCAAGGACGAGTCGGTGCGCGCGGTCCCGCAGGTGTCGTTCGGCACGATCGGCTCGGTCGCCGGTGAGCAGGCGCCGCCGCAGATGCAGCCGGGCCAGCCGTCGTCAGGTCAGATCCACCCGCAGCTGCCGGGTGACCAGGGCAACTACCAGCAGCCGCAGATCCCGGGCGGTTACCCGCAGCAGGGGTACCAGGCGGAGCCACCGGTGGGCGGGCCGCCTGCGGGTTCCCCCGCACCGCAGGACGGACAGCCGCCATTCACCGGTGGCCAGTAGGCACTGGTTCCCCGTGGTCCAGGTCCCCCGAACCCGGACTCGCTCCCAGCGCCAGGCCCGGTGTGACGGCGGTCAAGTCGCCACCTCCGGGCCTGCCCTCCCCCCGGTACCTGGGGAAACAGTGCCGGACTGACATACATCCGGCGTACATCGGGCTTCACGGCGGGTATGCGCGGATGCCACGATAGGGCGATTCCAGAGTGGAGAGGCCGGACGAGTGGACAGTCTGAGGTACGGAATCCTCGGACCTCTGCGCCTCGTCCACGCCCAGGGTCAGCCGCTGAAGGCCGCCAAACCGCGCCAGCTGCTCGCCACCCTGCTCCTGCACCCGAACCGGTTCGTCTCGACCGACCTGATCGCCGACGCCCTCTGGGAGAACACCCCACCGCGTTCCGCGACCGCCAACATCCGCACGTACGTCCGCGCACTCCGCGGCGTCCTGCAGGACGCCGGGCTGCCCGCGCCGATCGACACGTCCGCCGCGGGCTACAGCATCGAAGTGGGTGTCGACGAGCTCGACGCCAGCCTGTTCGAGTCGCTGCTGGCCGAGGGCGGCCACCTCCGCGACCAGGGCGACGGCCGCCAGGCGATGCAGGTCCTGTCCCGGGCGTATTCGCTGTGGCGCGGCCGTCCGCTGGAGGACCTGCCGATGCCGGCCGCGTGGGAGGGCTCCATCGGCCGGCTCGAGGCACAACACCGCGGTCTCGTGGACAGCCTCCTGGACCTCCGGCTCGAGTACGGCGACGTCAGTGGTGCCGCCGTACTGCTGAGTGCACGTCTGCAAGAGGACCCGTACGACGAGCAGCTGTGGCGCCGCCTGGTCGATGCACTCGTGGCAGCGGGACGCGTGGGCGAGGCGCGGGCGGCGTACGCGAAGGCCGTTCAGACGCTCGCTGACGAGCTGGACATCAAACCGGGCCCGGAGCTGGAGGCGGCCGGCGCCCGCGCCGAGAACGGCCGCTCGGCCAACTGGCCGAACCCAGGCGTGCCGGCAGACCGTACGGCGGACCGCCCGGGCCCCAGCGCTCCACCCGGACCAATGGCCGCGCCGGAGCTGACCGACCCGGTCAGGCCGCCCAGCCAGCTACCGCTTGACCTGGCTGACTTCAGCGGACGGCAGGAGCTCCTGGAGCAACTGCGAGACCTGGTCTGCGGCCGTGACCCGGTCCGGCCGCCGATCGCAGTCATCTCAGGCGCACCTGGTACCGGCAAGACCTCGCTGGCGGTACGGCTCGGGCACCTGGTCCGGGAGCACTTCCCGGACGGTCAGATCTATCTGGACATGCACGGAGCGACCCACCCGCGGGACCCCGCCGCTGCGCTCACCGACCTGCTGCTCAGCCTCAACCTGCCCGACTACGCGATCCCCACGGACCCGGAGCGCCGCTCCGCGATGCTGCGGTCCGAGCTGGCCAGCCGTCGGGTGCTGATCATCCTCGACGACGTGGCCAGTGCCGGCCAGGTGACCCCGCTGATGCCTGGTACCGGTGCGTCGGCCGTGGTGGTGACGAGCCGCAACCGGCTGATGGACCTGGCCGGAGCGGACAGTACGCCGCTGGACACGTTCGACGACCACGAGGCGGCCGCGCTGCTGTCGTCGGTCGCCGGCGCCGGACGGATCGACCCGTCGTCACCGGAGGCCGAGGAGATCCTGACCGCCTGCGCGAACCTCCCGCTGGCGATCCGGATCGTCGGTAGCCGATTGGCGCAGCGACCCGACCTGAGCGCCCGGGAGCTTGCGCGGCGGCTGCGCGACGAGACGTCCCGGCTGGACGAGTTGAGCATCGGCGAGCTCGCCGTCCGGTCCAGTGCGGACCTGAGCTACGGCGCGTTGAGCCCCGAAGAGGCCCGGCTGTACCGGCTGATCGGGCACTTCGCGGTCGGCGTCTTCTCGGCGCGAGCGCTCGAGGCCGTCGCGTCACCGGCCGCCGTACGGCGCAGTCTGGACCGGCTGATCGAGGTCAACCTGGTCCGGATCAGCTCGGTCGACGACCGCGGTACGGCGCGGTACCGGGTGCACGACCTGCTCCGGCTGCACGCGCTCGGTGTCGGTACCGCGGAGCAGCAGGCGCAGGCGGTCCGGGACGTGGAAACGGTCGTCGACGCGATCCTGAACAAGATCCGGCGCGCCAACAACGCCTTGTCCTTCGAGTACTTCGGTGTCCTCGAGCACACCGGTCCGCTGACCGCGCCGGACCCGGCACCGTTCACCGAGACGGACGCGATCGCCTGGTTCGACAGCGAGCGCAGTACGTTCGTGCCGGCCATCCGCGCCGCGGCGCAGAACGGCCTGCACGAGCACGCCTGGCGGATCGCCGCCGCCTGGGGTCCGTACCTGGACCTCCGCGCCGGCTTCGACGACTGGAACAGCTCGCACCAGCAGGGCCTGCTGAGCGCGATCGCCTGCGGGAACCGGCACGGCGAGGCGATCATGCACCGCAACCTCGGCCAGCTCGCGGTCTACCAGGACGACTGGGACACCGCGCGCAAGCACCTCGACGCGGCCGCGCGGATCTTCGCCGAGGTCGGCGACCGGCTCGGTGAAGGTGTCGCCGCCGTCGGCCTCGGTACCTGGCTGCGCGAACGCGGTGAGCGCGATGCGGGCCTCGCGATGTACGAGAAGGCGATCGAGGCGTTCGTCGAGGCCGGCAACGCGAACGCCGAGGCACTCGCCCGGACCGCGGCCGCCAACGTCTACCTGGGCCGTGGAGACCTGGAGACTGCCCGGCAGTACCTCGCCCAGGCGTTCCTGATCGCCGTACGACGGGCCGACGCCCACCGGGAGGCCAAGGTACGGCGACGGATCGCCGCGCTCCGGGTACACCAAGGGCGGCACGACGAGGCGGTACGGCAGCTACGCAAGGCGTTGGCGATCTTCGACGGGATGGGCGACGACCACTGCGCTGCGTACACCCGGGCGCTGCTCGGGCGGGCGCTGATGGAGCGCGGCGAGGTCGCAGCGTCCCGGAAGACGCTGCTGGACGCGATCGACATCGGCCACCGGCTGGGGGACCGGAGCGTGGAGGGGGAGGCGGCGCAGTACCTCGGCGAGCTCTACCTGTCGACGGGGAACCTGGACAACGCCCGCCGTACCCTCGAACGCGCCGCGCGCGTGTGGCAGCAGGCCGGGAACGACTCCGCCGCCGCTGAGTGCCGCCGGCTGCTCGTCGGATCCGACGTCGGCGCTGCGACCGGTTGAGCAATGTACGGCGGCTGTATCGCGGCCCGGCAGGATTCGGGATGCCACGGCACGACCGGCCGAGGGGCGGGGGATTCGGGGGAGGATACCTATGGCCTGGGGGGAGGTTGTCGTGGAGCGCGGGAACGTCCCGCGGGTGGCGAACCCGCGGGACACCGAGGCGGCGCTGAACTGGCAGCTGGAACGGGTCGGTTCGGCCGCCTGGCTGGACTGGACGCTGAAGTTCCAGCGGATGGCGTTCGGCTACGCGCACGACAGCGGCTGGCACGACGCGGCCGATGCGGTTCGTTGGCTCGACCACCATGCCCTGCTCCGTGAAGGGGCGGCGCCACGGGGGGCGCTGGTCTGGTACCAGGCGGCTGACCGGATCCGGGTGGCCTGCTCACTCGGCAACGGTCAGGTGGTCGGCCCACTCCCGACCGGCCCGGTCGAGGTCGCGGACGTGTCCGGGCTCAGCACCGACTGGGTCTGGTCGGACCCGCATTTCCCCTTCGGTCATTGAGGCTCTAGGCCGAGTGCTTCGGGGCGGCGTGCTTCGGCGCGTCGCCGTTGCCGGCGTTGCGGTTGCGGCGGCGCGCGAGGAAGTACTCGACCACCATCGGGATCAGCGAGATGAGGACCAGCACGACCAGTGCGGCCTCGAGGTTCTTGTGGATGAACTCGACGTTGCCGAGCGCGTGCCCGAGCAGTGTGATGCCCGGCGCCCAGATCACCGCACCGATCGCGGTCCAGACGAAGAACCTCTTCGGGTCCATCCGGCCGGCGCCGGCCACGATCGTGATGAACGTCCGGACGATCGGCACGAACCGCGCCAGCACCAGCGCCCGCGGGCCGTACCGCTCGAAGAACTCGTGGGTCTGCTCGATGTACTTCGGCTTCAGGATCCGGGCGTCCGGGTTCTTGAACAACGACGTACCGAGGAAACGCCCGATGTAGTAGCCGGACACGTTGCCGGCGAACGCCGCCACCGTCAGTAGCACACAGGCGAGCCACAGCGGGACATGAATGGTGCCCTCCGCGATGAACAGGCCGACCGCGAACAGCAGTGAATCACCGGGCAGGATCGGGAACAGCAACCCGCACTCGATGAACACCACCAGGAGCGTGCCCCACAGCGCCCAGTCACCCAACCAGTGCAGCAGGGTTTCCGGGTTCATCCAGGACGGCATCAGCATCGCGGCGAGAGCAAGCACGCGGACAGGGTAGCGTCCCGACCTGTGCACGAGCTGAATGGTGACCTGCGGGGGGCAGACATGGTGGGGCCGAGCGAGGTCGGCGTCGGACCGTGGGTGGGCGATTGGCCCGACGATCCGCGGCTGGATCCCGAGCTGCTCGCGCACGGCGACCGGCGGAACGTGGTCGACAAGTACCGGTACTGGAAGCTCGAGGCGATCGTCGCGGACCTGGACGAGCAGCGGAACCCGTTCCACGTCGCGATCGAGAACTGGCAGCACGACCTGAACATCGGCTCGGTCGTCCGTACGGCGAACGCGTTCCTGGCCGCCGAGGTGCACATCGTCGGCAACCGCAAGTGGAACCGCCGGGGCGCCATGGTCACCGACCGCTACCAACATGTCCGCCACCAGCCAACTCTTGCCGACCTGGCTGTCTTTGCCGCCGAGAACGCCTTACCGGTCATCGGGATCGACAACCTGCCGGGCTCGGTGCCGCTGGAGACCTACGAACTACCGAAGGCTTGCGTCCTGCTCTTCGGTCAGGAGGGTCCTGGGCTGACGGACGAGGCCCACCGGGTCTGCACATCCGTCCTCTCGATCGCCCAGTTCGGCTCCACCCGCTCGATCAACGCTAGCGCCGCCGCAGCCATCGCCATGCACGCGTGGATCCGCCGGCACACCTTCGGTCAACCGTCCAGCAGCTGATCCAGAATCCCGGCCGCCAGCTGCAACACAGCCTGCTCGGTCGGATTGAGCCGCTCAGAGATCGCGTCAGCCAGCCAGTCGTCCGAACTCTGCATGTGCTCTTTCAACAGCTCACGGCCGGCTGCCGTGAGCTCAATCGTGTTCCGCCGCCGGTCCGCGACGTCCTGCTGCCTGCTGATCAAGCCCTGCTCCTCAAGGCTCGCCAGCACGCGCGTGAGCGACTGCGGCTGCACCCGCTCGGCAGCCGCGATCTCACTGGCCGTCAGGCTGCCCCGCCGATGCAGCTGTCCCAGCACAGCGACGCCGGTACTCCCCAGTCCGTCGCCGGTCCGCTCAGCCCGCAGCCTGAGTGCCAGGCGGGTACTGGCTCGCCGGAGAGCGACCGCCGTTTCATACGCTTCCACTTACTACTCCTCGGGCGGTTGGACTGGGAAATGCTAAGCTAAGCTTACTATGACCGTGAACGTCATCCACTGGTCCCGAGACACACCGGTCCCACCGGCCCGCTTGCTGACCGCAGCCGTTGCCATGGCCGTGCCAGTCACGTACGGCGTCGCCACCGACCACCTCCTGCAAGCCTCGTTCGCCGCCTTGGGTGCCCTCGCGCTCGCGAGTCCTCGACCAGCCGGCTCAGCGCGACTGGTCGGCCTTGGCGCGACGGGCTTGGTGGTGACGTCGGCGGCCTGTCTTGGCGCGCTTGTGGGTGGGCATGGCTGGGTGGCTGTGGCTGTGGTGGTAGGGGTCGCGGCGGTTGCTGCGGTGGTCGGTGGCTTCAACCGGTGGACGGCTGACTCCACCACACGGTTCATCACCTTCCTTGTGATGGCGACAGGATTGGGCGGTGCGGACACGTGGGAGGTCACCCGGTGGTTCGCGGCCGGCGTGGTGTGGGCGATCGTGCTCGCCCTGTTCACCGCGGCACCTGCGCCCGGTCCTAGAGCGACGTACCCCCAACTATGGCGACGGTGGTGGGGCATGATGCATCGGTTCGACGGTTGGCGGTACGCCGTACAACTCCTGCCACCGCTGGCGATCGCGTCCGTGATCGGCGTGTACTGGCACCAGCAGAAGTCGTACTGGATCGCCCTCGCGGTGGTGATCGTCGTCCGTCGCCGCGGCGACTCGTTGCTCCGGGCAACCGAACGTTGCCTCGGCACCTGCGCGGGCGTGCTGATCGGCGGCGCACTGGTGCTCTGGGTGCCACCGTCGTGGGCGATCGTCGCCGTGGTCGGCGTGCTGGCCGGCCTGCGCCCGCTCCTCAAGGAACGCAACTACGCCGCCTATGCCACGATCATGACTCCGCTCGTCGTGCTGCTGATGGACCTCGGCCGGACGCCGGAACTCTCGACCGTCGGGTACCGGCTGATCGACACCGTGCTCGGCTGTCTGCTCGCGATCATCCCTACCCTGCTGCTGAGGAGGCGACATGTGGCCTGACCACGCGATCTGGTGGCAGCTCTACCCACTCGGCTTCACCGGCGCCGAACCGAGCGCCGTGCCCGACGTCGTACACCGCCTGCCGCAGTTGGAGAACTGGCTCGACTACGCGATCAACCTCGGCTGCTCGGGCCTCCTGCTAGGCCCGATCTTCGCGTCCGAGACACACGGTTACGACACGATCGACCACTTCCGCATCGACCCGCGGCTCGGCGACGAGGCCGACTTCGATCGCTTGGTCGAGGCCGCGCACGCCCGCGGCCTGCGGATCGCGCTGGACGGGGTCTTCAACCACGTGGCGCGGTCGTTCCCGCATCCGGAGTGGTTCCGCGGTGGCTTTTTCGAGGGGCATGAGCATTTGCTGGCGTTGGATCACAGCAATCCCGAGGTTGCGCAGTACGTCGGTGACGTTCTCCGGTACTGGAACGACCGCGGCGTCGACGCGTGGCGCCTTGACGCCGCGTACGCCGTACCGCCCGAGTTCTGGGGCACCGTGCTGCCGCGGGACCGCGACGTCTGGTACTTCGGCGAGGTCATCCACGGCGACTATGCGGCGTACGTGGAGAAGAGCGGGCTGGATTCGGTCACGCAGTACGAGCTGTGGAAGGCGATCTGGAGTTCGCTGAACGACCGGAACTTCTTCGAGCTGTCGTACGCGCTCGGCCGGCACAACGCGCTGCTCGACACGTTCGTCCCGCAGACGTTCGTCGGCAACCACGACGTGACCCGGCTCGCGACGCGACTCTCGGACGAGCGGCACCTCGCTCACGCGCTCGCGATCCTGTTCATTGTCGGCGGCGTGCCGAGCGTGTACGCCGGGGACGAGCAGGCGTTCCGTGGCCTGAAGGAGGAGCGCGTCGGCGGGGACGATGCGATCCGCCCGGCGTTCCCGAGCGAGCCGGACGAGCTGGCGTCTTACGGGTGGCCGACGTACCGCCTGCACCAGGAGCTGATCGGCGTACGGCGGCGTCATCCGTGGCTCGTCCGTGCGCGGACGACCGTGGAGCATCTGACCAACACGGCGATCGCCCTGCGGAGCGCGCACGGTGACGAGTGGGTCCTGTTGCTGCTCAACGTGTCGGACGCCGACCAGCGGTTCCCGCTCGCCGACACGCCGGTGGTTCCGGCGAACGGATGGAAATTCTTGACGAGTTCGTAACTTGCGGCCACCTACCCCCGTTGTGCTTGGTGACAGAAGTGAGGCCTTCTCGTCGCCCTGCGTTGGTGACGGGGAACATGGGGGTTTTGTCGATGAACGCACTGTGGGACGAACTGATACACGAGTTGGGGACCGTCCGCGCGCTGAGCGCTGCGGCCCTCGAGGCGCGCTCGGAGACGTCGCGGGTCGCGCTGATCACGCTCCTGGACGCCGAGACCGCGGAGATCTCGGCGATCCTGGACAAGATCCTCCGATCGTCCTCGGAGGTGTCATCAGCGGCGTCGTCAGCGGCCTAGTAGCGACTGCAGCGTTTGCCTGAGCGTTTCGGTCGGGTCGTCCGGCTGCTCGAACGCGCGGTACGCGACGTGAGCGTCCGGACGGATGAGCAGACAGCCCGTGTCCGGGATCTCGCGGACGCGAGCCCAGTCGCCGTACAGGTCGTCCAGCTCGCGACCCGGCCCGATCACGAACGGCTCGATCGGTACGCCGAGCTGCTCGGACACTGACTGCGCCGCCTTCACCCATGCGTCGCCGCCGATCCCGGTGAGCAACGTGAAGCGGCCCTTGCCGACGACGTCCAACGTGCTCACGGTTTCGGATCCTCGGGTCAACCAACAATGCGGGATCCTTGCACCCGGCCACGTCGTCGGGTGGTAGTACAGCTCGGGATCCTGCTCGTACGGCGGTTCCGGCGTTCCGTCTTTCACGACAGCCGAGGACCTGTACCGCTGGCCGAGCTCGACACCGTGCGCGTTGAACTCGTAGTCCTTGAGTTCGATCGCCTTCCGGAGCTCTTCGCGCTGCGCGGCCCCGGCAGGTGTGTCGTCCTTGCGCGACTCGATCGTCCACCCGTCCGGTGCATCGGGCGTCATCCCGAGCGCGCGGAAGATCTGGCCGAACTGGTTCCGGCTCTTGTTGGCGCGGTCAACGATCTGCTGGGCGATCGGGACGCGCTCCGCGTCGTAGCTCCCCAGCAGCTTGTCCGACGCCTTTCCATTGACCACCAGCGCGAGTTTCCAGGCCAGGTTGTACGCGTCCTGGATCGACGTGTTCGACCCGAGGCCGTTGCTCGGCGGGTGCCGGTGGATCGCGTCACCCATGCAGAACACGCGGCCCTGGGAGGCCTTCTCGGCGTACATGTGGTTGACGCTCCACACCGACGTACCCTTCAGCTTCACGTCGATCGTGTCGTCACCCACCAGGTTGTGCACGATCTCGGTCGCCATCGCCTCGTCGACCACCGGGGCGGGCTGGGTGATGTCGTACCCCCAGACGATCAGCCACTCGTTCCACGGGCGGACCATCCGGATCAGGCCGGCGCCGATGCCGCCGATCTGCGCGCCGGGCTGCAGCACCCAGTACAGGACGCTCGGGCGATGAGCGACGTACCGGCTGAGGTCGGCCTCGAAGACGATGTTCATCGAGCCTTCGATGTCCATCGCGCCGGCCATCGGCAGCCCGATGTCCTGCGCGACCTTGCTGCGACCGCCGTCCGCACCGATCAGGTACTTGGCCCGGATCTGGTACGTCGTGTCGCTCAGCCGGTCGCGTACCGTCGCGGTGACCCCGTCCGCGTCCTGCTCGAGGTTCTCGTACTCGGTGTTGAAGCGCATCCGCGCACCGCGGGCGGCCGCCGTACTCACGAGGATCGGCTCGAACAGGGTCTGGGGAAGGTCCATCGGCAGGCACGGACTGGCCTCGGTGTAGTCGGCGAGCCGGCGCGGGTGGGTGCCCCAGGTGCGGATCCGGCCGATCTCCTCGCCGGCGAGGCTGGTGCAGAACGCGGTCTGGCCCATCAGGTGGTGCGCGGTGCCCTTGCCGGTGATCTCGTTCTCGATGCCCATGTCGCGCATCAGCTCGACCGTGCGCTGGTTGGTGATGTGTGCGCGGGGAGTGTTGGCGGTCCAGCCGTACCGGGTGAGGACGATGTTGTCGACGCCGTACGTGGACAGGAACAACGAGGCCGCACCACCGGCGGGGCCGCTGCCCACGATCAGCACGTCCGTGGTGATCATTGCTGGGTCTCCTCGATCGTTGCGAGTACCAGGTCGTAGTCGACTGTGTAGAAGGTCTTGCCGTCTTCCTCATGTTCCGTGAAGTCGGCGATCAGGGACTGCTTCACCCCGAACACCGCGTCGGTGTCGAGATACGGGTCGCCGTTGGCGAACACGTGCGTGATGAGTCGCGCGTAGCCGGGCGCGGTCACCATGAAGTGGATGTGCGCCGGACGCATCGGCCCACGCTCGCCGGCCCGCAGCAGCTCACCGACGGGACCGTCGTCCGGAATCGGATACGCGACCGGCTTCACCGCCCAGAACCGGTAGTTGCCGTCAGCATCGGTCGTCAGATGCGCGCGGTTCTGCGGCCCGTCGAGGTCCTTCTGTACGTCGTAGAACCCGTCCTCGTCGGCCTGCCAGGTCTCGACGAGTGCGCCGGCGATCGGCTCGCCCTTGGTGTTGAGTACTCGTCCGCTCACCAGGCAGGGTTGTCCCGGGGCGCCGTTCGAGATGTCGTCACCGAGCTGCACCTCAGGCGATCCTTCGACGAAGAACGGCCCGAACACGGTGGACTGCGTGGCCTCTGGGGGCTTCCTGTTGCCGAGTCCGACGGTCAGCATCGACAACCCGAGCACATCGGCCAGCAGTACGAACTCCTGCCGCGTCCCGGTCGAGATCTGCCCGGTCCTCGTGAGGAAGTCGATGGCGGTGAAGTACTCCTCTTCGGTCAACTCCACCTCCCGAGCAAAACCGTGCAAATGCCGCACCAGGCTGCTCATAACCTCCCGATACCGCTCGCTACCACCAAAACTCTTGACCACCGCATCAGTCAGCTCATCACCCTGCAGATCCATCCACCCTCCTCAAGGCCGCACCCCGTCCAACGCCCGCCGCAAGATCTCCCGAACCACGTCTTCATCCACCGCCACCGGATTCCCCACCACCGAAAACCCCACCGCAGCCTCATCCGCCTGCGCCTCCGTCAACCCCAACCCCCGCAACCCAACCGCCACCCCAGCCCCCTCAAACAACCCAAACAACTCCCGCGCCAACCCTTCCGCCCCGTCGCCTCCACCCGCGCCAGCCGCGCCACCGGCGCTGCCTGCTCCACCCGCCCGATCCAGCTCGCCTGAGGCCTGTCGTCCTGTCGTGGGCGGAGCGGAATCGCGAAGTGCAGCCGCGAGGCGTGCGGCGCTCTGGGGGACGGCTGGTGCGTTGACGCGTACGACCTGCGGAAGTACTGCTGCATGAGTCTCCGCGTGCGGTAATCCGTAGGTACCACCAAGCAAATGACACAGCTTGTGATGCAACCCTGTACCCGCCGTCGCCAACGCCGACCCCGCCAGACAGGCCCCGTACAAAAGCTTGCCCCGAGCATCCAAGTCCTCAGGCTCCACCAACACCGCCCGCAACCCGGCACTCAACGCCCGCAACCCCTCGACCGCCACCATCTCGGTGATCGGATCAGCCTTCGGCGTCCAAACCGCCTCCACACAATGCGCAATCGCATTAGCCACACTCGCCGCCGTCACCTTCAACGGCAACCCCTGCGACAACACCGGGTCATACACAACCACCCGCGGCAACACCCGCGAATCCACCCCAGTCGTCTTACTCCCACCCGCGGTCTCACCCCACACCGGAGTCATCTCAGACCCCGCATAAGTAGTAGGCACCGCCACAATCACCACCCCACCACCCCCCGCAACGGCCCCACCACCCACACCACCCGCGTAGACCACCCCACCGCCACCACCGGTGCCACCCGTGCTGGCCGCGGGACCCGCGCCGTCGAGCCTGTTGAGTGGCGGGCTTGTCAGGGCTACTGCTTTTGCGAGGCCGATTGCTGAGCCGCCTCCGATGGCGACTATCGCGTCGGCGGTGACGTCGCGTGCTTTGGTGCGGGCGGCGTCGGCTACCTCGGTCGGTACGTGTTGGGTGACTCCGTCGATTCGGCCGGCGAACAGGTCGCCTAACTGCGTCTCCACCGCGTCAGCCGCATCCCGCGCGGAGTTGGTTGCGATGACCAGAACTCGCCGTACGCCGAGAGCTGCAACCTCGTCACCCACCCGTTCGAGGGCGCCTGCCCCGAAGACCACCCGGCCCGGCCAGAACGTGTGCGCGAACGAGCCCGGCGACGGATCGTCTGGACGAGACATCGGCTGCTCCGCTAGGATTTCGCTCAGCGAATAGTTCTTCTTTCAACGAAAAGTAGGCTAGCCGATGCCGGGTGGCGCGTCTACAGGCACGTTCCTCCAGGGACTGGAGCGCGGCCTCGCTGTGATCCGCGCGTTCTCCGCCGAAGCCCGATCGCTGACTCTCAGCGAGGTCGCCCGCGCCGTCGGCATCACCCCCGCGACCGCCCGCCGCATCCTCCTGACCCTGGAGGAGCTCGGATACGTACGCAGCGACAACCGCCGCTTCTCGCTCACCCCACGCGTCCTCGCCCTCGGCTGGGCCTACCTGTCGTCTCTCGACCTCGGCGAACTGGCCGGCCCGTTCATGGAGGAACTGAGCGCGAAGACGCGCGAGTCCTGCTCGATCGCGACCCTCGATCTCCCCGACATCGTGTACGTCGCCCGCGTACCCACGAGCCGCATCATGACGGTCGCCCTGGGCGTCGGCGCGCGCCTGCCGGCGTACCCGACCTCGATGGGCCGCGTCCTCCTCGCCGGCCTTCCCGACGACGAGCTCACGACGTACCTCGACTCCCTCGAAGCCGAACCGCTCACCGACCGCACGACAACCGCCCCCGACGACCTCCGCGCCACCATCGCCAAGGCTCGCGCGGACGGCTACGCCTTGGTCGACCAGGAACTCGAACTCGGCCTCCGCTCGATCGCCGCCCCCATCCACAACTCTCGAGGCCGGGTGATCGCCGCCCTGAACGTCTCCGCCCACGCCTCCCGCTCGACCCCGACGTCCCTCTGCAAAGACGTCCTCCCCCACCTACAAGAAGCCGCCGCCCAAATAACCACCGCCCTAACCCACCGCGGCCACCTCTAACCCCACCCCACGCCGCTGACCCAAGCCGTACCCCCGCGCCGATCCGCCGCGTTGAGTCGCGTTGAGTCGCCGTGCCGAACCGCGGCGCCGAGCCAAGCCGACGAGCCGCGAGGAGCCACCGTGCCGAGCCGAGGCGCGTCGACGAGGCGAGGCGCGACGTCGTGTCGGCTGGGGTCGGGGGGAGGCGGCTCGGGTGGTGCGTGAGGTGGCGCTTCGAGTGGCGGCTGGCGTAGGCGGGACGGTCCGGCGGGTGCACGAGTCGACCGGGAGGTAGGTGCGGTCGGCCTTGAGGCAGGCTCAGTGGATGGGTCGGGGGTGCGGTCGGGGGGATGCGGGTCAGGTTGCGCGTGAGGTTGCGCTTTGAGTGGTGGCTGGCGTGGGCGGGATGGTCCGGCGGGTGCACGGGGTTGGGCGGCACGTAGGTGCGGCCGGTCTTGAGGCGGCCTCGGTGGATGCGTCGGTGGGTGCGCTCGGGGGAGTAGCTGGTTGGGAGCCCGGAGGCTGGGGTGTGCGGTTGCTCGGCGGGTGGGCGTGGGGAGTGTTGCCGCGCGGTGGAGGTCGGGTTTGGTGGCTAGCTTGCGGGGTGGAGTTGTTTGAGGATTTCGGCGTAGTGCGGGTTGGTCATGATGCCCAGGAGGTTGCCGAAGGGGTCGGTTACCGAGGCTGTGCGGAAGCCGGTGTTGTTGCCGCGGTCCACGATGGGTTCGTTGATCGTGGCGCCGAGGTCGAGGAGGCGGGCGAGGGTGGCTTCCAGGTTGTCGACGTGCCAGTACATGATGGCGCCGGCGCCGGTTCCGACCTGGTGGGGTGCGTACTTCGCGTCGATGATTCCCAGTTCGCACTGCAGGTCGCCGAAGCGGAACTCGACATACGCCGGGGCCTCCGCGGTCGGCACCGCGTAGTACGCCTCGGTGTCCAGTAGCTTCTCGTACCAGTCTCGCGCCGCCTTCACGTCGGTGGCGTAGAAGCTGACGGTCGCAAATCCTCGCAACATCGTGGTGGTCCTCTCTCAGGTCGTTCCTGGTTGATGACCACCACGATTCCAGTCAAAGTGCTCACCGAGTGAGCACTTTGTTCAGTCCGTCTGGGTGACCTTGCGGAGGCCGCGCGGGGCGTCCGGGTCGAGGCCCAGCTTGCGGGCCAGGAGTTCGATGGCGCGTTGGGCGGGGATGACCAGTGCGAGCGGGGCCAAGGTCTCGGGGAGGTCCGGGCCGGCGAGGTTCACGTCGCAGCGCGCGGCGAAGGTGGGGTCGCCACCGATGCCGAGGATCTTGCTGCCCTTCTCGCGGACCAGGCCGGCCAGCTCGGTCATGCCAGGCAGTGCGGGGCCTTCGCCGGCGGCGACCAGGATCGTCACCAGGTCGGAGTCGACGACGGCGATCGGCCCGTGCTTGAGGTCGGCGTAGGAGAGACCGCGGACCGGCTGCAGGCAGGTCTCCTCGAGCTTGAGGGCGACCTCGAGCGTCGTGCCGAAGGTTAGTCCGCGGCCGCTCGCGAGTACGTCGTGGGCGCCCGCCAGCAGGTCCGCCGCCGCCTCGACCGAACCGGACAGCATCTTGGTCGCCGCGTCCGGAACCCGGGCGATGTCGGCGTCCAGCGTCCCCGGCCGCGGTGCGAGCGCGTCCACGGCGACCGTGATCGCGGCCAGCTGGGTCGTGTACGTCTTGGTGGCCGGTACGGCGAGTTCCTTGCCGGCCTGCGTGATCAGCGCGACGTCGGCCGTCGACGCCAGCGGGCTGTTGCCGTCGTTCGTGATGCCGACGATCGCGGCGCCGTTCCGCTTCGCCCACTCCGCGGTGTCGACGATCTCCTGGGTCGCGCCGGACTGGCTGACCGCGACGACCAGCGAGTTCGAGAGGTCGAGGTTCGCGCCGTACAGCGTGGCGACCGACGGGGCCGCGAGCGACGCCTGCCGGCCGGCGTGGATCTCGGTCAGGTACCGCCCGTAGACGCCCGCGTTGTCGGACGATCCGCGGGCCACGAAGATCACGTTCCGGCGCCCGGCGGCCAGCCGGGTGATGTCGTGCCGCAGCGGCAGGACGTGCTCGAAGGTCGCGGCCAGGGCGGCCGGCTGCTCGGCGATCTCGGCCGCCATCCGGGTTTCCTGGCTGGGGACAGACACCACTGGGATCACTGGTCCTATCTGGTCTTAACAGGTATGCTGCGCACGATAGCAGTGAGCGGCGCCCCGGGGCACCCCCGAGGCCCGCCCAGGTCTGGAGGATCGAGATTCCATGGTGGCGACGAAGCGGGCCCAGGTCCGATCGGTGCTGGAACGGCTGATCGACGTCGAGCTGCATCCCGGGGACCCGATCCCCTCCGAGCGGGCCCTGGTGGACAAGCTGAACGTCTCCCGGGTGACCGTCCGGCAGGCGATCAGCGACCTGGTCGAGTCCGGTGCGCTGGAGCGGGTGCACGGCAAGGGGACCTTCGTCACCGGACCCCAGGTCGACTCCCAGCTGCACCTCACCTCGTTCTCCCGGGAGATGCGGGCCCGCGGGCTCGAACCCGGGACCGTGGTGCTGTCGGCGAGCGAGATCGAGGCCTCCGACGAGACCGCGAAGGGCCTGCGGGTCGCCAAGGGCACGAAGGTGATCCGGGTCGAGCGGCTCCGGACCGCCGACGCGTCGCCGATGGCCTACGAGGTCGGCTACTACCCGTCCGCGCTCTTCCCCGGCCTGCTCGGCCGTGAGCTCGGCACTCTGTACGACGTCTTCGCGAGTGAGTACGACGTTGTCGTCACCTCCGGCGAGCAGACCGTCCGGGCGGACAACGCCGACGGTCATGTCGCCCGGGTGCTCGGCGTGGCCCGGCGGGCACCCCTGCTGGTCCTCGAGCGCACCACGTTCGCCGGCCGCAAGGTCGTCGAGCTGTCCTGGTCGGCGTACCGCGCCGACCGCTACCGGCTGCACATGGCCCTGACCCCGCGCGGCCCGCGAACCGGGTCCGCCTGACCTGCCCCGCAGCACCGGCCGGTCCGGCGTCTCGGGACGGAAACCCGCAGGCAACGAACTGGATCGGTCCTGTTCACCAACTGGTCTGCATCCCTGCCGATCGCTCCCCGGCCACCGGGCCGGTTCAGCAGGTGGGCCGCCGGATCCGACGAAGTAGCCGGCGGCAATACTGGAGCCGAACCCACAAGAACTGTGTTGTGAGGAGTACCGCGAGACATGCCTATTGCAACCCCTGAGGTCTACGCCGAGATGCTGGACAAGGCCAAGCAGAACCGCTTCGCCTACCCGGCCATCAATGTCAGCTCCTCGCAGACGCTGAACGCCGCGATCCGCGGTTTCGCCGAGGCTGGCTCGGACGGCATCATCCAGGTTTCCACCGGTGGTGCGGAGTACCTGTCCGGTCCGACGATCAAGAACATGGTCTCCGGCGCCGTCGCGCTGGCGGCCTACGCGCACGAGGTCGCCAAGAACTACCCGGTGAACATCGCGCTGCACACCGACCACTGCCCGAAGGACAAGCTGGACGGCTTCGTCCGGCCGCTGCTGGAGATCTCCGCCGAGCGCGTCAAGCGCGGCGAGAACCCGCTGTTCCAGTCGCACATGTGGGACGGCTCCGCGGTGCCGCTGACCGAGAACCTGGAGATCGCCAAGGAGCTGCTGGCCAAGACGGCCGCGGCCAAGATCGTCCTGGAGATCGAGGTCGGCGTGGTCGGTGGCGAGGAGGACGGTGTCGCCAACGAGATCAACGAGAAGCTCTACACCACCGTCGAGGACGGCCTGGCCACGGTCGAGGCGCTCGGCACCGGTGAGAACGGCCGCTATCTGACCGCGCTGACCTTCGGTAACGTGCACGGCGTCTACAAGCCGGGTGCGGTCAAGCTGCGTCCGGAGATCCTGGCCGAGATCCAGGAGCAGGTCGGCGCGAAGCTCGGCAAGGACCGCCCGTTCGACCTGGTCTTCCACGGTGGTTCCGGCTCGACGCTCGAGGAGATCCGGGCCGCGGTCGACAACGGCGTGATCAAGATGAACGTCGACACCGACACGCAGTACGCGTTCACCCGGCCGGCGGCGGCGCACATGTTCACGAACTACGACGGTGTGCTGAAGGTCGACGGCGAGGTCGGCAACAAGAAGGCCTACGACCCGCGGGCGTGGGGCAAGGCGGCCGAAGAGGGCATGGCGAAGCGCGTCGGCGAGGCGTGCGAGAACCTGCGCTCCACCGGTACGTCGCTGAACGCCTGACGTTCCGAACGCTGTTCCGAGCAGGCCCGTCGGGGGAGGTTTCCCTGGGCGGGCCTGCTTCGTGTCTCGGGTGTGCATGGGATGACTCCTTGTCGTCAGCGCACGCGGGCCTGGTTGAAGTGCCGGATTCCGGTGCGACGGGCTGCTCGGCTGAACGTGGTTCGGATGCGGTCGGCCACGGTCGCCGGGTCGTCGAGATCGGTCCAGGAGATCCAGCAGTGCTCCACGGGATGGGGGCCCTCGAAGACCGGTGGGTCCTCGGTGGAGGGCTCGATTTCCTCGCTGTAGAAGGGGAAACGCGGCTCGAACTCGACCACCGTGCGCTCGTCGGGGAACCACAGTGCCTCGGCCGCGACGTCGTCGGGATCCGGTTGATCGAGGTCGGGTGGCGGGTGCGGGCTGGGCGCAGGAAGGCCTGCGGTCGCGAGGATCTGGCGCAGACGGGACTCGGCGATCGAGGCCGCGCCGGTGAGCTGCTCGATTACGTCGAGGGCGCGCTTGTTGCCGTGGTCGAGCAATGTGATCGCCTGCTTGAGTGCGCGTCGATCGACGATGCCGGTGTAGAGCGCGGCGTCGGCGAGGACGACCGCGGGCATGGGTGGTGCGGTCGCGGCCACCTCGGCGATCGCGCGGGCGGGGGAGACCATCCGCAGCGTGTTCCACAGCTGGAGCCCTGGACCGACTGGATCGCGGATGTGGCGGTGCACGCCGCGCAGCCGGCCGGATCGTCCGTCGGGCGCTGTCACATGCACCCGGGTCAGGTCGAGACCCCAGACCGGCAACGCATGCAGGGCCGCGGCGGACTGGTGGCTGGCGAACACATTAGGCCCGCTCGCTCGCAGCACCCGGTAGGTCCGCCGAAGGTGCAGCACCTCGTCGGTCACCAGCATCAGCGACCGCTGGGCGGCATACGTCCCCCGCCGGATCCGGCGCCAGCGCCCGGACCCGAGAAACGAGTCGATATCAACGTCGGCGTACCCGCAGGCACGCGCGTCGGCCCGGGTGAACACTCCACCCCGAATCGACGCCATCACAGCAAGCTGAGGATTCATGCCCTAGAACTTGCCGCGATTCGGCCGTCCCGGAGCCGCCGATTTCAGATCTGTGGAGAACTCCGGGCATAAAAAATGCCCGTCATCTGTCGATGACGAGCTCGGCGCGGGTTGGTACCCAGGGTTGCCAGAGGAGGGGCATGTTGGCTTCGGCGGGAGTCCGGTTGCCTTTGCGTTCGTTGCAGGAGGCATGGGCGGCTACCGCGTTCAGCCACTCGGTGCGGCCGCCTCTGGACCTGGGTTGGACGTGGTCCATGGTGTCGGCGTTGTCGAGGCCGCAGTACGCGCAGCGGAACTTGTCGCGGCGCAGGACGCCGTGCTTGCTGTACTTCATCCGGCCGGCCGCGTAGCGCCAATGGGTGACGACGTAGCGGACCAGGCGGAGCACGCGAGGGACCGGGAACGGGCCGATGGTTCGCTCTCCGTGCGCCTCTTCGACCACCGCGACCTCACGAACCAGCATCCGGATGGCGTGCTGGATCGAGACGGTGTGCAGCGGTTCGTACGACGCGTTCAGGACGATGACGCTCATCCGGTGCCTCCTTCCGGCCGTAGCTGGGAACCACGGCGGTTTGACGCAGGGTCTCAAGCATCCGTGGCCGCCGGGTGAACGGTCAACGGATTTCGTCAGACGGTCACGTGCCGGTACGGCTGCGTGATCGGCGAAGATGTGCTTATGGAATTGAACAATCTGCTCTCCGGTCCACCCGAGACACTACTACCGGTCGACCCGGCCGCGGCGGAACTCGCCGACGGGGCCGCTCCGGCGGACGTCGCCGCCAAGTACCCGACGTCCTCGCTGGCCTGGGCGGTGCTTGCCGAGGGCGCCCTCGCGGACGGCCGGACCATCGAGGGGTACGCCTACGCGCGGACCGGCTACCACCGTGCGCTCGACCTGCTCCGGCGCAACGGCTGGAAGGGTCATGGCCCGGTCCCGTGGGAGCACGAGCCGAACCGCGGCTTCCTCCGCGCGCTGGCCGCGCTCGGCAAGGCGGCCGCGCTGATCGACGAGAAGGACGAGGCCGAGCGGTGCGCCACGTTCTTGCGCGACAGCTCGCCGACGGCCGCCGACGTACTGAGCTGAAACCCGCTTGTGGGGCTGGTTTCCCGGCGCGAAGATCTGCCGGGTGACCAGCCCATACGCACAGGCCGGATTCGGTGTCGGGTTCGACTGGGGTCCGGTCGGCGCCGAGGTGGTTGCCGGTGACATCGTCGCGGTCGTCGACGTGCTGTCGTTCACGACTGCCGTGACTGTCGCGGTGGATCGCGGCATCGACGTATACCCGTACCGGTGGCGCGACGAGACCGCGGTCGCGTATGCCGAAGAGTACGGCGCGACGCTGGCGGTCGGGCGCTCCGCGGCTGGGCCGGGAGAGGTGAGCTTGTCGCCGGCATCGATCCGCAGCGTGACCGGAATCACCAGGCTCGTGCTGCCGTCACCCAACGGCTCGACGATCGCGAAGCAGCTGAGCGACAGCGGCGCCACGGTGATCGCGGTGTCACTGCGTAACCGGCGGGCTGCCGCGGACTGGGTCCGCAACCAGATACGCGGTGGAGACGGTGGCAGGCGGCCGAAGGTCGTTGCGATCGCCGCCGGCGAACGCTGGCGGGACGGCTCGTTGCGTCCCGCCGTCGAGGATCTGTGGGGTGCCGGCGGCTTCCTCAGCGCGCTGCGCAGCGACGATCTCTCCCCGGAGGCGCGGGCGGCAGTGGCGGCGTACGAAGCGGTCGCGGACGAACTGCCGAAATACCTCCACGAGTGCGCCGGCGGTCGGGAGATCACCCAGTACGGCTTCCAAGACGACGTTGTGATCGCAGCCGAGGTGGACGCGAGCGATGTGGTGCCGGTGCTCGTTGACGGTAGACTGTTCCGGTCAACCTGAAGCACTCGAAGTTTCTGCCCGTTGACAGTGCCGGCAGGCGGCGTGCGTCCCCGCTTCTTGCCGAACATGGACGGTTCTAGGCGGACGGACAGACCGGCGAAGCAGGACGCCCACGGTCGGGTCCCCCGCCCCATCGGGCAGCGGAAGGTCACACCGTGCCGGCTCTCACCGGACGGATCGGCGCGCCCAGCAACGCCTACACAGCGGTACTGCGGACTCCTGGCGCGTGGAAGTTCTACTTCGCGGCGGCCCCGGCCAAGATCGGGATCGCGATGACGGGCCTCGGCATCGTCTGGCTCGTCCACGGATCGACCGGCTCGTACGCAGCCGCGGGCACCGTCACCGGCGGGTTTGCTGTGGCGGAGGCCGTCGCCGGGCCACAGGTCGCACGGCTGATCGACCGTTTCGGTCAGACCCGCATGCTGCCCGTCACCCTGCTCACGCACGCCATGATGATGGCGCTGCTGATCGTCCTCACTGTCTCCAACGCGTCCCTGTGGTCACTCGTGGCGGCAGCTGTGCTCGCAGGAGGATCACTGCCTCAGCTGGGTGCACAGACAGGAGCTCGCTGGGCATATGCGCTCCGAGAGAATCCACTGCTGTCCTCAGCGTTCGCCCTGGAAGCCCTTAGCGTCGGTGTCGCGTTCATGGTCGGTCCCGGCCTCGTAGGCATCGTCAGCTCGTCCACTAGTCCTGCAGCAGGCTCACTGCTCGCTACAGGTCTACTTCTGGCCGGCGGCTTCCTGCTTGCGGTGCAACGAGGTACGGCGCCACCGCCGACGGCACCCGGTCAACACGGTGGCTCGAAACGACTGCTGCACAAGCGATTCGTCGGCCTGGTCGGTACGAACATCGGCATCGGTCTGTTCTTCGGCAGCATGCAGGTGTCCGTCACAGCCTTCGCGGTCTCCAGGGGTACGCCGGGACTCGCCGGGCCGCTGTACAGCATCACCAGCCTGGTGAGTCTGATCGCGGGATTCGCCTACGGGGCAAGGCGTTGGCGGACGGCTCCGGAGACACAGTTCGTGATCGCGTTCATCTGGTTGGCTGTGAGCTGCGTGCCACTGATCGCCGTACACACGCCACTGACCGCCGCGCTCGCACTGACGCTCCCGGGCTTGGCGATCGCGCCGTTCCAGACATTGTCCGCCGTGCTGACCGAGTCGGCGGTCGACTCCGCTGTACTGACGCAGGCCTTCACCTGGCTCAACTCGGGCGGCGCGGCAGGTATCGCGCTCGGCTCGGCGTTCGCCGGGTGGATCGTCGACGGGCACAGCGCCCAGTACGGCTTCCTGGTCGCGCTCGCTGCCGCAACGACTGCGCTGGCGATGGCCGTGACGGTGAAGGTCAGCGGTAGGTGACCTGGCGCTCGGCCGCGGCGCGCGCTGCGTACTCGGCCGGGGTCAGCCCGATCTGCTGTTTGAATTCCTTCGAGAAGTGCGCCTGGTCGAAGTAGCCGAGTGCCGCGGACAGCTCCGCGAGCTCGGTGACTTCGCCCTGCGCCAGCAGCTCCGCGCCGTCGTGCAACCGGTACCGGCGCAGCACCCACTTCGGACCGACGCCGACGTACCGCCGGAACAACCGCTGCAGCGTCCGGATCGGTACGCCGAAACGCTCGGTGATCTCGTCGACGCGGGCAACCGAACGGTCCGCCGCCATCGTCGACACGATCTCGCGGACCAGCTCGTACGACGGGTCCGGCGGAGCGAGGTGGTCACGCAGGAACGCCTCGAACACCGCGCGCCGCCGGACGTCGGACTCGGCCTCGAACATCAGGTCCGCGAGCCGGTCGCCGTCGGGAAAGACCGCGGTCAACGGCAGCACCTCGTCCCGGAACGAGCCGACGTCCAGCCCGGTGATCGCCCCGAACCCACCGGCCCAGAACTTCACCCCGAACGCCCGGCCCCGCCCCACGAGCTCCCGGGAGAACTTCCGCGTGCAGACGCCGTTCACGAACGCGCCACCCGGCTGCTCGAACGTCACGTTCACGGCCGGGAACGGCAGCACCTCCGCGGTGTACGGCTCGTCGAGGTCCCATTCGACGATCCAGTACCACTCCACGAAGCGGGCCGCCTGCGGCCCGGGCGCGAGCCGGTTGAGCGAGCGGTGCCGGGCCTGCTCCCGTGGATGCAGGATGCCCTTCTCACTGTCGGGGGAGTGGGTCAACGCGGGCTGTCGCTTTCTTACAAGACCCCCGCGGGGGCCGTCGGATTGACTAAGGGCATGACGACGAACACGGTAAACCCCATCCCCGACGGTTATCACTCGCTGACCCCGTTCATCGCCGTCGCGGACGGCCCGAAGGCGATCGACTTCTACACGTCGGTATTCGGCGCCGAGGTGATCAGCCGGCAGGACCTGCCGGACGGCCGGGTCGCGCATGCCGAGCTCAAGTTCGGCAACTCGCTGCTGCAGCTGAGCGACGAGATGCCGCAGATCGGGCTCCGGGCGCCGACCGGCGAATGGGTGCACTCGTCGCTGGTGCACTACGTGCCGGACGTGGACAAGACCTATGCGAAGGCGATCGAGGCCGGCGCGACGTCGGTGGAGGCGGTGCAGACCTTCCTGACCGGCGACCGGTTCGGCACTGTGATCGACCCGTTCGGGCACCGCTGGGCGATCATGACGCGGGTCGACGACGTCTCCCGCGAGGAGGCCGAGCGGCGGATCAACGAGTGGCTCGCCTCGGGTGCGGCAGGCGTGGAATAGCCCGGACATGAGGAAGCGGCCCGCCGGAACCGTCCCCTGCGGCAGTTTCGGCGGGCCGCTGACTAAGAGTGTGCACGTGATCACGCAAAATGGCAACCCGTCAATTGATGAAACAGTGACTTGAAACGGTCGCTGGAGATTTCTGGACAGGCCCGAAACGCTCGCGCCACGGTCCGGTAAGCTTTGGTCGCAAGAGCCTGGATGCATCGCCGGATGAACGTTCGGTGAATGTCTCCGGGCTTCACCGTTTCCAGCACCGACCGCCACGGGGTGTGAAGTTGGTGCGTGAAGAGGAGGGCTGAGATGCCCGCAATCGTGCTCGTCGGCGCCCAGTGGGGCGATGAGGGCAAAGGCAAGGCGACCGATCTGCTCGGCAACACGGGCGAGGTCATCGACTACGTGGTCAAGTTCAACGGCGGCAACAACGCCGGCCACACGGTCGTGATCGGATCCGAGAAGTACGCGCTGCACCTGCTCCCGAGCGGGATCCTCACACCGGGTGTCACCCCGGTGATCGGCAACGGGGTCGTGGTCGACCTCAGCGTGCTGTTCCAGGAGCTCGACGCGCTGCAGGCGCGCGGTGTGGACACGTCGCGGCTGGTCGTGAGCGCCAACGCCCACGTGATCCCGCCGTACAACCGGACCCTCGACAAGGTCACCGAGCGGTTCCTCGGCAGCCGCAAGATCGGTACGACGGGGCGCGGGATCGGCCCGACGTACGCCGACAAGATGAACCGGGTCGGCATCCGGATCCAGGACCTGTACGACGAGAAGATCCTCGAGCAGAAGGTCACCGGTGCGCTGGAGCAGAAGAACCAGCTGCTGGTGAAGGTGTACAACCGGCGCGCGGTCGAGATCCGTGAGGTCCTCGACGAGCTGCTCGGGTACGCGGACCGGCTGCGGCCGATGGTCGCGGACACCGGCCTGCTGCTGAACCAGGCCCTCGACGAGGGCAAGACCGTGCTGATGGAAGCGGGCCAGGCGACGCTGCTGGACGTCGACCACGGCACGTACCCGTTCGTCACCTCGTCGAACGCGATCTCCGCCGGTGCCTGCACCGGGACCGGTATCCCGCCGACCCGGATCGACCGGGTGATGGCGGTCGTGAAGGCGTACACGACGCGCGTCGGCGAGGGCCCGTTCCCGACCGAGCTGCTGGATGCGGACGGCGAATGGCTGCGCACCCAGGGCGCGGAGTTCGGCGTCACCACCGGGCGCCCGCGGCGTTGTGGTTGGTACGACTCGGTGATCGCCCGGTACGCCGCCCGCGTGAACGGTGTCTCGGACTTCGTGCTGACCAAGCTGGACACCCTCACCGGCCGCGAGCGGATCCCGGTCTGCGTCGCGTACGACGTGAACGGCGTCCGGCATGACGAGATGCCGATGACCCAGACCGATTTCCACCACGCGGTCCCGGTCTACGAGGAGTTCGACGGCTGGTCGGACGACATCACCGGCTGCCGTTCCTTCGACGACCTGCCGAAGGAGGCGCAGACCTACGTGCGCGCGGTCGAGTCGCTGAGCGGTGCGCGGATCTCCGCGATCGGCGTCGGCCCGGAACGCAGCCAGATCGTCCAGCTCTGACCCCGGCGGACCTCCCTGTCGTCAGTTGCCGACGACGGGGAGGTCCCGGATGAA